>JAKEFM010000104.1 GCA_022616055.1 Planctomycetota bacterium
AAGGAGTAGTAGCGCTCCCCGCCCGGGACGCTCGGCGGCAGGCAGAAAGCGTCGAGGTAGGGCTGGGCGCAGTCGGTGTCGTAGTCGTGATTGCCGGGCGCGAGGTAGAAGGGGCGCTCGGGGAGGAGCGAGGCGTACGGGACGAAGTAGCGGGGATCCATCGAGGAGGGGGCGCCCGAGGGGTAGACGACGTCCCCGGCGATCAAGACGAGGTCCGGATCGAGCTCCCCGAGCAGCGTCGCGACCCCGACCTGGTTCGCGTTCCCGCTCCCGCTGTCCCCGAACAGGGCGAAGCGGAAGGAGGAGAGGTCGGGAGTCTCGGCGGTCCTGAAGGAGAAGATCGGGGAGGCGGGGATCCCTTCGGCCAGGAGCCGGTAGTGGTAGACCTGGTTCGGAAGGAGGCCGCCGATCTCGACTTCATGGAGGGACGCGACCGCCGTCGGCGCGGTCGACTCGCCGAGGGCCGGCGTGGAGCCCCATTCGACCGCGCCTGCGGAAGCAGGGTTCGTCGTCCACTGGACCGTGGCCACCGTCGGTCCGACCTTCGCCAGGGCGGGTCCTCGGGTGGCGGTGGCCTGCCCCGCGGCCGGCGGGGCGAGGGCGAGGAGAGGCAGGAAGGGCGCGAGGAGCGACGATTGGAGCCTCAAGGGGCCTCACAGATGCCCCCTCCCGCGCGAAGGAAGGTTAGCACCCGGGGCCCGGCCGGCAAGCGCGGGAGGAACGGGCCCGGGGCTCGGGTCGCGGCCGGTCCCATTGGAAGGCGCATTCCCCGGCCTCCTCCTCCTCGCGGAGGCGCGCGGGGTCGCCGGGGGACCTCCCCTCCTCGGGGAGGCCCGGGGCGTGGCGTCAGGGCTCGGTGACGACGAGCGGCGGGACCTTCGGGAAGAGGACCCCCAGCTTCGCCGTGAAGGCGCCGGTCGTCCCGTTCGCCCCCGTCACGCGCAGCGTGTAGGTCCCGGTCGCGGGCAGCGGAACCCCCGTCAGGCTGACGGAGACGAGGGGCTTCGACACGGCGTACCCCCCGAGAGAGATCGGCGCGGCCCCCGGTCCCAGGAGCTCCACCGAGGGGTCGAGGCCGCTGCCCCCCGAGAGGACCTTCCCCTTCAGCTTCCCCCCCTCCATCGCGAGGAAGGGGACCTCGACGATCGAGGCCGGGGTCGCGATCGAGCCTGCCGCCGTCACCTTCTTGAGGCCGGGGGAGGCCTTCCCTTTCGTCCGGACCGAGTACGGCCCGCCCGCCCCGTTCGCCGAGAGGAAAGCGACGCGGTAGGTCCCCGTCTCGGGCAGCGGCACATTCGTGACCTTCGTCCCCTTCGCGCTGACCCTCACGTAGGCCGCGAGCTCGACAGCGGCCGTCGAGGGCGCAATCAGGGAGAAGTCGGGCCGCGCCGTTCCCGTCGTGCGGCGCGCGTCGATCGAGACGAGCATCCCCGCGACCCCCTCGAAGGAGATCTCGTCGACGTCCTCTCCGGCGGAGAAGACCCCCTCGAAGCGGTTGCCGAGGTCGATCGCCGTCGGCGGGCCCCCTCCCGACCCTCCGACGGGGAGCGTCGCGTCCTGCACCGCGTCCGCCGCGATCGCGACCCCCGGATGGCTCACCGCCTGGTAGGCCGACCCGGGCGGAGGGGCGAAGTCGATGTCGAAGTTCCCTGTGGGGACGACGACCTGGTACGTCCCGTTCGTCCCGGTCTCGTCGCCGAGGAGCGGGACCTCGTCGATGGTGCCGGCGAATCGGACGTCGACGTCCACCGCCGCGAGGGGGATCCCGCTCGAGGAGGTCGCGGTCCCGGATAGCCACACCCCTTCCACGAGGGGTTCGAGGAGGGCCGTGAGGTCGACCGGATCGGTCGTCATCGGGACGGGGCCGAACTCCGCGACGATCAGCCGGGTCGAGACGGCCGGCTGCAAGCGGACGATGTAGGTCCCCGGCTCCGTCACGAACGCGAAGAGCCCCTGGGAGTCGGTGTCGTCCCCCGGCGTGAACATCTTCGTCCCCGTCCCCGCGTCGATGAGGTCGAGGTCGACGCCCGCGATTCCCAGGTTCCCGGGGCCGACGACCTGCCCGACCACCTCGATCCCGGGAACGAGGATCACGTCGGGGATCTCGGTGTTCCCGGTCACGGCGACGTCGAAGATCTGGGCGGGAGCCAAGGTCTGATCGGTGACGTCCGTCGGATCGAAGGCCAGGCGGTACAGGCCCGGCGGGACGACGACGGCGAATTCCCCCTGGGAGTCGGTGACGTCGTCCTGCGTGACGAGCTTCACCCCGGTCACCTGGTCGAACACGTCGATGTCGACGTCCGAGACGCCGTTCTGGGCCTGGTTCAGGACCCGGCCCGTCAGGGCGTCGGCGCTCGAGTTGGTAGCGGCGGCGGAGAGAAGGAGGACAACGAATGCAGCGCGCTGTGCAACCATGATGGGCTCCCTGGGCAAAGTGCGTACCGACCCATCCGCCGGCCCTCCGGACTGCCCCTCACCCGGCCCCCCGGTCTAGGGTCGAAACCCGCTGTCCGAAAACTGGACGAACGCCGTAGGATTCCGTCGCCCATGGACTTCGCGGGGCGCTACCGGATCGTCGAGTCCTACCGCAAGGACGGAGGGAGGGAGGTCCACCTCGTCGAGGACCTCCGGGAGGAGGGGCGGAGGAAGGTGCTGAAGGTCTCCACCCCGGGCGAGCCGGCCACGGAATTCGAGGCGCTCCGCGGCCTCGATCACCCGGGCCTCGCCTCGATCCTGGAGTGCGGCACGGAAGGAGGGCGACCCTACCTCACGCGCGAGTTCGCGGAAGGGGGCGACTTCACCACCCTCGCCCCCCTCGACCCCAAGGAGGCGACCGCGGTCCTGGTCGAGGTCGCCCGGGCCCTCGGCTACCTCCACGCGCGGGGCGTGGTCCACCTCGACCTCAAGCCCGCCAACGTCCTGCGCGTCCGATCCGACTCGGCGACGCCGATCAAGCTCGCCGACTTCGGCCTCGCCTCCCGGCCCGGGGAGTCGGCGAGCGGAGGGACGGTGTTCTTCGCGGCACCCGAGGTGTTCCGTCGCGAGGAGATCGACGGGCGCGCCGACCTCTTCTCCCTCGGCGTCCTCCTCGCCCACCTCCTCCACGGACCCTTCCAGGTCGGCCCGGGCGACTTCTACCGCGACTTCCCTCAGAAGCCCTTCCTCGAGGCGGCCGGGATCGACGCCACGGCGTGGCCGTCCCAGCTGGGCGACCTGGTCGCGCGGCTCACGGAGGCCGACCGGACCCTCCGTCCCGCGCGGGCCGCCGAGGTCCTCCGGTTCCTGAACCGCCATCGCTCCCGCCCGATCCCGGTCGAGACCCCCGAGACGGCGCGCAGCGCGCTCCGCGTTGACCCGCTCGTCCCCGCGCGTCCCAGGGTCGACTCGTGGACGGCGACGGCCCTTCGCTCGGCGAAGGGGGAGCCGGGTCCCCGGCTCTTCCTCGCCCTCGGGCCCGACGGCTGCGGCGCGCGCGAGGCGGTCCGGCAGGCCGCCGCCCGGCTCTCCCTCGCCGACGTGGCGGTCCATGTCGTCGAGGGGACCACGTGCGATTCCCCCCGCACGCTCCGGAGCCTCCTGCGGCGTTCACGGCACGAATCCCCTCCCGAGGCCACCGAGGCGGCCCCCGGCCTCGACCCGACGTCGGCTCCCGCCGCGGCGGCGATCGAGGGGATCGAGGCCGCGGCCGGAGACCTCCTCGGACTGGGGCGCAGCGCCGTCGCGGCGATCGTCGATCTCCACCTGCCGGACGACGGGGTCATCGACGCGGTGCTCCGGGCCGGCCGTGGTCTCAAGACCTCCCCCTCCGGGCCCGTCCTCCTCGCCTCGGTCGATCCGACGTCCCTCTCGGCTCGCCATCAGGCCGCGCTCGAGGCGCTCCGCCCCTCCTCCGCGCCGATCCGGATGGAGGGACTCGCCGAGGAGGAGGTCGAGGGCTTCCTCCGCGCCCTCCCGGGAGCACCGAGGGGGAGGGACATGCTCCACAACCTGGCGAGGGACCTGAGGGCGGCGACCGGAGGGAGCCCGGCGCTCCTGTCCGAGGCCCTCGTCGACCTATTCGACCGGGGTCTCATCACCTTCGGGGAGGACGGTCTCTCCTTCGGGGCGATCGACCGTTCCGCCATCGGGACCCCCTCGGAGCTCCTCGAAGCCCGCGCCGCGCGCCTCCCTCGCGCGGCGGCGCACGCCCTCTCGGTCCTCCTCGCGGGGGGGGGATCGATGTTCGCGAGCACCCTGTTCGGGGAGGGAGGGGCGACCCCGGAGGGGTTCGCGACGCTTCGCGAGATCGGGTGGGCGGTTGGCCCCGATCGCGCCGGGGAGATCCGGCTCCGCCCGGACCTCTCGCGGAGCCTCTCCCGCCTCCCTACGCCCCCCCCGCGGACCTGTGGAGACCTGGCCGACGCGATGCGGGCGAGCGGGGTGCCTCCCGAGAGGCTCGCTCCGCTCCTGCTCCTCGCCGGACGGACCCGGGACGGGGTGGCGGCGGCCCTGGCGGGGGCCGAACGCCTGCGCTTCGGCTCCGCCTTCGCCGGGGCCGTCAAGCTGCTCCAGGGTGCGCTCTCCCGGGCGCCGGGCGACGCGCGCCTCCCCCTCGCGCTGGCCGAGACGCACCTCGTCGCCGCCGAGCCGGCGGCCGCCGTCGCCGCCCTCGACCGTCTCGCTCCCCTCGACGGAGTCCCGGCCGCGACCCGAGGCCTCGCGATCCGTGCCCGCGGGGAGGCGCTCGCCCTCCTGGGTCGGAACGAGGAAGCCCTGGCGGCCCTCCGCGAAGCCCGGAACGCGCTCCCCTCTCCCTCCCCGTTCGAGCGGGTGCGGCGCGCGCGCGCCGAGGCGTTCGTCCACTCCCGGCTCGGAACGTTCGAGGAGGCCGAGCGCGCTCTCGAGGAGGCCTCGGCCGGCCTCTCGGGCGTCGACAAGGGGCGACTCCTGACGGTGGTGGGCTTCTTCCGGTTCCGGCGGGGAGACCTCGAGGGCGCCCGGGCGATCCTGGAAGAAGCCTCCGGCCGGTTGCGGGAGGCCGGCGACGAGTTCGGGACGGCCGACGCCCTCGTCAATCTCGGGGTCGTCCTCCGTCGGGCGGGCGAGACGCGGGCGGCCGTCGAGGCGCTGCGCGAGGCCCGCTCCCTCTGCCCCCGCGCCGGACGCTACACCCAGTCGGCGCGCGCGGCCCACAACCTCGGCGTCGCCCTGAAGGACCTCGGCCTGCTTCAGGAGGCCCGCGAACCGCTGCTCGAGGCCCTCGCCCTGCGGGAGTCGATGGGGGATCCCGCCGAGGTCGCCGAGACGCGCGCGAGCCTGGGGATCCTCGAGCTCGAGCGCGGGGACGCGGCGCGAGCCCTCGCCCTCCTCGACGAGGCGCAACGGACCTTCCGGTCGACCCAGCTCTCGAAGCCGAGCGCCGCCGTCCTCGTCCGCCGGGGGGAGGCGCTCCTCGCGCTCGACCGGCCGACGGAGGCGCGGGAGTCGTTCCTGGGCGCCCTCGCCCTCCCCGCCGGGCAGGAGATCGATCCGGAGCGTCTCGACGCGGAGGTCGGCCTCGTCCTCCTCGACGTCGTGGCGGGCTCCACCGACGACGCCGCCGAGCGGCTCCGCCGCCTCGAGGCGGACCACCCCGGGCTCCCCGACCCGCGGGCGCGGGCCAACCTCGCGCGCGCCGCCGTTCGAGTCGCCCTGGCCCGGGGGAACGCGGCGGAGGCTCGGGAACGGATCGCGGCGCTGCGGGGCACCGGCGCGGAGGGGACCGGGGAGCTCGACCTCCTCGACGGCCTCGTCCGGGAGCTCGCGGGGGAGCGGGACGAGGCTCGAGGCGCCTACGAGCGGGCGGCGGACCGGGCGGCGCGGGCCGGCGCGCTCGGGACCCGCGCCCAGGCGGCGGCCGCGGCGGCGTGCCTGCTGGCGGTGGAGGGGGACCGCGCGGCCTTCCGGGAGCGCCTCCACGAGTTCGAGGAGGCGGCGGCCGTCCTCGGCCTCGCGCACTCCTCCCGCCGCCTCCTCCTCGGCGCCGACCTCGACCGGCGGCTCGCCGCCGCCGAGCGCGGGGAAGCCGAGGCGGCGAAGCCCGACGCGCCGGGCCTGTCCCTCGAGGCGATGCGGACGGTCCTCGCGATCAACAAGCGGCTGATCGGCGGGGCCTCGCGGGACGACCTCCTGCGCTTCATCCTCGAGTCGGCCGTCGCCCTCGTGAACGCGCGTCGCGGCTTCCTCCTCCTCCTGCGCGGGAACGCGATCGAGTTCGAGGGGACGACCTCCCTCGACCGCGGACCGATCCCGGGCCCCGCGCGCGAGATCTCCCACTCGATCGTCCACCGCGCCGTCCGCGACGGGAAGCCGGTCCTGACGACGAACGCGCGGTCCGACGAGAGGTTCGGCGACCTGCGCAGCGTCGCCGACCTCGACCTGCGCTCCGTCGCCTGCGTCCCCTTCCGCACGGAGGAGGGGACCTCCGGCGCCCTCTACGTCGACAACCCCGTGCGCGAGGCGGTCTTCACCGACCGGACCCTCGACCTCCTCGAGGCCCTCGCGGACCAGGCCGCGCTCGCCCTCGCCGCGGTCCGGCGGCGCGAGGAGGTCGAGCGGCTGAACGACCAGCTCCGCGGACGGCTGCGCGAGCAGGAGGTCGCCCTGCGCGCCGCCGAGGCCGACCGCACGGGGGACCGCGCCCCCGCCGAGGCCTCCGCGATCGTCGCCCGGAGCGTCCCGATGCAGGCGGTCCTCGACACCGTCGCCCGGGTCGCCCCGACGGACCTCTCGCTCCTCCTCGAGGGTGATTCGGGGACGGGGAAGGAGCTCCTCGCCCGCGAGATCCACCGGCGCAGCCGGCGCGCCGCTCGCCCCTTCGTGACGATCAACTGCGCGGCCGTCCCCGAGACGCTGCTCGAGAGCGAGTTCTTCGGGAGCGTGAAGGGGGCCTTCACCGGGGCGGACCGGGACCGGCCCGGGCTCCTCGAGGCCGCGGACGGCGGGACCCTCTTCCTCGACGAGATCGGCGAGATGCCCTTCGGGCTGCAGGCGAAGCTCCTCCGCGCGCTGCAGGAGGGGGAGTTCCGCCCCGTCGGGGGGCACGAGTCCAAGCGCGCCGACGTCCGCCTCCTCGCCGCGACGAACCGGGACCTCGGGCGCGAGATCGCCGCCGGGAAGTTCCGGGAGGACCTCTACTACCGGCTCCGCGGCGCCTCGATCCGCCTCCCCTCGCTCGGGGACCGGCCCGAGGACCTCCCGGCGCTGGTGGAGGCGTTCCTCGAGCGGCTGAACGCCCGCCACGGGGCCTCGAAGACGCTCGCCGCCGAGGTGCGCCGCGCCCTGGCTCGACGTCCCTGGCCCGGCAACGTCCGGGAGCTCGAGAACGAGGTCGCCCGCCTCTTCTTCCTCTCGGGGGACGCGATCGAGGACCCCTCCCTCGTCTCCGCCCCCGCGCTCGCCCGCCCTCTCGAGGGGGAGGCCGCGGTCGTCGCCGTGAAGCCGATGGAGGAGCTCGAGGCCGAGGCGATCGCGCTGGCGCTCCGCGAGTCCGGCGGCGACAAGGACGCGGCGGCGCGCCGGCTCGGCATCGCGCGCGCGACGATCTACGCGAAGATCCGCAAGTACGGGATCCCGGTCTGAGGGGCCGGCCCGAAGCGTCGAGGATGGCGATCCGACGGTCCCCCTCTTCCCCCCCGCGCCCGGTCGGGGCGCTCGGGCGCGTCCGCGCCGAGCCCTTCACCCCCCGGATCCCGGGCTCCAAGTCCTACACGCACCGCGCCCTCCTCCTCGCGGCGATGCGCCCGGGAACGACGGAGGTCGCCGGCGGGCTCCACAGCGACGACACGCACCGGCTCGCGAAGGCGCTCGCCGCCTTCGGGGGGCTCTCCGTGGAGCCGACGGCCGGGGGCTTCCGCGTGGATCGGGCAGGCGGACGCCTTCGCGCGCCCGCGGAGGAGGTCGACCTGGGAGCGGCCGGAACCCCGGCGCGGTTCCTCCTCTCCTTCGCGGCCGGTGCGGAGGGCACGACCCTCCTCACGGGCGCTCCGCGGCTGTGCGAACGACCGATGGGCGACCTCCTCGACGCCCTGCGCTCGATCGGGATCCGCTGCGACTGCCTGGCGAGGGAGGGCTTCCTCCCCGTCCGCGTCCACGGCGGCGCCGTGGCGAGCCGGGAGTGGCGCGTCCGCGGCGGCGTCTCCTCCCAGTTCACGAGCTCGCTCCTCCTCTTCGCCTCGGGCCAGCCGGCGGGCCCGATCCGGATCGCGATCGACGGTCCCCAGGTCTCCCGTCCCTACGTCGAGATGACGCGCGCCCTGATGGAGGCCTGCGGGATCCCCGCTCGGCGCGCCGGGGAGGACGCGATCGTGGTGACGCCCGCCGTCCCCCTCCCTCCGCGCATCCCCGTCGAGGTCGACGCGAGCGCCCTCTCCTACTTCCTCGCCGCGGCGGCGCTGACGAGCTCGACCGTCGTCGTCCCGGGAATCGGCGGAGGCTCCCTCCAGGGGGACCTCGGGCTGGCGCGCGCCCTGGAGCGGATGGGGTGCGGTCTCGAGCTGGGCGAGGACGCGGTCGCGATCACCGGAGGGAGGCTGCGCGGGATCGAGATCGACATGGAGGCGATGCCCGACTGCGTGCTGACCCTCGCCGCCGTCGCCGCTCGCGCCGAGGGGCCGACGCGGATCGCGAGCGTCGGCACGCTGCGCCTCAAGGAATCCGATCGCCTCGAGGCCGCGGCGCGCGAGCTCGGGAGATTGGGCGCGCGGGTCGAGGAGGGACGCGACTTCCTCGCGATCGACCCGCCCGGTCGGCTCCGCCCGGCGCGGATCCGGACCGACCAGGACCATCGCGTCGCGATGTCCTTCGCCCTCCTCGGCCTCGTCGGCGAGGGGATCTCGATCGAGGATCCCGACTGCGTGGGGAAGTCGTTCCCGGGCTTCTGGGAGGAGCTCGAGCGCCTGCGCCGGCACCACGCCGGCCCCTGAGCCGGCGAGCCCGGCCGGTTCAGAGGCAGACCGGCACGGCGAGGCCGTTCGAGAAGGCGATTCCCTGGGGGGCGAGCGCGTCGAGGTTCACCGCCTGGAGGAAGGCCGTCCCGCCGACGAGGGAGGAGGTGGAAGGGATCGGGAACGGGAACACGACCTCTCCCACCCCCGGCGTTCCGGCGGGGCCCGAGAGGACGAAGGGGACCTGGACGAGGAAGGGGACCGGGTCGACGAGGAGAGTCCCGCCGAAGATCGGGATCGCGGCTCCCCCCGCCCCGAGCAAGAGGAGCCCGGGCATCCCGCCGAGGCCGCCCGCGATCTCCACGGCGAACCAGGGGTTGCCGGGGAACGCCGGGTTGTTCGCCGCGAGCGCCGGCGAGAGGCCGCCGCTGCCAGGCGTCGGGGCCCCGTAGGGGGAGGGAGCGCACGCTGTCGTCGGGAGGCTCGCGTCGAGCGTCGCGTCCGCGGAGACGGAGATTCCCGTCGCGAGCACCCCCTGGTAGCCGGGGGCCCCGAAGGGGGTGAATTCCACGTCCCACGTCCCCGCGGGGACCACGACGATGTACGTGCCCGCTCCCCCCGTGTCGTCGTTCGACGTCGGGACGGGGGCCCCGCTCGCCGCGTCCCGGACGTCGATGTCGACCCCCGCGAGGGGCCCTCCGGGGACCGCCGTGACGGTGCCGGAGAGGTAGAAGCCCGCCGACATCGGGACCGTCCCGAGGGACGTCGTCGCGGAGACGCTCACGGGCGCGAGGAGGGCCGAGACGAGCCTCGCGGCGAGGGGGGCGGCGAACTCCACCTCGTAGATCCCGGCCGGGACGACGACGTCGACGAATCCGAAGGAATCCGTGTTGTCGCCGGGCGTGTAGAGGTCCGAGCCTCCCGCGACCGGGGCGACATCCACGTCCACGCCGGACACCGGGAGGCCGGTGCTCCCGAGGACCGTCGCGCTGAGCGTGAATCCGGGCGAGAGGGTGATCGAGCCGAGGCTCGTGTTCGCGCTGACCGCGACGCCGAGCGACTGCCACGGCGCGAGAAGGGGGCCCGCCAGTCCGGTCGGATTGAGGCGGACGTCGTAGACGCCGGCCGGGACGACCGCGGTCATCTGGCCGAAGGCGTTCGTGCTCCCGACCGCCTGGGGGACCTCCGCCCCCGTCGCGGCGTCGCGCACCTGCACCGAGGCGCCGACGACCGGCGTGCCGATCCCCGGGCGGAGGAAGGTCGCCGTGAGCTGGAATCCCGCGAGGAGCGGAACGACGCCGAGGGCCGTCGTCTGACCTTGGACGACGGTCACTCCGTTCACCCACTTCGGCTGCAGCGAGGTGGAGAAGGGGGGGAGGAAGAGGACGTTGTAGGTCTCGGGAGGGGCGCTCGTGCTGAAGAATCCCCCGGCGCCCGTCCCGTCGTTCTGGAGGTTGGTCTCCTCGTCCCCGTTCGAGGCGCGGAAGAAGTCGAGGTCCACCGCGGCGACGCCGGCGCCGAGCGGGTCCACGACCTGTCCGGTGACGAGACCCTGGGGGGCGGCCTCCGGGGCGAGGAGGAGGAGGAAGCAGGGGGGGATCGTCCCGTTGCGCATCGGAGCCTCCTTCAGAACTTGAACCGCGCTTCGAACTTCAGGAACGTCGCCGCCCGCTCGGCCATCGCGAGCGCGTCGCCGGGGTCGAACCGTCCGACGACGATCTCGACGTCGAGGTTGCGGATCTCCCGCCAGCCGAGGACCGCATCGAACTCCCACCCGAGCTCGTGGTGCACGCCGTCGGGGTCCGCCTCGTCGAGTGTGGCGGGGAGGAGATCCCCGTCGAGCTCCGCGTCCCTCAGGAAGGGGGCCGGACGGGGCTGCGTGTAGCGGTGCGCGACGAGGTCGAGGGAGGTCCGGCGTCCGAGGCGGAAGCCGAGGCCCGCGGTCGCGATCGAGAGGTTGGACAGCTCGGGGTCGAGCAGCTCGCCGTAGTAGTTGAAGCTCGTGACTCCGTTCCACTTGGACGTGTTGTCCTGGAATCCGGTCTGCCGGAAGTCGGAGTTGCCGTCCGTGGGGTCGTCGTCTCCTCCCGAACCGAAGGCGTAGGCGACCGTCACCGAGGGCTCGAGGGGGAGGGAGATCTCCCAGGTCGCCCCGACGTCGAACCCATAGCCCTGGATCCGCTCGTCCCGGTCCGTCCCCCAGACGCCCGAGACGTCGGCCCAGGCCTCGAGATCGTCGACGGACCGGAGCCGCGCCTGGATCCCGGCGAAGAGGGGGGAGTCGTCCTCGCGACCCCGGTCGAATCGCCCGACGAAGAGGGCGGACACCTCGTCCCGTCCCGGGAACTCGCGCGTGAGGAGGGCCGTCGCGTTCGTCGCCTCCTCGTCGCGCTCCCCGCTCGTCGACCGCCCCTGCCTCCCCCCGAACGCCACGGTCGTGACCGAGGCCTCCACGCTCCATGGGGCCCGCTCGTAGGAGAGGCGCAGCCCGTCGAGGTCGCGGTCGTAGAGCCACTGCCGGTCGTCCTTGAGGTGGATCCGGCCCGCCTCGAGGTCGAGCCCGCGCGCCGGGAACTCGCGGACGAAGACGAAGGTCTCCTTGAGATTCGTCGAGCGGGCCTTCTCGTCGGGCTCCTCGTCATTCAGGTCCCAGTCGCGATCGTGCTCGACCCCCGCGACGAGGAAGACGCGCTCCGAGACTCTAGCGGTCGCCTCGAGTCGGATCCGGTAGAGGGGGATCGTCCGGTCCTCGTCGTCGTCCTCGTTCGACCCGGGTCCCCCCTCGAGGTCGAACTCTTCCTCCCGGTCGATCCTCGCGGTGATCGTCCCGCCGATCGTCCCCCAGTCCCCGAGCCGGATCGATCCCGGAACGAAGTCCTCCTCCGTCCTGCGGCGGCGCGAGGGGGGTTCCTCCGTGAGCGCCTCGAGCGACACGGCGGCGAGCTCCTCGGGAACGTCGACGCGCCGGCCGGCGGGCACCTCGACGTCGACGCCGAGGATCTGCAGGCGCCACCCCTCCGGGGCCGGCTCGATCGCGTCGATCCTCCCCGCGAGCGTGCCTCGTGCCCGCGGCTCCTCCGACCGGACCCGGCGCGCGCGGATGCGGCCGCTCTCGCGAAGCCGGCCGTCGACCTTGACCCACTCCCCCTCCCGGAGGGAGCCCCGGTCGAACGGCCTTCCCCCCTCCCCCTCCGTCTCCGGCATGAGATCGATCCGGACACCGAAGACGGAGAACCGCTCCTCCTCGATCGACTCGACCGGACCGGTGACCGAGTCCCGGCTCCCCGGGGGGAGGAGCTCGAAGTCCGAGGAGCGCAGTCCCCCTCCCTCGGCCCGCACGACCTTCGCCTCGAGCCGGTGACCGACGAGGAGGTCCTCGACCCGGATGCCCCGCGGTCTCGGCCTCGTCTCCTGCGCCAGCCCGGGCGCGAGGAAGAGGGAGGAGAGCAGGACCATGATCACCGCCTCGCGCAAGCGAGCGACTCCCGGCACCGCCGCAGGATCTCGTGGACCAGGGGCCCGGAGCCGGGCCGGATCGCCTGGAGGGCGGAGAGGCGGGCGAGCGAGACGGCCCGGAAGAGGGAGACGCGCTCCTCGAGGTCCGGGCCTCCGGGCCCGTACCCGTCGAGGAACGACGCGCGCAGTCTCTCGGCACGGGGAGGTTCGAGGTTCCCCTGCGCC
Source organism: Planctomycetota bacterium (assembly GCA_022616055.1). Taxonomy (GTDB): domain Bacteria; phylum Planctomycetota; class UBA1135; order UBA1135; family JAKEFM01; genus JAKEFM01. The sequence goes on from JAKEFM010000104.1 coordinate 12,585, forward strand.
TCCCGGAGCTCGAGGTGGGCGAGGAAGTTCCCGACGTCGAGGGCGGGGTCTCCCTCGCAGGAGAGGTCGAGGTCGAGGAAGGCGATCCCGGAGGGGCCGACGAGCACCTGCGCCTCGTAGAAGTCCCCGTGGAGACGGCCGGGGGACGGCGCCGGCGCCTCCCCGGCGAGGAGGCGCAACCGCTCGAGCGCGTCGGCGCGCTCCTCACTCCCCGGTCCCCCGACCCTGCACGCCGCCTCGTGGCGACGGGCCGCGATCGCGAGTTCCCCGGCGAGGTCCTTGCGCCGGGCGGGAGGGGGACCTCCCTGGAAGATCCGGAGGGCGCGGGCGGTCGCGCGAACGTCGGCCTCGGCATCTCGCTTCCCGAGCCGGCGGGAGAGGTTCTCCCCCTCGAGGTCCTCGAAGAAGACGAGGCCGAGGTCGGGCTCGTCCGCGAGGCGACGGGGGAGGCGGGGCGCCCCCGTTCCGGTCGAAACCCGCGGCCAGTCCCCGCGGCCGTGGCCGGGCGCGTAGACCTTCACGACCAGGGTCGCTCCGTCGGCGAGGCGAGCCCGGACGACTCCGCGCCGTCCCGGGCGGAGGGACAGGAGGTCCGTGCGGACCACGCCGGAGCCGCCGGGCAGCCGCGCGCGCAGGATCGCCGACAGGGCCCCCGGATCGAGGGCCGTCCGGATCCCCTCCGGTCCGAACGAGGCGGGATCCGTGTGGGCGATTCGCTCTCCGGCCGGCGCGAGGATCTCCCAGCGACGCAGGGCGCCGACCGGAGTCCGCCTCTCGAACTCGTACTCGATCGTCCCGTCCCCCCGGATCCCCGCCCGCACGAGGGCCGGCCCTTCGAGGAGCGCGCGCGCCTCCTCCACCACGTCCCCGACGCGCTCCGTGGCCCCCTCCTCGAGCCGGCGCAGCGGGGAGAGGCCGAGGTCGAGGAGGGCCAGGACCGTGACCGTCTCGAGCCCCTCCACCCGGGCACCGTAGGCCGCGAGGAACGCCTCCGCCCCGCTGCCGGCCTGCTCCTCGGTCAGGTCTCCGGAGCGGACGAGGAGGCGCAGGTGGCCGAGGAACGATCCGAGGTCGAGCAGGGGATTCCCCGCTCCGGCGCCATCGAGGTCGAGGAGGGCGGCCTTTCCTCCGTCGAGGAGGACCTGCTCGGCGTGGAAATCCCCGTGGACGACGGCGATCGAGGTCCCGACGTTCCCGCCGATCCGGTCCAGGAGTCGCAGGGCGTGCCCAGCCCACGGCTCCCCCACGCGCTCGAGCGCCGCGTACTCCCGGCGCAGCCGCCCGATCCGCCCCGCGCCCGACTCCGCGGCGGGGAGGGGAACGTCGCAGCGGTGGAGCGCCGCCAGGGCCGCTCCGGCGGAGCGGAATCCGCCCGGATCCGCCGGGGACTCGAGGAGGGGCGTTCCGGGGAGCGCCCCGACGAAGACCGTCCTCGTCCCGGAGTCGAATCCCGCGAGCCGCGGCACCGTCACGTCCGCGGCGCACGCGAGGGCCCCGTGAATCCCCGCCACGGCGGCGCCCTTCGCCTCCGGGAGCGTCCTCCCGTAGAGCGTCTCCCGCTCGTGCGCCCCGTCGGCGTCGCGTCGCCACCGCGCCTCGATCCGGAAGACGGCGCGGTTCTCGGGCTTGTACCGGACGAGCTCGAGGGCGCTCCCCCTCGCCTTGGCCCGCCATCCCGCTCCCTTCCGGTCGGGACGAGAGCGGGCGAGGGCGCGCTTGAGGCCGTCGGGAGCGAGGAGCCGCCGAAGCCCGGGGAGGCCCGCGTCCAGGGGGAACGCGTAGGCGACCGCGCGCGGGATCTCGAGGAGCGCGAATCGGGCCGGCTCCCCCTCGCGCCGGCGCGCCGCCGCCCGACCCGCCTCGGCCGTGGCCCGGTCCTCCGCGTAGACCTTCGCGTAGACCCGCGCATCCCCTCCCTCCGGCCGGCCCGCCTTCCAGAGGAACAGGGCCGAGACGCCGGGCTTGTACCGCGCGTACTCGACCTGCGGCGAGCCGAGGACCTCGCTCCCGAGCGCCTTCTCCATCGCCCGCCGCCTCCCCACCGGATCGAGGAGGGCGGCGAGCCCGGGGATCGCCGGATCGAGGCGGGCGGGGTCGGAGCCGGCCGACGGGCGCTTCACGGCTCAGGCTTGCGCGCCGGCCGGGTCGAGGGCGGGCCGCTCCGAGGCGATCGCGAGGGAACGGTAGACATCGGAGTCGCGCAGGAGGTCGGCGTGCTTCCCCTCCGCGACGACCCGCCCGCCGTCGAGGACGACGACCCGGTCGAAGGCGGGCAGTCCCGCGAACCGGTGCGCGATCAGCAGCAGCGTCCGCCCCTCGAACAGCGCGAGGAGGTCGCGGGAGACGGCCTCCTCCGTCGCCGCGTCGAGCCCGGTGAAGGGCTCGTCGAGGACGACGATCGGCGCGTCGCGCAGGGCCGCCCGCGCGAGGGCGAGGCGCTGGCGCTCGCCCCCGGAGAGGGTCGCCCCCCGCTCCCCGAGCCGGGTCTCGAACCCGTGCGGGAGCCGCCCGACGAACCCGTGCGCCCCCGCGCGCCGCGCGGCGGCGAGCATCTCCTCGGGCGTCGCCTCGGGTCGCCCGAAGAGGAGGTTCTCCCGGACGGTCATCCCGAAGAGGACCGACTCCTGGAGGACGAGGGTGACCTGGGAACGGAGGCTCTCGAGAGTGAGCTGGCGCAGGTCGCGCCCGTCGACCCGCACGACCCCCTCGGAGGGCTCGCGAAGCCGGGGAATCAGGGAGACGAGGGAGGACTTCCCCGAACCGGAGGGGCCGACGACCGCGACCTTCTCCCCCGCCGCCACCGCCAGGTGGATCGCGTCGAGCGCCCGTCGGCCGTTCGGGTAGACGAGGGAGACCCCCTCGAAACGGATCTCCCCGCGCAGCCGCGGGGCGGGCTCGGCGCCCGGCAGGTCGCGGATCTCGGGCTCGCGGGCGAGGACCTCGAGGATCCGCTCGCCGCAGGCCGAGGCCTTCGCGACGCGGGCGAGGCTCCGGACCGCCTGGCGCAGGGGCCGGTAGAAGCTGCGGACGTACGCGACGACGACGAAGAGATCGCCCCCCGTGAGTCTCCCCTGGAGGACCTCCCGCGCGCCGAAGGCGAGGACGGCGGCCGTCCCGACGCCGGTGACCACCTCGACGACGCGCTCGAGCCCCGCCTCGAGGCGGGTCGCCTTGATGCCCGACTTCAGGGACTTGCGGTTCCGAGAGGCGAAGATCTCCGCGGCGTACTCCTCCTGGCCGAACGCCTGGACGACCGCGACGGAACTCAAGGTCTCCCCGGCGACCGCCGCGGTCTCCCCCTCCCTCCGGCGGGTTTCCCGGACGGCCGCGCGAAGGCGCCCGCCGAACCGGACGGTCGCCAGGGCGAGGAGCGGGACGACCGCGAGGGCGATCCCCGCGAGCGGCGGCGAATAGAGGAGGAGGACGACCACCATCCCGAGGAGGAGCGCTCCGTGCTCGGCGAGGTCGAGGACGGAGGGGACGAGCATCTCCTTCAGTGCCTGGACGTCCCCCGTGACGCGCATGAGCAGGTCGCCCGCGCGCGAGGTCTCGTGGAAGGAGAGCGGGAGCCGGAGGAGGTGGCCGTAGAGCCGCCGGCGGATCCGGTAGGCGACCCGCTGTCCGACGGTCGCCGAGAGGATCGCCTGGGCGGAATGGCACCCCGCGCCGAGGAGGGAGATCGCGAGGACCGCGAGGGCGGTCCCCGCGATGAAGGCGGCCGGGGAGACGTCGAGGAGCCACGCCGGCAGATGCCGGGCCCTCGCCTCGGCGTCGAGGGTGAGGGAGTCGATCAGGAACTTGACCGGCCAGGGATTCGCGAGGACCGCGCCGATCCCGCCGAGGACGGCGAGGAGGGCGAGGAGGAGCCGGCCCCGCTCCTTGCGCACGTCGGGGGCAAAGGTCCGGTAGACGCGGAGGGCCGCGGCGAGCTGGTCGCGGCGGAAGAGGGGGAGGCGGACGTTCACCCGGACCTCAGCGCGCCGCCTCGACCCGCCGCGTCCGGACCGGACCCTCGAAGAGGGAGGCGAGCCGCGCGACGTTCCTGCGGAGGTCGAACAGCTCCTCCGCCCGCCGGCGACCCGCGAGGCCCATCCGATCGCGCGTCGGGGGAGCGGAGAGGAGCTCGTCCAGGGCGTCGGCGAGCGCCTCCGCCTGTCCGGCGGGGACGAGCCGACCCTCGATCCCGTCGCGCACGATCTCCGGGATCCCCCCCACCGGCGTGGCGACGGCCGGGACGCCCGAGGCGAGCGCCTCGAGGAGAATCGTCGGGAGGGCGTCCTGGTTCCCGTCCTCGCCGACGACGCAGGGGGCGGCGACGACCGCCGTCCCGCGGAGGGCCTCGACCACCTCGTCCTGGGTGACCGCCCCGCGGAACTCGAAGGAGGCGCCGAGCTCCGCCGCCGCCGCCGCGCGCTCGAGGGAGGCCCGTTCCTCGCCGTCGCCGAGGAGGAGACACCGGTAGGGCCGGCCGCGCCGCCGCAGGATCGCGCAGGCCTCGACGAGGAGACCGAACCCCTTCTTCGGGACGAGCCGGCCCACACCGAGGATCGTGCGCAGGCCCGGGTCCCGCGCCGTGGGCCGGAACCTCTCGAGATCGATCCCGTTGTAGATCCGCTCGATCGGCGTCGACCCGCCCGGGTAGAGCTGCTCCTCCAGGAAGCGGCGGTTCGCCTCGCAGACGGTCACGACGAACCGCGCGCCGTCCGCGAGGACCCGGTAGCGGGCGGCGTCGACCGCGTGGCGGTAGATGTCCTTCGCGTGGCAGGTGAAGGAGTAGGGGGGACCCCCGAGCCGCCGCACGAGGTGCGCGACGATCGTCGAGCCCGTCGCGAAGTGGGCGTGGAGGTGGTCGTACCCCGCCCGCCGGGCGTGGAGGAGGACGAAGATCGCCTGGGCGAGGACGCGGGGCCCCTCCGGGACCCGATGGTCGAGGAGGAAGGCGACGGCGTCCGGGAGCCGGGAGAGGGCGTCCCCGAGCGAGGCGCGGTTCGCCGCGAGCCAGTCCCAGGCCTCGTTCGACCTCGCCTCCGGCAGGTAGGTGACCTGCGCCCGCAACCGTCCGAGCGCGGGGTGGAACCGCCCGTCGTCGGGCTTGTAGAGGGAGGCGACGCCGACGCCGAGCCCCCGCTCCTCGAGGCCGAGGATCTCGTGGAGGATGAAGGTCTCCGAGAGGCGGGGAAACTTCTTGAGGACGTACCCGACCTTCATCCGTGCCCGCCCCCCCGTCCCGCCGCCGCGCGGGCGGGCGGCAGGAGGAGCCCCCTCCGTTCCGCGACCGCCCTCTCGGCTCCGGGTGGGGATTCCTTGAGGAGGGTCCCGACTTTCACCCCTGCCTGCCGTTCCCTCCCGCCGCGGCGTGGGCGGGCCTCCGCAGGAGCGCGCGCAGTTCCGCGACGGCCGCCTCCGCTCCGTGGAACTCGAGCGGGCAGGGGACCGCGGGGCGGGGGCCGGCGAGCGCCTTCTCCACCTCGTCCCGCAGCCGCGCCGGCGTGAGGCCGTCGGGGTCGAGCGCGCGGACGAGGCCGATCGAGGCGAGGCGCGAGGCGCGGATCGACTGTTCCATGCGGGGCCGCGTCCGGGGAACGAGCACCGCCCTCGTGCCCGCCCACAGGATCTCGCAGGTCGCATTGTAGCCGGCCATCGAGACGACGACGTCGGCGGCGCGGACCAGCTCGGGGACGTTGGCGGCGAAGTCGATCCATCGGACCCCCTGCCGGCCGGCGGCGAGGGCTCGGACGCGGGCGCGTTTCCCCGGAGAGAGGAGGGGGCCCGCGACGAGGACGGAGTCGAACCTGGGCGCAGGGCCCTCGTCGAGGGCGTTCAGGTAGGCGCGGAGGAGGGGTGCGCCGTCGCCCCCCCCGCCGACCATCACCAGGACGAGGGGGCGGCGACCGAGGCCGAGCGACGCACGCGTGCGCGCAGGAGGGGCCGGAGGCGGATCGGGCTGCAGGTACCCGACGAATCGGGTCTTCGCCCGCACGCGCGGGCGGAAGCCGTACTCGCGGGGCAGGTCGAAGACCCGTCGACTGCCGTACACGAGGATCCAGTCGTAGAGCTCGTCGAGTGCGCGCCGGAAGGCGGGACGCGACCACTCGGCGCGGATCCGCTCGGGGGCGTCGACGATGTCGCGCAGGCCGAGGACCACCCGCGTCGCGGGGGAGCGGCGGCGCAGGGCGCGCAGCGCGGGGCGCAGCTCGCCCGCCATCCCGAGAGGAGCGTGGTCGACGAGGACGAGGTCCGGCCGGAAGGAGAGGACCGACTCCCGCAGGAGTCGCGCGCGCATGCGGGTCATCTCCTGGATCGAGAGACCGAGGGTCCGCGGGCGGTAACCCCCCTCCGGGTCCTTCGTCGCCGAGGGGAGCTTCAGGTAGTCGAAGTTCGGAGGGAGCGCGAAGGAGTGGCTGCGCGGGGAGCCCGTCGCGCACAGGATCGAGGCGTCCGGAATTCCGCGGGAAATCGCGCGCGCGAGGAGAAGATTCCGCCGGAAGTGCCCGAGTCCGTAGGTGTCGTGGCTGTAGAGGAATACCCGAGGCCCCCCGATCCGCCCCGGGGAGAGGGAGGGGGCCTCAACTTGGCAGTCGGCTTCGAGCGTAAGCCACATCGACCTGGGACCTCGGCTGCCAAGGATCGTGCCAACCCCGGAAAACCGACCTGGCACGCTGGCCGGTCGCGGGTCGTCCAAGTCCTGGACGGGGCGTCCGGCTCCCGGACGAAAACCCTACGGCGCGCGGGGTCCGAGCCCGGTCCCGCTCCGGCACGAAGATTGAGCATCTCTCCCCTAGGAGTCAATGGATCGGTAGCTCGAACGAGGCGTTCGGTGAACGAGTGTTCCGGGGCGCGGGGCGGCCCCATCGCTGCGGGTGCCCCGTACTCCTTCAAACTCTCGTGCCCTATCTTCGGGACCGCCGCGACACGACCCTTCCCGCGCCCCACTTTCTCACCGGACCCCCCGCCCCGGGACCCAGGATCGAGCTGACATCCTGACCCCGGAGCTCGCGAAACGCGAGAGACGAGCCCCCGCGGGCACGCGCGGCCGCCGGCCCCCCCCTCCGACTACTTCGATCTCTCGGGTCGCGCCTGGAGGTAGCCGAGCGCCTCGAGCGCCTTGCGCAGGTCCGGGTCGATCTCCTGCTCCTCGATCGCCAGACCGCGCGCGAGCCACGCCCGGAGGCGCTCCCGCATCGGCTCCGCCTCGGGAGGCGCGGCCCCGGCCGCGAGGAGGTTCCGCCTCTCCTCCGGGTCGGTCGCGAGGTCGAAGAACTCCGCCGGGATCTCCCTCGAGAGGATCAGCTTCTTTCCCCCCTGGCGGAGCGCGGCCTCGTGGGTGTTGCGGTACTTCGTGCGGATGTCCGACCGCAGGAAGACGGGGAGGTCCTGCCACGGCTCGCCCCGCACGAGGGGGAGGAGGCTCGCGCCGTCGAGCCCCTCCGGGATCCTCGCCTCGAGCCCGAGAGCCGCCAGCGCCGTCGGGAAGAGGTCGAAGACGCGGACCTGCTCCCGGATCACCTTCCCCGCGGGGATCCCCGGCCCTGCGAGGAGGAACGGGACGCGGACCTGGTGGTCGTATAGGTAGTCCCCGTGGGTGTAGCCGTACTCGAAGCGGTCGACGAGCTCGTGGAGCGTCTCGCCGTGGTCCGCGACCACCGCGACGACCGTGTTCCGGAGGGCGCCGCGCCGCCCGAGCTCGTCGAGGAGATCTCCGAGGAGCCGGTCGAGGTAGCGCAGCTGCGCGTCGTACCGGGCGACCTCCGCGGGGAGGGATCTCTCCTCGTACAGCCGCTCCGTGCGCGCGTCGGGGAGATAGGCCTCCGGCGGCCGGTAGCGCGGGGGCTTGGCCCCGACGTCTCGGTGGGCGTCGAACCAGTGGATCCAGAGGAAGAACGGGCGGCTCGCCACGTCGTCGAGCCAGGTCCGGACGAGCGCGAGCGTGTCTCCCCCCTCGCGCTGGTGTCCCTCGAACTCCGCGTCGAAGACGTCGAATCCCTGGTGGAAGCCGGTCTTCGTCCCGAGGTGCTCGACGCTGACGGCACCGTAGGTCGTGTACCCGGCCGCGCGGAGGACCTCCGCGAGGGTGGTCCGCTCCGGCAGGAGCCGCCACCCGTTCTCGAGCACGCCGTGCCGGCCCGGCTCGAGTCCCGTCAGCATCGAGGCGTGGGACGGGTCGGTCTCCGGCATCGGGCAGAACGCCCCCTCGAACTTCGCGCCCGAGGCGGCGAGGGCGTCGAGACGAGGGGTGGCGACGAGGCCGTTGCCGAAGCAGCCGAGGCGGTCCGCCCGGGTCGTGTCGAGCGTGACGAGGAGGAGGTTCGGCCCCTCGGCGGCGTTCGTCCTCCGGGGGGGAGGCGAATAGGGAGGCGGGACGTACGGCGCCGGCCTCTCGACCTTCCGCAGGGCGAGAAAACCCCCGCCCGCCCCGAGGAGGACCACGGCGAGGACGAGGAGCAGGCGAGGGCGGGGCCGAGCCGGCATCAGGCGCTTGCGCGCGCCCGCCGCGCGAGAACGACCCGGGGATCCGCCGACCGCATGCAGCGCCTGGAAGAGGTGGGACGATTCTGGGTCCCGACGTCCGGGGAACGCCAGCGCGAAGGGAGGAGGCTCCCCCTCACCGGCGCTCCCCCGGGGCGGCCAGCACCTCGACGACCGGCCCTCCCTGTTGCGGGGAGAGCGACAGCCGGGACTCGAGCTCGAGGACGAACCTCCGCCAGGGGGAATCGGGCCGGAACAGGTCCGAGTCGAGATACACCCGCCGTCCCGCTCCGAGGTAACCCTCGATGTGCCCCTCGACTCCGTCCACTCCCTGTCCGAGGAAGACGTCCGCCGCGACCGGGGTCGCCTCGGTCCCGGCGAGGGCCTGCGCCGCGCGCCGGCGCCGCTCCCGAGAGTTGCACAGGAGGAGGGTGGCGCCGGGAGCGCGCTCCGGCAGGCTCGCCGCCCACCGCCGGTCCGGGTCGGCGCCCCATTCGGACCGCGTGGGGTAGGAGAGGCCGAGCTGCAGCAGGATGAGGCCCGGAGCCAGGATCCCCCTCGGCAACGGGAGGCGGGAGACGACCCCGGCGAAGCCGAGGACGGCGAACGGGAGGAGGATCACGGTGTACTGCCCCCGGCCCGGCGGGGCGACGGCCACGAGCCAGGCGATCGGGAGCGCGCTCGCCGCGAAGAGGGCGGCCCTCCAGAGGGAGGCCCCCGATCGGACCCCGGCGAGCGCGAAGGGAGCGAGGACGAGGAGGCCCCAGCCGAGGACGAACTCCTGCCAGAGCCGTCGAGCGAGGTACCCCGGCTCGGAGGGGGCTTCCGAGACGACCCGGCCGAGCCATCCGAGGATCGGCGCGAAGCCCTCGCGCCAGTGTCCTCCGATCGTGCCGCCGACGAGCGTCCGCGCCCCGAAGACCGCGGCGCCCGTGAGCACGGCGGCAGCGGCGCATTCGACGAGCGGGACGCGCCTTCCCCGCGCGGCCGCTCCGGCGATCCCGAGGGCGAGGAAGGCGGGAGCGAGGAGGACGCAGGAGAGGTGGCCGAGCATCGCGACGAAGGTCGCCGCCGGGACGGAGAGCGCGGGACGGAGAAGGGCGGAGTAGGCGAGGAGGGCGCCAGCCGAGGCCGCGGCGGCGGAGAACCCGTGGACCTCGACGATTCCCGCCTGGAACCAGAGGGCCGCGGTGAGCCCCCCGACCCCGGCGGAGAGGAGAGCGACGCCGGCCTTCCCCGTCGCCCGGCGGGCGAGGACCGCGCAGAGACCGACGGTCGCGGCCGCGGAGAGGACGGAGAGGACCTCGAGGGCCGTCTCCGGAGTCACGGACCCGAACACCGAGAGGGCGCGGAGGATCGCGTCCGCCGCGGGGAGGTAGGTGAGGTGGTAGTGGCCCCGGTATCCGCTCTCGAAGGCGGCGGCGAGGGGCTCGCCGTCGTGGAAGTAGCACCCCGACCAGGTCGCCGCGTAGAGGGAGGCGAACGCGCAGGCGAGGAGGAAGGGGGGGAGGAGGCCCCTCCCCCCCCTCCCCTCGGGCCTCGCCGAGGAGGCCTCCGCGTCGAGGTCGTTCCGGATCAAGTCCCGGCCGGGCGCAAGGGGCGGGAATCCTACGGGACTCTCCCGCGGGGCTCCCCCTCACCCCTCCACGCTGTCGTCCCGGACCCGGCCGACGCGCACGGCGGAGAGGGCGAGCACGCTCGCGAGGAGGAGGCTCCCTCCCGCGGCCTGGAGGGCGGAGGGGATCTCCCCGAGGAAGACCCAGGCCCACGAGGCCGCGAAGACCGCCTCGGAGGCCTGCAGCACCGATCCGGTGGTCGCGCGGACGAACCGGAATCCGTACGTCATCAGGAGGTTCCCCGCCGTCCCCGCGGCGAGGAACAGGCCGAGCCAGGGGAGGTCCGACCGCGCGGGGACGCGCCCGACGAGGAAGGCGGGGATGGCGAAGAGGAAGGTCCCGCAGAGGAGGAAGGCGAAGTAGACGCACGCGACGCTCTCCCCCCGCCGGCGCATCTCGCGGACGAGGATCGCCGACCCCCCCCCGACGACGGCGGCGAGGAGGGCGAGGGCCTCCCCCCACCCCGGGTCCCCGAACACCGGCTCCACCGTGAGGACGACCCCCCCGACGGCGAGGAGGGCGAAGACCCACTCGGGCGGCGAGGGCCGCTCGACGCCGCGGAGCGCGGCGAAGAGCGCGACCCAGATCGGGGAGGAGAAGAGGAGGACGGTCGCCCGTCCGAGGGGGACGAGCTGGACGGAGAGGAAGAAGAGCCCCGTCACGACCGCGCCGCAGATCCCCCGCCAGACGAACAGCCTCCGGTCCTTCGGCCGGAGCCGGACGCCTCCCCACGCGGAGGCGAGGAGGAAGGCCCCCGCCGAGATCGCGCACCAGAGGAACGTGATCTCGACGGAGGGAAGGGTGTCCCGGAGCCGTCGCGCGGAGAGCCCCGTCAGGGGGAAGACGGCGGCGGAGGCGACGAGGAGGAGGGCGCCCCGCCGTCGCCGGCTGGCGCTCGCGGGAGGCCCTTGTCCTTCGGCCGCGGGCGGCTCGACCGGCGCCGCCGTCGCTTGCAAGGGTCCGGGGCCCGGAATAGGAAGGGCGCGCCGCAATCCGGCGATGGATACCGGCCGCCGCCCGGCCGGTCAAAGGCCGACGTGACGACGACGAAGGGCATCCGCCTCCTCACGCGCGAGGCGAAGGAGGCGCGCGAAGAGCGCGATCTCGCCCCCTGCGCGATGCGCAGCCGCCGGTCCCGCGGGCGCCGACACGCGGAGGAGCCCGATCCGCTGCGCACCGGCTTCGAGAAGGACCGCGACCGGATCGTCCATTCGACCGCCTTCCGGCGGATGGAGTACAAGACCCAGGTCTTCGTCAACCACGAGGGGGACTACTACCGGACGCGGCTCACCCACACCCTCGAGGTCGTTCAGGTCGCGCGGTCGGCCGCCTCCGCGCTCGGCCTCAACGAGCCTCTCGTCGAGGCGATCGCCCTCGCCCACGACCTCGGGCACCCCCCCTTCGGTCACAAGGGGGAGGAGACGCTCGACGCCCTGATGCGGGAGCACGGCGGCTTCCGCCACAACCGCCAGGTCCTCCGGATCGTCGACCTCCTCGAGAAGCGCCACCCCGCCTACGACGGCCTCAACCTCGACTACGAGGTGCGGGAGTCCCTCCTCAAGGGGGAGAGGAAGACGGCGCCCGAGGCAGCCGAGTTCGAGCCCTTCCCCCAGTTCCTCCTCGAGGAGCAGGTGGTCGACGCCGCCGACGAGATCGCCTACACCAACCACGACGTCGACGACGGACTCAAGGCGGGGATCTTCGCGGAGGAGGAGCTCGACGCCCTGGCGATCTGGCGCCGCGCGCGCGCGCGCGTGGAGGCCCCCGGCATCTCCGGCCGGCTCCGGGCGAAGCGGACGGTCCGCGCCCTGATCGGGATCCTGATCAACGACCTGATCGAGCACTCCGCCGGCAGGATCGCGGAGGCGGGCTTCGATTCGCCCGAGGCCGCCCGGCGCGCCCCCTCCCCGACGATCGGCCACTCCCCCGAGATCCGGGCGGAGCTGGCGCCGCTGCGGGCCTTCCTCCACCGGAACTTCTACCACCACTACCGCGTGAACCGGATGATGGCGAAGGCCCGCGAGATGCTCGAGCGCCTCTTCCGCGCGTACGTCGGAAACCCGGGGACCCTCCCCCCCGAGTTCCAGGCCTGGACCGAGCGCGAGGGGCTCCACCGCGGGGTCTGCGACTACGTCGCCGGGATGACCGACCGCTTCGCGGCCGACGAGTACCGCCGCCTCTTCGACCCCCTCGAGCGAGCCTGACCCCCGAGGACCGACGATGACCTTCGCGACCCTCCTGCTCCCCCTCCTGCAGAGCGCTCCCGCCACCCCCGCCCCGGCCCCCGCCTCCCCCACGCGCATCGAGTGCGTCGCGCCGATGGGGGACAGGATCGTCTTCACCGACCCGAACGGCTGCTGCCTCTGGACGGTCAAGCCGGGCGAGGCCGCGAAGATCCTCGTGCGCGGGAAGGCCTGGCCGCGCGAGCCGCTCTGGCGCCCCTCGGCGATCGCCTTCGATCCGAAGGGGGGCCTCCTCGTGACGGATCCCCCGACGGGGGGGGTCTACCCGATCGGCGCCGACGGGACGATCGGGGCGAGCGACGCCCCCTTCGAGATCGGCCAGCCCCGCGGCCTCGCCTTCGACAGGACCGGCAACCTCTTCGTCGCGGGCTCGACCGTCGACGCCGTCTACCGGCGCGGGTCCGACGGCAAGTGGGCGAAGTTCGCCGACGTGAAGCACCCGAGGGGGCTCGCCGTCCTCGAGGACGGCTCGCTCCTCGTCGTCTCCCCCGGCGACCTCGCCGTCTACAAGGTGAGCGCGGACGGCAAGTCGGTCGCGCCGCTCCACAAGGGGCCCCCCTTCGAGAACCCCCTCTGGATCGCCCTCGACGGGGCGGGGAACGCCTTCGTCTCGGACAACTACGCGAAGGCCCTGTTCAAGCTGCCGGTCGCCGGCGGCGCGCCGACGCCCCTCGTGAAGGGGGCTCCACTCGACAACCCCGCGGGCGTGTGGTTCGACGCGACGCACAAGCGCCTCCTCCTCGCCGACGCCGTCACGAAGTCGATCCACGCGATCGACGAGGACGGCAAGCCCGTCGAGATCTACAAGGCGCCGAAGTGACGGGAGGGGGGCGGAGGCGATCCTCCGCCCGCCCCGGTGGCCTACGGCGCCCCCTCCCAGCCCCCCTCGAGGCAAGGGGAGAGCTCGACGGGGGCGAGGAAAGCCCCTAGTCCGGCAGGATCGTCAGGGCGAGGTAGTTGCTCGCGGCGACGGACGGCCCGGCCGCGAGCTGGAAGCCCTGCGTGTAGACGACGCCGCCCGCGAGCGCCGGGACCGGCGGAATCGGGACCGTCAGCGAGAAGTTCCCGAAGAAGTCGGCGAGGCCGACGAACGAGAAGACGTTGCCCGGGGGGACATAGAGGAAGCAGGCCCCCGGAGGCGCCGGCGCGCCGAGGAGGAAGAGGTCGATCCCGGGGAGGACCGAGATGTCGGCGTCGAAGAAGACGGGCCCGCCGGGGACGAGATTCCCCAGGCGCCAGGTGAACGGGAACCCGACCCGGGGCGGGTCCTCCGTCCACGAGGTGGCGGCGATGCCGGTCGCGGTGTTGCAGCCGGTCCCCTGCTGCAGGGGGAGGAGGTAGTCCTCGATCTCGCCGTAGGACGAGGACGCGCCGGCCGCCAGCTGTCCTCCCTCGACGAGTCCGCCGCTCGCGACGAGGCGGGACAGCTTCAGGCGGGTCGGGACCGGGTCGACGCTCCCCGCCGGGACGGCGAGCGGCCCGAGGGTGAAGACGGTCCCCGTGAGCCCCTGCGTCACCAGACCGATCTCCTCGGGGGTCGCCTCGCCGGGGTCGTCCCAGTCGCCGTCGCCGTTCCAGTCGAACCAGGCGCGAACGGCGTCGAACGTCGAGGCGACGGGGTTGGACGCGAGCGCCCGGAGGACGACGGAGGAGCCGGGTCGCATCCCTTCGAGGCGCACGATCCCGTCGTCGTCGCTCCCGTCGTCATCCCACGCCGTCGTCCCGCCCACCGGGAACCCGGCGGGGGAGTTCCCGTCCCCGTCGGTGACCGCGCCGAGGCGCTCGTCCGCCGTGCTCCGGATCCCCGCCGGAGGATACGGGAGGGGCGCGTCCCCGGCGTCGGAGACGGAGCTCCCCGCGAGCGGGGTGAGGTTGGTCCCCCCGCTGCCGGCGGCGACGTAGTCCTCGACCTCGCCGAAGGCTCCGACCATGGTCGGGTTGGTGACGCCGGCGGCGTCGCGGGAGAGCCGGATCCGGATCGCGGGGGAGGGGGCGCCGACCGCGTTGTGGGTGAACGGGCCGAAGGTGAAGAACACGGGCGCCGCGCCCACGACGGAGGTCTGCGAGGGGAGCCCGTCCCCGAACGGGGACCACCCGAGGGAGAGCCCCGTCCGCCGCACCCAGATCCGGCAGAAGTCGGTCTGCGCCCCCGCCGGGTTCTCGGCGCGCACGACGACCTGCGCGTTCACGCCGGAGGGGAAGAGGTTCGAGACGGAGACGAGGCCGTCGTCGAAGGAGTCCCCGAACCAGGCGGGGGTGCGCGGATTGGCCTCTGCGGAGACCCCGGTCCCGAGGCGCTCCTGCCCCGCGTTCGTGTGCTGGGCGAGAGGGGCCCCGCCCGGCGCGTCCCCGAAGTCGTCGACCGCCGCGGCATCCGGGGCGCACGTGATCGTCAGGTTGAACGTCCCGCTCGCGGTCGGCGAGGGGCTCGCGACGCGCAGGCGGTAGGTCGTCCCCGCGGTCGCGCTGAAGGAGAGCGAGGAACGGGGGACGCACACCGTCTGGGCGTTGTCGTTGCAGGCGAGCTCCGACCCGCCGCAGGCCTCGTAGACGGCGAGGAGCGTGTCGCCGAGGGTCGGGGCGCCGGTCACGTCGCAGGTCGCCGCCGTGACGACGCCGGTGCACGACGCCACGTAGCTGAACCAGACGTCCCCGTGTCCCGGCGTGCCGTTCACGCCGCAGGAGGCGACGACGGCCCCGTCCGTCGCGTTCGTGTTGTCGAGGGCGAGGTTCAGTCCGTTGACGACGGGGGTCGCCGTCGCGCAGTCGTCGTTCGGGGGAGGCACGGCGCAGCTGACGACGAGGTCGAAAGCCCCGGTGAGCGCGCAGCTCCCCGCGCCCCCGACCCGGACGAAGTAGGACGTCCCCGCGCTCGTCGCGACGGAGACGCGAGGATCCTCGCCGCACACGTCGTCGCTGCAGCCGGCCGCGACGAGGGCGCCGCACGTCCCGGTGTAGACGGAGAGGATCGCGTCGAAGTCGGTCACCGCCGGGGGGCAGAGGGAGAAGGTCGCGACCCCGGTGCAGGTGGCCGTGTAGGAGAACCAGACGTCCGCGCCCGCGGGGCCGCAGGTGAAGGCCGGACCCGCGGTCGCCGTGGCGCCCGTGCTCGAGAGCGCGTTCGTCCCGTCGATCAGGGGGAGAGCACCCGTGCACTCGTCGTTCGGCGGGGGCGGGGGGGGAGGGTTGCACGTCACGACGACGTCGAAGGTGCCGGTGTCCCCCTGCAGGCCCGCGACGCGGAGGATCAGGAGGGTGCCGGCGCTCACGCAGTCGGCCGTGACCTGGGGCAGATTGCCGCAGGCGTCGTCGTTGCAGTCGAGGAGGACGAGCCCGGTGGCGGGGGTGGGGAGGCAGCTGCCGCCGTAGACGGAGAGGGCGGCGTTGTAGCTCGCGGTCCCGCCCGCCGCGGCGCAGAGCGAGAAGGTCACGCTCCCGTTGCACGTGGCGGTGTACTCGAACCAGACGTCCGGGTTGGGACCGTTCGAGCAGACGAAAGTGAGCCCCGTCGTCACCGTCGCCCCGACCGTGGTGAACCCGGCATTGAGGCCGTCGAGGAGCTGGATCGGGCTGGTGCAGGCGTCGTTCGCCGGCTGGGCCGCGAGGGGGGGCGCGAGGACCGCGGCGATCGCCGGGAGGAGGAGACGTCGGAGGGGGAACGACGTGGTTCGGGGACGCAGCATGGGCTCACCTCTGCCTTCGCCGTAGCGCGGGGGACGGCCATCCTAACCTGCCGCCCGCGGGAGGGGGGAGCCCGCGGCCCCCCCGCGCCCCCCTCAGGCGCAGGAGCCGGCGACGAGGTGCTCGGAGAAGAAGGAGGCGCAGATCCGCGCGAACCGGTCGATGTCGCGGTTCGGCCCCTCGAAGGGATGGACCGCCCCGAGGGTGTGCCCCGTCTTCTCGAACACGATCAGCCGCGCCCGCTCCTTGTCGGACCAGTGGTAGAGCGCCTCGGACTCCGCGACCCCGACGATGTGGTCCTCCTCCCCGTGGATGAAGGCGACCGGGACGCGCAGGGAGGGGAGCGCGGCCTCGAGGGAGAAGCGGTGGCGGTTCGCCCGCAGGTCGTCGAGGTAGGACTTCGAGATCCGGACGACGCGGCCGGTGCCCGGCTGGGGAACCTCGAGGTGCCCCTCCCGATCCATCCGGGCGATCTCCCCGGGGTGGAAGCGATCGAAGGTCGAGCAGGCCGCGAGGGTGACGACCGTCCGGACCCGGGGGTCCTGGACGGCGTGGAGGAGCGCGACCGAACCCCCCTTGCCGTGGCCGAAAAGGCCGAAGGCGTCGGGGAGGCAGCGCTCGGCCCCGGGGATCCGGCGCTCCGCGATCCCGTCGAGGACGACGCCGAGGTCCTCGAGCTCGTCGGAGACCGTCGCCTCCTCCGGGGCCGACTCGAGCGCGCCGGAGGAGGAGTCGTACGTCAGGCAGGCGAATCCGCACTCGACGAGGCGCTCGGCGAGGAAGGGGTAGAACCCCCAGTCGCGCGAGAGGATCAGCCCGTTCACGAACACGACGACGGGCACCCCCATGCCCCCCCCCTCTCCATCGGGGAGGCGAAGCTCCCCCTGGACCGCCAGGTGGCGCCGATCCGTCAGACTGAAGGACTCCTCGATCATCGCCTTCCGGGTCGCGGGACCCGCCCTCCCTACGCCTCCAGACCCTCCGCCGGGGCGCCGCGCGCCCGCGCGCCGATCCCCGAAGGGGAGCGCCTCATTCGAAAGGACTCCTATTCCTCGTCGACCGCCGTTCAACCACTCGCGAATAGCCATCCGGAATTGGGACGTCCGGGGGGGGAACGAGGTTCCCCGCCCCGCAACTTCGTGCCCTTTCTACCCTCCTCCCCCTCCCCGGGTTACACCCCGCGCGTCGAAGGGGCCGGGCTTCCCAAGGTTGCCGCGGGGGGTATCTTCGACCTGGCGTCTCCGGATTGAACCCGACCCTCGACGATCGCGCGCGCCAGGAATGCGAGTTCGCGCTCGGATACCGCTTCCTCGAGCCCTCCCTCCTCGCCCAGGCCCTGACCCACGCCTCGACCGGAGTGGGCGTCGGCGCCCACAACGAGCGCCTCGAGTTCCTCGGGGACGCCGTCCTCTCCCTCGTCGTAGCGGAGCACCTCTTCGAGACGCGGCCGAAGGACCCCGAGGGAGGCCTCACCGAGCGCAAGAGCGCGCTCGTCTCGCGCCCGGCCCTCGCGCGGGTCGCCGAGCGGCTCCGGCTCGAGAGCTTCCTGATCGTCGGGAAGGGGATCCCGCGGCACCGGCCGCTCCCCCGGTCCCTCCTTTCGAACGCGCTCGAGGCGATCCTCGGCGCCGTCTACGTCGACGGGGGTCTCGAGGCGGCGCGCCGCATCGCCCTCGACTGGCTGCGGCCCGACGCGACCGCGGGGGAGGCGGGGCGCGCGCTCCAGAACCACAAGAAGGCGCTCCAGCAGTACTCCCAGCGCAAGCACGGCAAGCCTCCCTTCTACCGCGTCCTCTCGACGATCGGTCCCGACTGCGCGCGCTCCTTCAAGGTCGCCGCCGAGATGAACGGCCGCTCCTTCCCGCCGGCGTGGGGGAAGACGAAGCGCGAGGCGGAGCAGTGGGCGGCGCGCGAGGCCCTCCTCCAGCTCGAGGGGGAGGGTGAGCCGGTTCGCTGACCACCTCGCCCCCGCCGTCGGACGGGCGCTCGACCGGATCCGCCCCGGCGCCGAGATCGAGGTCGGGGGGGCGTGGGGGAGCGCGGGGGCGCTCTTCCTCGCCGCGCTCGCCCGCCGCGCGCAGGGGACCTTCCTCGCCGTCGTCTCCGACCCGGAGGAGGCCGACGCCTTCGCCGCGGACCTGGAGACCTTCGGCGCGACGCCCCTCCCCTTCCCGGCCCGGGAGACCGGCGGAGCCCACCCCGACGCGGAGGCGATCCGGCTGCGCCTCGCCGCCCTCGACGCGCTGACGCGGGCGCCCGCCGGCTCGGGCGCCCGCGTCGTCGTCGCGCCCCTCCTCGCCCTCCTCCAGCCGGTCCCCGACGCCGCCGAGCTGCGGCGCTCCCTCCTCCCCCTCGAGACCGGCGATCTCCTCGACCCGGACGCGACGATGCGTCGCCTCGTCGAGGCGGGATTCGAGCGGACGCCCCTCGTCGGGGCGCCGGGGGAGGCGAGCCTGCGAGGCGAGATCCTCGACCTCTTCCCCTTCGCCTCCCCGGCTCCGGTCCGCGTCGAGCTCCTCGAGGACCGGATCGACTCCATCCGCACGTTCGACCCGGAGAGCCAGCGATCGATCGACGTCCACGAGCGCCTCGCCGTCTCCCTCGCGCTCGAGCCCTCCGCGGACGACGCGGGAACTCCCCTCCCCGGGGTCCTTCCTCGTCCCCTCGCGCTCGTCCGCGTCGAGCCGCTCCGGCTGCGCGACCGGGAGGAGGCGCTCCGCTTCCAGGAGCCAGCGTCCGGGGCCCGCTTCGACCGGCTGAAGGCGAGCCTCGGCGACGCCTCTCACCTTTCCCTCCAGTCCCTCCCCACTTCCGACCTCGACCTCGACGCGCGGCCGATCCAGGGACTCGCGATCGGGATCCGCACCGCCGCGGCCTCGCTGCGCGAGGCCTCGTCCCGGTTCGGGAGCGTCGTCCTCTTCTGCGCGAACGAGGCCGAGCGCCGCCGTTCCCTCGACCTGCTCCGCGACCAGGGGCTGGAGGGGGAGGCCGACGGCGGGCCGGTCTCGGTCGAGGTCGGGACGCTCACGGCGGGCTTCCGCCTCCCCTCCGAGCGCATCGCGTTCGTCAGCCACCGGGAGCTCGCCGGCGCCCCGGCCATCCGCCGGCCGCGGAAGCTCGCGCGGGCGCTCCGCACCCGCGCGATCGGCTCCTTCTTCGACCTCAAGGAGGGGGACCTCGTCGTCCACGCGATCCACGGGGTGGCCCGGTTCACGGGGATCCAGCGCGTGAAGCGCGAGCCGGGCGAGGAGGACTGCCTCGTCCTCGAGTTCGAGGGAGGGACCCTCCTCTATCTCCCCTCCTCCCGCATCGACCTCGTCGCCCGCTACGTCGGCGCCGGGGGCGCCGCCCCGCCTCTCGACCGCCTCGGCGGGACCGGCTTCTCCCGCCGCAAAGAGGCGGTCCGCACGGCCCTCGTCGACATGGCGACCGAGCTCCTCGAGGTCCAGGGGATGCGGGAGGTGAGCGAGGGGATCCGGTACCCCTCCGACGACGCGCTCCAGCGCGACTTCGAGGCCTCGTTCCCCTATCCCGACACCGACGACCAGGCCGCGGCCTCCCGCGAGATCAAGGCGGACATGGAGGCGACCCGCCCGATGGACCGCCTCCTGTGCGGCGACGTCGGCTACGGGAAGACCGAGCTCGCGATCCGCGCCGCCTTCAAGGCGGTCAACGCCGGCAAGCAGGTCGCCGTCCTCGTCCCGACGACGGTCCTCGGCCAGCAGCACTACGAGACCTTCCGCGAGCGCCTCGCGGACTACCCCGTCGAGGTCGAGGTCGTCTCCCGGTTCCGGAACGACCGGGAGATCGCCCAGGTCCTCGGCCGCACCGAAGCCGGCACCGTCGACGTCCTGATCGGGACCCACCGCCTCCTCTCCTCCGACGTGAAGTTCAAGGATCTCGGCCTCCTCGTCGTCGACGAGGAGCAGCGCTTCGGCGTGCGCCACAAGGAGCGCCTCAAGCGCCTTCGCGCGACCGTCGACGTCCTCACCCTCTCGGCCACCCCGATCCCCCGCACCCTCCACATGTCCCTCCTCGGCCTGCGGGACATCTCCGTCCTCGCCATCGCCCCCGTCGGCCGCCAGGACATCGAGACGAAGGTCCTCTACGACGACGAGCCCCTCCCGGTCCGGGAGGGGATCCTCCACGAGCTCAACCGGGGCGGGCAGATCTTCTTCCTCCACAACCGCGTCCAGACGATCGACCGCTTCGCCGCCGACCTCGCGAAGCTCGTCCCCCAGGCCCGGATCGGAGTCGGCCACGGCCAGATGCCGGAGGACGAGCTGGAGGAGGTCATGGTCCGGTTCGTGAAGGGGGAGGTCGACGTCCTCGTCTCGACCACGATCATCGAGTCGGGGCTCGACATCCCCCGCGCGAACACGATCTTCATCGACCAGGCCCACCGCTTCGGCCTCTCCGAGCTCCATCAGCTCCGGGGCCGGGTCGGGCGCTGGAAGCACAAGGCCTACTGCTACCTGATCCTCCCCCGCCACGAGCCGCTGATCCCCGCGGCGCGCGCGCGGATGAAGGCGATCACGGAACTCCACCACCTCGGAGCCGGATTCTCGATCGCGATGCGCGACCTCGAGATCCGGGGCGCGGGAAACCTCCTCGGCGCCGAGCAGAGCGGCCACATCGGGGCGGTCGGCTACGACCTCTACTGCCGGCTCCTGCGCGTCACCGTCGCCCGGCTGCGCGGGGAGCCGACCGACGAGCTCGAGCCGGGCGAGGAGGCGGTCGACTTCGAGGCCGGCGTCCGCGCCTACATCCCCGACTCCTACGTCTCCGAGCCTCGGCTGCGCCTCGAGGTCCTCCACGAGTTCGACGGCATCGAGGACGAGCCTTCCCGTGCACGGGTCGAGGCCTCCCTCCGCGACCGGTTCGGCCCTCCGCCG
Source organism: Planctomycetota bacterium (assembly GCA_022616055.1). Taxonomy (GTDB): domain Bacteria; phylum Planctomycetota; class UBA1135; order UBA1135; family JAKEFM01; genus JAKEFM01. Next base: position 33,486 of record JAKEFM010000104.1, read on the forward strand.
CCCGAGGTTCTCGCCCTCCTCGACCTCTTCCTCTTGAAGCGCCTCCTGCGACGCATCCGGATCCGCAGCGTCCACTGGCAGCCCGACCGCTACCTCGTCGTCTACGACGACCGGGCCCGCCTCGAGGGGGCTCTTCACTCGGCCTTCCCCGACCTCCGCTACGTTCAACCGCGACTCTGCCACGCGATGCTCCCGCCGCGGCACGCTTCTCCGGAGGCGGCGCTCGCACGACTGAAGGAGGCCCTCCTCGAGCTCCAGGAGACCCCTGCTCGGAAGTCCGCGTCTCGGACCGCGCGCGTGACGAGGGGGTAGGCAGAGAGAAGCGAGCCCTCCCTCCGTCTGCGCCGAGTCAGAGCGCGTGCCACGGGACGGCCCGGACGCGACGCGTGAGCTGCTGGGGCTCGGGACATCGGCAGACGAGGTAGCCCCGGCGGGCACGGCTCCGGTGCTCGTCGAGGAAGATCTCGAGGTGACGCGCGTCTCCCGGCGTGGGACGCTCGGTCCACTTCACCTCGATGGGGACGTCCTCGCGGGGGGACTCCCAGACGAAGTCGACCTCGACGCCGTAGGTGGTCCGCCAGAAGCTCACGCGGTGACCGCGTCCCGCGTACGCCGCGCGCGTCCGGAGTTCCCCGGCGACCCAGTGCTCGAGAAGCGGGCCCCCCTGGGCGTTGAGGAGGCGCGCGTCGAGCGGCACCTCGGCGGCGGCGTTGCGGACGCCGACGTCGAAGAGATAGAAGCGCGGCGTCGTCAGGAGCCTCTTTCGCGTCCGCGCCGCGTACGCGGGCATCCAGTGGCCGACGAACGTGTCGACGAGCACCTGGTAGTAGTTCTTGAGAGAGGTCGCCGGGATGCCGCTCTCCTGCGAGAGCTTCGCGAGGTTCGTCTGCCGTCCGGACTCCGCCGCCGCGAGCCGGAGGAAGACCGTGAAGGGGCCCATCTCCCGAACCAGGGCTTCGCGGCGGATCTCCTCCTCGAGGAAGTGCCCCACGTAGGTCTCGAGCGTCAGGGCCGCCTTCCCCGCAGTCTCGGAGCGGATGCCCGGGAGGGATCCGAGACGCAGCAGACGAGGGAGGTCCTGGGGAGGGAACGGCGGACTCTCCGTCGGTCCATGGGCGAGGCTCCGAACTCGGGGCGACGGAGCCGGCAGGGCGGGGGGCTCCTCGCGGGCGACCTCCCACCCGCAGACCGGGAAGAGATGCCAGGCGTGGCTGCGCCCCGGCAGGAGATTGGCGGATCTGGCGCGGAGGCGTCGAGCCGAACTCCCCGTGAGGAAGAACTGCCACCGGGAGGGGCCCTGGTCGTAGAGCCTCTGCACCTCCTCGAGGAGGTCGGGCACCTTCTGGATCTCGTCGACCACGACGTTGCGGACGGCCCGCGGAAGGGCCTTCACCTCTCTCGCGAAGACGGACGGCTCCGCCTCGAAGCGCCGGCGCAGGCCGGTGTCCTGCAGGTCGAAGAATCGCGTCCGGTCCGCCGGAAGGAGATGGCGGAGGAGCGCGGTTTTCCCGGTCTGCCGCGCCCCGAGCAGGATCCGGACCTTGTCCCGGGAGACGGCTCCCGAGAGTGGGGTCTCGAGGATCCGGCGGCAGTACATGGAGATGTTGATATTCCTTGATTTTCAACATGTCAATGCGCATTTGCAGGGACCTCCTCCCGCGGGCCGACACGGCGAGACCGCCGGCGACCTCGAGCCGGGTCTCCGCCCCGAGGTTTTCGCCCTCCTCGACCTCTCCCTCCTGAAGAGCCTCCTGCGACGCGTTCGCGCCCGGAGCGCCCCCTGGCAGCCCGGCCGCTACCTCGTCGTCTACGACGATCGGGCCCGGCTCAAGGAGGCTGAACGTCTCGCGCCCCCTCCTCGACGCGGATTTCTCGCAACGCAGGGGCACCCTCCGTCCCGGCCGGGCCTCCCCCCTCGGCGTGGGAAGGCCTCGGCTCGCCCGTCGCGCCTCCCTCCCCCCCGGGGGAGGGGGTCCCTCCCGATCCCCAGTCCCTCCATACACCTGGGGGCCTACTTCACGCCGCCGTCTCCTGCCGAGACCACCACGCTTCCCAGCGCCCCGACTCCCCACCCGCGAGAGACGGCTTCCGGTCTCGATCGAACGTCCTGTCCCTGATCCGGTGTGAGATGCTACCCCTCGTGCACCCGAAGAACCGGCAGGCGATGGCAGCGCGCGTGGCCAGAGCGGCTGGCACCGCTCTACAACAACAAGGCTTCGTCGCCGCCATCGACGTCATGGTCGGCATCGGCTGGCTCAGCCAGAACCGTGTCCTCGAATGGCGCACGCGGCGGTTGCCGTTCCTCGAACGCGGCATCCAGGCCAGCCCCAAGAAGATCTCGGAAGCGATGCGGTTGTTCGCGGCATGGGCACGACAAGCGGGCCTGCGCCCTTCGACCACGGAGTACGTCGCGCGCACGGCAGCTCGCGAGCGGCTGCAGTTCTCGAAGTCGGCGGAGTCCGCGATCGAGGCGGCGTGGCGTACGCACTGGGTGTCGTCGAAGCTCACCGAGGCCGAGCGCGCGCGCGTCGAAGCCAAGGCACAGAAGCCGCCCGAACTCGTCGCCAGCGAAGCGCGCCATCCGGACTGGAGGTGTCACCGCTGCGGCGGCACCGGTGCATTCCTGGTCATGGAACCGCCCGGCCCCGCCTGCCTCCCCTGTGCCGGTCTCGGCCACCTTGTGATGGTCCCCGCCGGCGACGCGCTCCTGACGCGCCGCGCTCGCGCCGCCAGCAAGCTCACCGCCGTCCTCGTGCGCTGGAGCCGGACTCGCAAGCGCTACGAGCGGATCGGCGCGCTGGTCGAGCCAACCGCGCTCGCCGCTGCGCGCACGCGCATCGAACACGAGGAGCAACCGTGATGGCGACGGTGACGATTCGGGCGCGCGACAAGTCCTCTCGATCGTTCTCACGCGTTCCCGATACGCGACGGAGGTCGGCGGCACGGTTGCCGGCGAGCCCGTGCCCGACCGGCGCACCACCCGGCCGGGCCCGCTGCTCGCGACTGCGCACCGCGCGCTACGGCCGCGACGGCATCCATCCCGGCACCTGAGGCCGACGGACCTGCGTCGGCGAAGGCTGCGGTGCTGCCGGCTGCCTGGGCGGCGGCGGCGCAGACACCCCGGGGCTCGCTGCGGCCGGCGGGGCGGTGCGCAGCACCGGCGGCGGTGTCCGCGGGGCCGCACCCGGTCGGCGGTGCCACCAGCGGCGCGCGAGCCACGCCGCGCCGAGTGCGCCACACCCGTACGCGAAGTACTCGAGGCGCACGAGGCCGAGGACGCGGTTCAGGAACTGCAGGTCCTCGCGTTCGGCGACGTGGCGCAGGCCCTGCCACAGCGAGTAGCCGACCCCCATGCCGAACGCGCCACCGAGGCACGGCGCCAGCACGAAGCCGGCGCGTCCTCGCAGCAGGGGTATCCGCGCGGCCGCACGCGGTCGGCGCCACCGGCGACGCGCGAGCCACGCCGCGCCGAGTGCGCCACAGCCGTACGCGAAGTACTCGAGGCGCACGACGCCGAGGGCGCGGCTCAGGAACTGCAGGTCCTCGCGTTCGGCGACGTGGCGCAGGCCCTGCCACAGCGAGTAGCCGATCCCCATGCCGAACGCGCCGGCGTAGCACGGCGCCAGCACGAAGCCGGCGCGTCCTCGCAGCAGCGGCGTCGTGCACTGCAGGCTGCGCAGCGGCCGCAGCCGCAGCAGCGTGCCGAGATACACCGACAGGCCGAGGAACAGGAGTGCCGACTGGATGCCGCCGTCGACCCCGGGCTGCAGCGTGCGCTGCGTCGCCTCGTCGGCACCCTGCACCTTCGCCATCTGCGTGTAGGCGTCATGACCGAACGCGGCCGGCAGCGGCAGCGAGCACAGCAGCGCGAGCCAGAGCATCGTGCGGAACGACGGCGCCCGGAACAGCATGCCGAGCCCCGCCGTCAGCGTCGCGAGGCCGCTCAGCAGCCACGTCGCGGTCAGCAGCGAGCGCAGGTCGAGTTCCCGTCCGGTCGCGAGTTCGCGCACCGGCGTCGCGATCAGGAACGCGCCGAGCGGCACCGTCAGCAGGCCGACGACCAGGCTCCAGAAGCGCGCGTTCGGCCGCAGCCGCACGAGCCAGAGCAGCGCGTCCTTGAGCTGGGTGGGCAGTCGGTACAGCGCGCCGCCAACGCGGCCAAGATGATGCAGCAGCGACCGCATCGCGTCAGCAACGCGGCGAAGCTGACGCGCGATCGCCTGCCCCGCGGCAGGGATGCGCTGCAGTGGCTGCCGCAGCCACTGCTGCCTGCCGAACCAGTTCGTTGCGTCGTGCCACCGACGGCCGATCGCAGTCCGCACCTTGCTCCACTCCTTGCGCAGCCAGAGTTTCATTCCGAGCTCCTGTGCTCCTCCGTCCGGCTCTGGATCGGTGGCAGCGGTCGCCGACTTGAACATGCAGGTTGGGTCGCACCGGATAGTGCGCCGTTTCGGGCCGCGGCCGGTCCCGGGTCGGGACGATTCTCCGCCCATGGCCGCCCTCGAGCGAGCCGCAGCCCGGGGTCCTCGCCAGGCGCGGGCCGTGATCCGTCGCACCGCGTCGCGTGGCCGCGGCCCCTCCGGTCACGCGCACGGCAGGAGTAGCCTCCGCCGCTTCCCCCGAGGGCCGGGTCGAGGTCCCGTGGAACTCGCCGCTCTCGTCGCCGAGGGGGGGCCGGACCTCGGCCAGCGGGCTACGAGGCGGGCTCCCCGGCCCGGTGACGCTCTCGCAGCTCGCGGGCTCAAGTCCCGGCGAACGCCCGGCCGATGAGCCCCCGGATCTGCATCCTGGGAGGTCTAACCATGGGGGCGTCCGCACTCCGCGTCGCGTGTCTGTTCGTCGTCGGTCTCGGGCTCTTTGCATCGCCCGTCCTGGGCCAGGCCTGCACCGCCTCGAACGGGGTCTTCCGGTTCCTGAACGACCAGTTCCCGGCGCTCAGCACGAACGGGCCCGTGTTCGTGGGCCAGCTCGTGGTCGCGAACGCGGACGGTCCCGTGACCTTCTCGGTAGACCTGGGCGGGGGCAACGATCCGCTGCCCCCCGGCCTCATCCTCGACGCGGACTCGGGCCTGATCACCGGCCTCGCGACGCAGTCCGGGAACTCCGACGTCGTCTTCGTGGCCAACGACACCACCCAGCAGATCAGCCACGCCGTCACCTTCTCCGTCAGCTCCTCGGGCGGCGGCGGCAACGGCGGCTCGGGCCTCGACAACCCCGTCTTACCGGATGGACGCGTGGGCGTCGCCTACTCGCACGCCCCGCTGGAGCTGAGCGGCGATGGTCCCACCATCTTCGGCGGCTCGGACCTGCCCCCGGGCCTGGCGCTGAACGGCGCGACCGGACAGATCACGGGCACTCCGACGTCGGCCGGCACGTTCTTCGCCAGCCTCACCGTCCACGATTTCCTGCCCGGGGAGGAGAACGTCGGCACCTCGGTCGTGCCGATCACGATCCACCCGCTCGACACGGTGGCGCCGCTCGACGACTACGACTTCGAGTTCGTCACGCAGTTCCTGAACAACGGCGAGGTGGGGACGTCGTTCTGCGACCAGTTCGACGTGCAGGGCGAGGCCGGAACGGTCGCCTTCGGCGCCTCCGGCCTTCCGGCCGGGCTCTCGCTGGAACCGACCACGGGCGCGGTGACCGGCACGCCGACCGACGCGGGCACCTTCCTGGTGACGCTCACCGCCAACGACGGCACGGGCACGATCACGACGAATCTGTCGATGGTCATCGCCCCGGACGCGACCAGCGACTTCCATTGGAACTTCCTCGGCCTCCCCGCGGCGCTCGAGGACATGCCCTACGACCGTCAGCCCCCCATCGTGCTCACCGCGGAGGGCGCGGGCGGCTCGATCAGCTACTCGGCGGTCGGCCTGCCGGCGGGCCTCACGTACGACGCGAACTCGGGCGAGATCTCGGGGACGCCCACCCGCCAGGGGGAGTACCCGGTCACGTTCACGGCGAGCGACGGCGTCGAGACGATCGCGCTCGACCTGACCTTCATCGTGCTGCCGGCGACGGGCGGAGACGTCTCGCGGATCGTGGTGAACTTCTGGGTCGCGCGCGCGTCGCTGAAGCTCGGCACGGACGGCGGCGAATCGTGGCGCGTGTCGGCGCTCTACAACGCCGACCGCCGCACCGGCATCCGCTTCGATCCGGCCACGGACATCTTCCGGGCGACGGTCGGCTCGCACGTGCTCCAGGTCGATCCCGGCGAGTGCACGGGCACCGTCCCGGATCAGGCCTGCTCCTTCAAGAGCCCGAGCGGCGCGATCCCGGTCGAGACCGCGCGCCTCACGCCCGACCGTCAGACCCTCGCATGGTCGACGGGGAGCGCCAGCATCGCCGAGACCGTCCCCGGCCCCCTGTGGCAGACCGTCACGCTGGGCGACGACACCTGGAGCTTGCTCCTCCGCTTCGACCCGAAGGGCGGGTTCCGGCCCGCGCTCGCCTACGAGCGCACCGCCTTCGTGCTCTCCAAGGGCGCGGTCGCGGTGACCGGGCCGGGCCTCGACTCGGCGAAGGTCTCGCTGCTGCTCGCCGACCCCAACTTCGCCTACGAGGCCGGCGTGAGCACGTTGCGCGTCCGCATCCTCGACGGTGCGACCGTGCTGCTCGATCGCGACTTCACGGCGCTCGGTGGGATCCCGAAGACGGGCATCGACAGCCGCACCGGGAAGCCCTGGGTCTCGTTCAAGACGCTCCCCGACACGGCGACGACGGACCGGGTCGCGCTCGCCTACTCGAGCAGCAAGGGCGCCATGAAGCTCAAGCTCTCGAACCTGGATCTGGCCGCCGTCCCCGACGGCGAGGCGCATCTCGCGTTCGAGGTCACGGTCGGCGACCGCGTCTACACCACGAACGTCACGTTCTTCGAGACGTCCGAGGGCAAGTACGGACTGGCCATCCCGTAGCGAGCGCCGGTCCTCCCATCCCCTCTTCGCCCTCCACGCGCAGGCTCCCGCCGCGGCACGCCTCTCCCGAGGCGGCCCTCGCGCGGCTCAAAGAGGCGCTCCTCCAGGTCGGAGGAACGCGCGCATCGGAGTCGCCGCCTCGTCCGGCGCGCGCGAGGAGGGAGTAGGCTCGGAGGAATCGCTCGGGGAGGCCGTGCGCGCGAGCGGCGGCTTGCGGACCCGATCGACGACGGGAATGCTCCGCGGCGGAGTTCTCATGCGCCGCCTCCCCTTTCCTGTGCCGGTCCTGCTCGTCGTGTCGACCGGTTGCTCGAGCGTCGTCCACAGGCCCGAGGTCGCCGCCTTGGTCGCGCAGGTCGACGAGGGGCGGCTCCGGGAGCATGTCGAGGCGCTGGGGCGCATCGGCCCCCGCCCGCGCGGGGAAGAAGCCGCCACCCGCGAAACGGTCGCCTATCTGACCCGGACGTTGAGCGCGATGGGCTACCGGGTCCGCGAGGAGCCGTTCGAAACGGGGAGCGCCGGCATGTTCGTCGCCCAGGTCCGGCCGTCCGCCGACCCGAACGCTGCGGCGCAGGAGCGTGTCCTGCCCGGCGACCTCGCCAACGCCGGACCCCTGGCGATCGGCGCGGCGACCGCCCGGATGAAGGCCGAGGGGTGGGACGTAATCGGCTACACGCTCCGCGCAGCGCCGAAGGGCCCGGCGGTGGTGGTACCGAACGTCCTCGCCGAGCGGACGGGCACGCTGGAGCCGCAGCGCGTGATCGAGATCGGCGCCCACTACGACACCGTCCCCTACAGCCCGGGCGCGGACGACAACTCGAGCGGCGTGGCGGCGGTGCTGGAGGTGGCGCGCGTCCTCGCCGACTCCCGGCCGCGCAAGACGATCCGGTTCTGCTTCTTCGGATCCGAGGAGGTCCGGCTCCTCGGGAGCGCGGCGCACGTCGAGGCGATCCGGCGCGAGGGCTCGCGGGTCGTGGAAGGCCTCCTCAACCTCGACGGCGTCGGCGTCGCGACGGACGCGCCGGACTCGCAGCAGGCTCCCATCCGCATCCCCCTGATCACCTGGCTTCCGAGCACCGGCAACTTCATCGCCGTCGTCGGCAACGGGTCGTCGGGCTGGCTCGGGAACCTCTTCGAGGACGCGGCCGACGTCTACGTGCCGGAGCTTCCCTACTACAGCGCGAATCGCCTCGGCGGGATGCTCGAGGTCTCGCGACACAGCGACCACGCGAAGTACTGGGACGCCGGCTACCCGGCGATCCTGCTCTCCGACACGAGCGCGATGCGGCACGACCGGTATCACCAGCCGTCGGACACGCCGGGCACGTTGAACTACACGTTCCTGCGGCAGGTCGCGCAGGCCGCGGCGGCCACGATGTTGGAGTGGGCCGAGCGCTGAACCGCAAGGGTGGCGCTCCAAGGGGAGGGATGCGGCCGGGTCCTGACCGACCCAGCCGCAACGTCGCTCCATCGGGGCGCACACCTTCCGCTCGGCGAGTCGAGCCTCCGGGACGCCCTTCCCCATGGCCGCTCCGATCCCGAAGGGCGGGCGCGGCGGACGATGGGAACCGTGCAGCGGGGCGCCTCCCCTTCGCGCCTGAGTTCGCCCCCCGATGGGGGGTATCATGCTCGACTCGACCCGCTCCCATGTCGCGAACGAATCTCGCACCGTTCGCCCTAGGCCCGGGGATGGAGGACCTCGAAGCCCTTCTCGCCGGGACGACAGCTCCTCCCGGCGAGGATTTCTTCCCGGTCTTGGTGAAGCACCTGGCCTCCGCCCTGGGGACGGATCACGCACTCGTCGCCGAGAGGAAGGCGAACGGGAATGCTCGGACGCTCGCGCACCACGGACCCTCGGGCCCCGAAGAGCCCTCGGAGTGGGAGGTCGCCGGCACCCCTTGCGACGGGCTCGCCGAGGGAGACGTCGGGCACGTGCCGGACGGAGTCCGGAGGCGCTTCCCGGACGATCCCCTCCTCGGACGCAGCGGGGCTGAATCCCATCTCGCCGCCCCCCTGCTCGGTCCCGGCGGGGAGGTGCTCGGCTACCTGCGCGCCTTCGGCCCGGCGCCGCTCGCCGAGGATCCGCGTCGCGAGGCCCTGCTCCGCATCTTCGCTGCGCGCGCGGCCTCCGAGCTGGCGCGCCTCCGGGCCGAACGCACGCTCGGCGAGAGCGAGGAGCGCTACCGCGACCTCTTCGAGGAGGCCCCGATCGCCTACGTGCTCGAGGGGCTCGACACGCGGTTCATCCGCGCGAACCGCGCGGCGTTGCGGTCGTTCGGGATCAAGCCCGAGGAGGTGGCCGGGACGTACGGGAAGTCGTTCGTGGTGGACAACCCCGAGAACCAGCGGAGGCTCAAGGAGGCGTTCGAGTCGGTCGGGCGCGGGACGGACACGAGCGGCGTCGTCCTCGAGCTGCGCCGCCGGGACAACGGCAAGCCGCTGTGGATCCAGTGGTGGTCGAAGCCCGATCCGAGCGGCCAATACACGCGGACGATGTTCGTGGACATCACCGAGCGCGTCCTCCTGGAGCAGGAGCGGGCGCGCCTGCGGGAGCAGAACCGCTACCTGCGCGAAGAGATCCAGTCGGTCCACAACTTCGACGAGATCATCGGCCGTAGCTCGGGGCTCCTCGCCGCGCTCGAGCACGTGAAGCGCGTGGCGCCGACTGACGCCTCGGTGCTGATCACCGGACAGACCGGGACGGGAAAGGAGCTCGTCGCGCGCGCGATCCACTCGACGAGCAAGCGCCGGGACAAGCCCCTCATCAAGCTCAACTGCGCGGCCCTGCCGACCGGGCTGGTCGAGTCGGAGCTGTTCGGTCACGAGAAGGGGGCCTTCAGCGGCGCGATCGCCCGGCGCATCGGGCGGTTCGAGCTCGCCAGCGGTGGCACCATCTTCCTCGACGAGGTCGGCGAGATGCCGCTCGACGTGCAGGTCAAGCTGCTGCGCGTGCTGCAGGAGCGCGAGTTCGAGCGGGTCGGCGGCAGCACCCCGATCCACGCCGACGTGCGCGTCATCGCCGCCACCAACCGAGACCTCGGGCGCGCCCTGCGCGAGGGGAAGTTCCGGGAGGACCTGTACTACCGGCTGAACGTCTTCCCGCTCCACCTCCCGCGGCTCGCCGAACGCAGCGAGGACATCCCGCTCCTCGTGCAGTTCTTCCTGAAGAAGTTCTGCGCGCGCGTCGGCAAGCGCATCGAGGGCGTGAGCCCCGACCTCCTCGAGCGCCTGCGCGCCTACCCCTGGCCGGGCAACGTGCGCGAGCTGGAGAACGTCCTCGAGCGCGCGGTGATCCTCGCCCAGGGCGAGGTCCTCGACCTGGCGGCCGCGCCGCTCCTCGCGGGGATCGAGGCGCCGGCGGGACCGGCGGCTCCCCTCGTCCCGGCCAGCCTGGAATCGGTCGAGCGCGCCCACATCCGGGCCACCCTCGAGGGCGCGGGCTGGGTCATCGAGGGGCCGGCCGGCGCCGCCAAGGTGCTCGGGCTGCACCCGAACACGCTTCGCAGCCGGATGAAGCGGCTCGGGATCGCGCGAGCGCCTTCCCGCGTGCCCTGAATCCCGGGGCGGGTCGCGTCACCCGCGCAACGCTCGCTCGGCCCGACGGCCGCGCGAACCCACGAAGGCTCGAGGGGCCCACGAGGGTTCGTGGGCGGAGTCCCGCCAGATCGGGCGGGGACAGGGGGGAACCGAGGCTTCCCGAGACGGCACGGACCTTGAACTTCCCCCGCGGCGAGAAGTCCCGTGCTCCGCATCACCGAATCCACGAAGAACGGCCAGGCTTGGCTCGAGCTGGAGGGTCGCCTGGTCGGTCCGTGGGTCGAGGTGTGCCGCGGGGTCTGCGCGCGAGCGAGCGCGCTCGGGCCCGGGCCGGCCCTCGACGTGAGGGAAGTGCGCTTCGCCGACGCGGCGGGCGTGCGCTTCCTGAGGGAGATGGACGCCGCGGGGCGGATCGCCGCGACCTCGAGCTTCCTCCTCGAACTCCTGCGCTCGGAGGACCGGACATGATCCTCGAACCGAGACCCTCTCCTCGTTTCTCCCTCGATCCTCCGGCCTCCGAAGCCGGGTCGGAACGCGACCGCGAGGAGCTCGTCCGGCGGCACGCGGGCGCGCTCCTCGAGTTCGCCTGCCGGCTGCTCGGCGACGCTCGCGCCGCCGTCGAGGCGACGCAGGCCGCGTTCCTCGCAGCGCTCCAGGAGCCCGAGGAACCGTCGTTCGCGCGCGACCAGCTCCGGGACCTGAAGCGGCGGCTCGTGGAGCGGGCGCGCGGGAGACTCGCGGGCGACCCGGGCAGCCCCGCGATCGAGGCGCTCCTCCCGACATTCGACGCGACCGGGCGGCGCCTGGGCGCGCCCGCGCGGCAGTGGATGGAGGAGGACGACGAGACTCTCCGGAGGTCCACGCGCCGCTGCATCGACGAGGTGCCCGAGCCCTACCGGGCGGCGCTCTTCCTGTGCGACGTGGAGGGGCTCTCGGTCCACGACTGCGCCGCGTGGCTCGGACTGTCCGTCCAGGCCGCCCGCGACGCGCGGCACCGCGCGCGCCAGGCCCTGCTCGCGCTCCTCGAGGGAAGCGCCGCGCTCTCCGGCGGATCCCGCTGAAGGCGGTCGCCGGGGAGGAGGGCCTCTCCCCGGAACGGGGGGGCGGTAGACTCGGGGCTCCCTAGGAGCATCGGAGCCACCATGCGGACGTTCCCCCTCCGCTGCATCGTCGCGCTCGCCGCGTTCGGCGCTCCGGCCGCCGCGCAGTCCCCCGCCGACGCCGTCGGATTCCACTGGGTCGGCGCCGCCGGCAACACGGCGGGGCCGTTCTGCTGGGGGTTCCAGTGCGCGCCCGACGCGACGACGGTATCGCCGGGGGAGTCGGCGACCCTCCTCGTGCGCGGGGACCCCTACGCGGTCTTCGTGATCGGCCTCTCCGCGACGGCGACGTCGTGCATCCCGATCCCGGGTATCTCCCACTCCCTGGTCCTCGACCTCCCGATCTACGTCGCGTTCACGGGAACGCTGGATCAGCTGAGCCCGATCCTCTCCTGTCCGAGCGGCGAGAAGACGATCCCCATCCCCTTCCCGACGAGCGCGATTCCGGGGACGTCCCTCGCCATCCAGGCGATCGTGCTTCCCGTGAGCGGCTTCGCCCCGCCCTCCTTGACCCAGGCGATCGTCCTCACCGTCGTCTGAAGTGGTCCATGACTCCGCAGACCAAGAACGCGGGCGCGATGACCCTCGAGACCTTGATGTCCCAGCTCGAGTCCCTCGGGGACGAGAGCACCCGGAGGATCTACGCGCGTCAGGGAGGGGGCGACCGCCTGTTCGGGGTCCGGATGGGGGACCTGCGCGGCCTCGCCAAGAAGATCAAGACGAACCACCCTCTGGCGCTCCCGTTGTGGGGCACCGGGAACGCCGACGCCCAGCTCCTCGCGACGATGATCATGGACCCGACCCGGCCCGGGCAGCGGGAAATCGACGCGATGATGAAGCCGCTCGGGTTCCTCCATCTGGTCGAGGAGTTCGCGTTCAAGGTGGCCGCGAAGAGCCCCCACGCGCAGGCGCTGCGCGAGGCCTGGCTCGATTCGCCGAAGGAGTGGGTCGCGCGCGCCGGCTGGAACCTGATGGTCGCCCACGTGATCGGCGGCGGCTTCGACGGCCCGGGCCTCGGGGAGGTCCTGCGGCGGATCGAACGGGAGTACGGCCCGGCGCCCAGACCGAAGAAGGAGGCGATGACCCGCTGCCTCATCGAGATCGGCGTCCGGCATCCGGATCGGAGGCAGGAGTGCATCGCGATCGGCGAGCGCTTCGGGCGATGGGACGACAGACCCGTGAGCAAGGGGTGCACGCCCTGGTACGCGCCGGACGGGATCGCGGCGGTCCTCCGGAGGAAGTGAGGTCCGGGGGCCCCCCGACCGCGCCCGGTCGGGTTTCCCCCGTCCCCCCTCCCCCTCCGCCGGATCCGCCCGTAGACTCGCAGCGCAGGGCAACCAGAGGTGGCTCCACGATGAAACGAACCGCCGCCGCCGTTCTCTCCCTCTTTCTCGCCGGTCCGGCGCTGGGCCAGAACGTCTTCTTCGAGGAGGGCTTCAATACGGGCATTCCGGCGACCTGGAGCCAGGTCTTCATGGGGTTCGCCGAGCCCTGGATCTGGACGAGCGCCGGGGTGACGAAGGGGACGCCCGACGTCTACTACGAGTTCTTCTGCAACAACGGCCTCTCCTTTCGCAACACGATCCTCCGCTCCCCCTCGATCAACCTCTCGGGGCTGACGAACGCCACCTTCGAGTGCGCGCAGTACCAGCTCTTCCCCCTCAGCCGGTTCTACAACGTCGTCAAGGTCACCACGAACAACGGCGCGAGCTACACCGACCTCTACCAGGAGACCGGGACCTGGTCGGGGACCGGGGTGATCTCCGTCAACCTCAACGCGTACGCGGGGAATCCCAACGTGCGCCTCGCGTTCCACTACCAGGGGACGGTCGCGAACGAATGGCGGATCGACGACGTCCGGATCCTGACCACGAACCCCCTCTACACGATCGGGAACCTCGCCGCCGGCCAGACGGCGACGTTCACGGTGAACGGGGCCGCGCCCGGGAACGAGGTCCAGATCGGGGTCTCCTTCGACGGGGCGGGTCCGGTCTCCACGCCGTTCGGGAACGTCAATCTGACGCCGCCCATCCACGTCCTGGCGTACCTCGTCGCGGGACCCACGGGACAGGCGACCTACAGCCTGCCGATCCCCCCCGGCGCGCAGGGAGGCGTCTTCTACACCCAGGCGGCGGAGATCAACACCGACGGGACCCTCGACCTGTCGAACTCCATGGTCCGGACCATCCAGTAGGGACTCCCCCCGGGACCTGGACGTCCCCTCGACGGACGTCCGGTTCCGCCGGTCGCGCGCTCCGACTCCACGCCTCCCCACCTCGGACCGGTCGGCCCGCGGATTCTTCGCCACCTACCGCGCGGTCGAGGCTCGGGGTTAGAGTGGACGGTCGGTGGGAATCGCCAGGCCTCCGGTTCCAGGGAATCTCTCCAGCATGAAACGGATCGCCACGTTCGCGCTCTCCTTCCTCCTCGCCCGTCCGGTCCTCGGCCAGAACGTCTTCTACGAGGAGACCTTCACCTCGGGCCTGCCCGCCACCTGGTCCCACGTCTTCATGGGATTCGCCGAACCCTGGTACTGGGAATCCGTCGGGGGGCTGACGAACGGCTCGCCCGACATCTTCTACGAGTTCTACTGCGACAACGGCTCCTCCTTCCGGAACACGATCCTCCGCTCCCCTCCGATCGACCTGTCGGGGCTGACGAACGCCACCTTCCAGTGCCAGCAGGTCCAGCTCTATCCCTTCGCCCGGGTCTACAACGGCGTGAAGGTCACCACGAACAACGGCGCGAGCTACACCCAGATCTACCAGGAGACCGGAACCTGGAGCGGGTTCGGGACGATCCAGGTGCCCCTGAACGCGTACGCGGGGAACCCGAACGTCCGGCTCGCCTTCCACTACCAGGGCGCGGTCGCGAACGAGTGGTACCTCGACGACGTCCGGATCCTGACCACGAACCCCGTCTACACGATCGCGAACCTCGCCGCCGGCCAGACGGCGACGTTCGCCGTGAGCGGGGCGGCGCCGGGGAACCCGATCCCGATCGGGGTCTCCTTCGTCGGGTCGGGTCCGATCCCGACCCCGTACGGGAACGTCAACCTCACCCCGCCGATCCTCCTCCTGGCGGCCCTCGTCGCCGGACCGACGGGACAGGCGACCCTCAGCCTGCCCGTGCCCCCCGGGGTGCAGGGAGCCGTCGTCTACACGCAGGCGACCGAGATCAACACCGACGGTTCCCTCGACCTCTCGAACTCCCTGACCCGGACGATCCAGTAGCGGCGTCCGGCCGGCAGGGTCTGGGCCCCGGCCCGGGCACCGGGGAACGCGCGCCGCTCCGCGGCCCGAGGGACGCTAGGGGACGATCCCCTCGAGCGCCGTGTTCGGCGTCGGGCTGGCGTCGTCGCGGACCTGGAGGGCGCGCCCCGCAAGCTGCCCGAGGGAGTCGGCGCCGAGGGGCAGGCTGTCCCCCTTCTTCGTGTCGCGCTTGAGGCTCCCCTTCGAGAGATTCCCGACCTGTACGAAGAGCCCCGTCCCGTCGTCGATCCAGACCGAGAAGGTCGGGCCGGAGGGGAGCTGGCGCGTGCGGACCTCGAAGGTCGAGGCGCCCTGCGGAGCGTTGAACCGGGCGCGCAGGAAACCGGACGCCATCGGCGCGACCGTGGATCCGGCCGGCGGGGAGAGGGCGGACTTGCGGTTGAAGTTCCCGAGGCCGGGGGACGACGCGGGAGCGGGGAGGACGCCCCGGAGGTAGACCGTGCCGAGCGCGTCGGCGACCTGGAGGCGACGGCCGGCGAGGTCCGCGAGGTCCGCGACCCCGAGCGGCGCCGGCGGGGCGCCCTTCGACTTCAGCTCGAGGCCGAAGCGGCCCTGGGCGGCGTTCTCGAGGGACAGCTCGCCGACGGATGCGAACAGCCCCGTGCCGACGCCACTCTCGAGCAGGGCGCTGAACGCCCCCACGTCGGTCGGGAGGTTCCGGGCGTCGAGGTCGAACTCCTGCTTGGCGCCCCTGTTCTTCAGCCTCACGGATCCGAGCGCGTCGGCGTCGGGGGCGGGATCGGGCCGCTGGAGGGCGACCTGCGCTTGACCGCCGGCGCCGGCGCCGTTCCCGTTGCCGTTCCCGTTCCCGCCGCCGTTGCCGTTCCCCCTCCCGTTCCCATTGCCGTTGCCATTTCCCCCTCCGTTCCCGTTGCCTCCTCCGTTCCCGTTCCCGCCGCCATTGCCGTTTCCGCCGCCGTTGCCGTTCCCCAGCCCGATCGACGGGATCTCCCCCTCGAGGAACACGGCGGTGCCTCCAGCGCCGCGGACCTGGAGGAGACGGTTGGCGAGGGAGAGGGGGCTGGCGCTGTCGAGCTGGAGCTTCAACTGCCAGCGGCCGGCCCCCTCGGAGAGGAGGTCCATCGTGCCGAGGGAGAGGAACGACCCGGCGCCCGCTCCGTCCTCGAGCCAGACCTCGTACGGGGCGAAGAGTCCGGAGGCGTCGAGGCGCGACGCGCGGACGCGCAGCCGCTGCTCCGCTTCGCGCGCGAAGAGGCGGATCTGTCCCTCCGCGTCGAGGTCGAGCGCGCCCGCCGGAGGCGAGAGCGCGACCTTGATCCGGGTCGGGGGGGAGGCGGACGCGAGGGGCGCGAGGAGGAGGCCGGCGCCGAGGAGGGAGGCGAGGGAGCGCAGCTTCATGGGGACGCCTTCGGGGTTCACCTGGGGACGATCGACGGAGGATCCGGGGGACGCCGGATCCCCTTCGCCCGGCGGGGTCGCCCGGGCAAATTACAACTTCCTAGTACCGCCGGGAGTATCCCCCGGGATCCCCGGATTGTCCAGCCGCGGGCGGGGAAGGGGGATCCCCGCCTACGAGTGCGTCCAGTCCGTGAATCCGATGTTCTTCGCCGGCTGGGAGGGGATGGGGGCGGGGAAGGTCGTCCCGTAGTAGTAGTTGAGGATGTGCGGGAGACCGGTGTCATCCCCCTCGGCGGGGAAGTTGGCCTGGACGTGGAGCCACGTGAAGGCGCGGAGGAGCGCCTCGTCCTCCCACTCGAAGACGTCGTACCCCGCCCGGTGGAGGACCACCGCCTGGAGGAGGGCCCCCTGGAGCGCCTCGTACACGTAGTTCTCCTGCGGCGGCGGCCAGACGAACGGCCCCGCCCGGCGCTGGTCGTCGGGCAGCACGCCGTCGACCGGGAATCCCCCGATCGTGGCGCCCGCGGGGTTGATCCCGACGGGAGCCAGCGGGTCGGACTGCCACCAGAGCGCCCCGAACACGAACTGGGAGTAGGCCTCGCGGTCGCCGAGCCACCCCTTGAAGACGCGCGCGACCCGGGCGAGCTCCTCGTCGTCCCCCAGGTAGCGCGCCACCGCCGCCCGGGTCCCGCCGGAATGGGTGCCCCAGTTGTTCGGGCGCTCCTCGTGGGTCGTGCGCAGCGTCCGGCCGTCGAGCTCCTCGTCGAGGATCTCCCTCAACCACCTCCCGAACTGCCCCTTCAGCGGGGGCGGGAGGTCGACCAGGTCGGCGGCGATGACGTACGCCGCCAGGTTGCGCGCCGGGCCGAGGACGAGGCCCTCCCGCTCGGTCCCGATCACCTTCTCGCACATGGCGATGACCTCGTCCCGGCACTGCGTGCTCCCGGTCCGGGCGTAGACCAGGGCGCGGGCCATCACCCCGATCTCCGTCTGGTCGCCGATGCTCCGGAGCTTGGGAGCCCCCAGCGGTGCGTTCGCCGCGTCGAGGAGGGCGTTCCAGGCGGGCCCCGACGTCGGGAGGAGCGCGAGTTCCCCCGCCGTGGTCCACACTCCGGGCTGCACGGGAAGGTTCGGCGTGACCTCCCCGGGCTGCTGCAGGCACGGGAAGGCCGCGACGGCCGCCAAGAAACGAAAGTCCACCGATCTAGAGCGCGGCATGGCCGGCCCTCCCAACAGCAGATTCGACTCTCGTCAACCCTACCTTCGGTGCTTCCCCCTCCCGGGGAAGCGCGTCGATCTTCAGGGTCGACTCCGATTCCGTCAAGGAGCCGTGAAGAGCCGGAGGGAGCGGCGGCGGGCCGAACCAGGATCTCCAGGCTCCGGGGCCCGCCTTCCCCCCCGAAACGGGAGGGGAGGAGGGCTCTTGTCCCCCCGGCATCCGGGAGGTAGGACCGGCACCCGTGCCCGAGGAGGAATCGAGCCGGCCCGGCACCCACCCCGAGGGGGGCGAGGGAGCCCTCCTGCGCGGACTACGCGGGGGAGACGTGGCTGCCTTCGAGACCCTGGTCCGGTCCTATTCCCGGCCGATGCTAGCGGTCGCCCGGAAATTCCTGCCGCGGACGGAGGACGCGGAGGACGCGCTCCAGGACGCCTTCCTCTCGGCCTTCAAGGGGATCGGGCGCTTCGAGGGGGGGTCCCGCCTCTCGACCTGGCTCCACCGCATCGTCGTGAACGCGGCCCTGATGAAGCTCCGCACGAAGCGGCGCAAGCCCGAGACTTCGATCGAGGACCTCCTCCCCGCCTTCCAGGACGACGGGCACGCGACGAACCACCCGGCCGCGCCTTGGACGGAGACCGCGGAGGCGGCCGCGGAGCGCCGCGAGATCCGGGACCTGGTCCGCTCCTCCATCGACCGCCTCCCCGAGGCCTACCGAAACGTCCTCCTGCTCCGCGACATCGAAGGGTTCGACACCGAGGAGACCGCCGGTCTCCTCGACGTGAACCCGAACGTGGTCAAGATCCGACTCCACCGGGCCCGCCAGGCCCTGCGGACGCTGCTGGACCCCCACTTCGCGGGACCCCGGGTCTCTTGATCACCTGCCGCGAACTGTACGACTTCATCCTCGGCTACCAGTCCGGGGAGCTGGCGCCCTCCCAACGCAAGGAGTTCGACGCCCACCTCGCGATCTGCCCATCCTGCGTGAACTACCTCGACTCCTATCGCAAGACCGTCGCGCTCGGGAAGGCCGCCTACACCCGAACGGAGGAGCCGGCCTCCGGGCAGGTGCCGGAGGAGCTGATCCAGGCGATCCTCGCCGCGCGCAAGAAGAAGGCCCGCCGCCTCGACGGGGAGGGGCCGTTCAGCTGACCTCGCCCCGCCCGAAGCTCTCGAACATCGCGACCTCGAATCGGCTCCCGAAGACGGCGGGGACCCGATCGAGGAGGGAGCCGGGAATCGCGTCGAGGAGTCGCCCCGTCCCCGTGCTCGCCGCCCCCCCGGCCCCCTCGACCAGAAATGCGAGGGGCCCCGCCTCGAGGAGGAGGCGCAGGCCGCCCCCCTCGCCGTCGAGGCGCGTCGGGTGGACGCAGGCGCCGCCCTCAAGGAGGACGCGGTGCGCGTCGGCGACGACGCAGCCCGAGGTGCGAAGCGAGGGAGGAGTCGCCTCCGCCGCCCCGGAGCGGAGGCGGCCCAGGAAGCGGCGGAAGGCGCTCGGCCAGGAGGCGACGCTCTCGAGGTTGGCGCAGTAGGTCGGCCCCGTCTCGGGGCAGCGGATCGGGAGGTCGACCGGCCGGAAGTCGCCTCTCTCCGGGTCGAGCGCGAACGCGCGCACGACCGACCCGTCGCCGAGCACGAGCCAGGTCGAGGGACCGAAGAGCACGTAGCCTGCGGCGGAGAGCTCTCGACCCGGTCGCAGGAACTCGCCGGGGTGCGCGCCGGCCGAGGCCCGGACCCTCCGGAACGCGCCGAAGATGGCGCCGAGCGCTCCGTTCACGCCGCGGTTGGAGGAGGGGGCGAGCGGGTCGAGGGTCACGAGGAACGGGGCCTCCGCGCCCGGCCCGACTCGACGGAACCCGCCTTCCCCGGAGAGGACGGCCCCGACGAGGCCGGTCCCTCCGAGCGCCTCGAGGAACGCCCGCTCGGCCCGGGCGCCGGGACTCCCCGCGGGGCCGCCGCGACCGATCGGCGCCCCGCGGCGCAGGTCGCGGGCGACCTCCCCCGCCGCGGCTCCGAGGGCGGAGAGGAGGGCGGGGAGGCCGGCGTCGCCGGATCGGGCGCCGGACGGACTCTGGACCCGCGTCCGCGCGAGAATGGGGGCCGTCGGGGTCACGGGGCGCTCCCTCCGTCCCGAATCAGGCCGCGTTCGCCTGCGTGAGCGCCCGTTTCGCGATCCGGGCGACGAGGGTGCTGACGAGGAGCGTCGCCGCCAGGCCGGCCCCGAGGAGAGCCCAGTAGCCCGCGCCCTTGCTCGCCATCCCGCCGCTCGACGCCGCCGAAACGTCCCCGACGACCCTGCCGGTGAAGACGAAGAAGAACGTCCCGGGGATCATCCCGATCGAACCGACGAGGTAGTCGCGGAACCGCACCCCCGTCAGCCCGAGGGCGTAGTTCAGGAGGTTGAAGGGGAAGACGGGGGAGAGGCGCAGGAGGAGGACGATCTTCCGTCCCTCCTTCGCCACGGCCCGGTCGATCGCGGCGAACCTCGGGTTGCCCGCCAGCTTCCGCTCGATCGCCCGGCGGGCGAGGTAGCGCGACACGAGGAAGGCCGCGGAGGATCCGCAGACGGCCGCCAGGAAGACGACGATCGTCCCTTCGACCAGACCGAAGATCGCGCCGGCGGCGAGCGTGAGGGCGGAGCCGGGGATGAACGCGACCGTGCAGAGGGTGTAGCCCGCGACGAAGGCGACCGGGCCCCAGAAGCCGAGCCCCACCACCCATTCCCGGAAGGGGGGGACCAGCGCCGCTCCCCTGCGCCCGAGGAGGACGAGGAGGACGATCGCCGCGAGGAGGAGGATCGCGCGGGCGATCCACTTCCCTCGGCTGCGGGCGGGGGCGAGGGCGACGGCGGGATTCGAGGCGGTTTCCATGTCGGGGCGGTTCCCTTCGGGCATGGCTTCGATGCCGGCCGCGAGGCTTCGTTACCCCCGGTCGCCGTAACCGGGCGGCTGGCTCGGACATCCTAGGATGCGCCCCAAGGGCCTCCCATGCCCACCGAACCCCGCTCCGATCGTGAGTGGCTCGAGGCCGACGGCCTCGGCGGCTTCGCCTCGGGGACGGCCTCCGGCCTGCGCACGCGACGCTACCACGCCCTCCTCCTCGCGTCGGCGCGGCCCCCGACCGAGCGGTGCGTCCTCGTCAACGGGCTCGACGCGACGGTCCGGTCGCCGGCGGGCTCCTTCCCGATCACCTCGCAGGCCTACCTCCCGGACGTCGTCCACCCGGAAGGGTCGAGGAGGATCGCCGCGTTCGAGGCGGTGCCCTGGCCCCGGTGGACCTTCTCGCTCCCGGACGGGACGCGCGTGGTGCAGGAGGTCCTCGTCCCGAAGGAGGCTCCCGCCGTCGCCGTCTCCTGGCGGCTCCTCGAGGCGAGGCCGGGCGTGACGCTCTCCGTGCGCCCGTTCCTCTCCGGGCGCGACTTCCACTCCCTCCACCACGAGAACCCGGGGTTCCGCTTCGAGCCGAGGCCGGTGGACGGAGCGCTCCTGTGGCGCCCCTACGCGGGCGTCCCCGGAGTGAACGTCTTCACGAACGGGGAATACCGGCACGCCCCCGACTGGTACCGGAACTTCCTCTACTCGGAGGAGCGGGCGCGCGGGCTCGACCACGCCGAGGACCTCGCCGCGCCCGGGACCTTCGAGTTCGACCTCTCCCGGGAAGAGGCGGTCCTCCTCCTCTCCGCGGAGGGGGTTCCCGGCCGTAGCCTCCCCCGGGAAGCCCCGCCGGAGCGAGTCCTCGAAGGGCTCCGTTCGTCGGAGGCGCGGCGTCGCGCCGCGTTCCCCTCGGGGCTCCACCGCGCGGCGGACGCCTACCTCGTCCGGCGCGGGTCGGGGCGCACGGTCGTCGCCGGCTATCCGTGGTTCTCCGACTGGGGGCGGGACACGTTCCTCGCGCTGCGCGGGCTCTGCCTCGCGACGGGGAGGCTCGAGGTGGCGCGGGAGATCCTCCTCGAGTGGGCGGGAGCCGTCTCCGAGGGGATGCTCCCCAATCGCTTTCCCGACCGCGGCGAGACCCCGGAGTTCAACTCGGTCGACGCCTCCCTCCTCTACGTCGTCGCCGTCCACGAGTGGCTGCGGGCGACCGCGGAGAAGGGGAATCCCCCCTGCCCCGGCGACCAGGAGATCCTGGAGAGGGCGGTCGGGGCGATCCTCGACGGCTACGCGCGCGGGACGCGCCACGGGATCCGCGCGGAGGCCGACGGCCTGCTCTCCGCCGGCGTCCCGGGCGTCCAGCTCACCTGGATGGACGCGAGGGTCGGCGACTGGGTCGTCACCCCGCGGATCGGCAAGCCCGTCGAGGTCCAGGCGCTGTGGCTCAACGCGCTGCGCATGGGCGGCGACTTCTCCTGGCGCTGGCGCCCGCTCTACGAGCGGGGGCTCGCCTCGTTCCGGGAGCGGTTCTGGAACGAGCGCGGGGGATGCCTCTTCGACGTCGTCGACGCCGACCACGAGCCGGGGAAGAACGACGGCGCGTTCCGCCCGAACCAGGTCCTCGCCGTCGGCGGCCTGCCCTTCCCGGTCCTCGAGGGGGAGCGCGCGCGGCGTCTCGTCGACGCCCTCGAGGCCCGGCTCTGGACCCCGATCGGGCTGCGATCGCTCGCCCCGGGGGAACCCGGGTACCGCCCCCGCTACGAAGGGGGGGTCCTCGAGCGCGACTCGGCCTATCACCAGGGGACGGTCTGGCCCTGGCTCCTCGGGCCCTTCGTCGAGGCGTGGGTCCGGGTCCGGGGCGGCTCGGTCGAGGCGAGGCGGGAGGCTCGGCGACGATTCCTCGACCCGGCCATCCGGCACCTCGACGAGGCCGGGCTCGGCCATGTCTCCGAGATCGCCGACGCGGAGGCCCCCCACGCGCCGCGCGGCTGCCCCTTCCAGGCCTGGTCGGTCGGGGAGATCCTCCGGCTCGACCTCGACGTCCTCCGGGCGGGGGACGGCCGCCTCGAAGGGGGTCGCCTCGTGCCCGCCGCGCGCTCCTCGCGCCGGCCCTGACCGGTCCGTACCCGGAGGGGCGACCCCGGCATCGAAGGGGCGCGCGGAGATCCCTCCCCTCCTGGAGAGGAGCCTTGCCGCCGGGAGCCCCCATGCCCGAGATGACCACCTCCCCCGCGACCATGCCCGAGGCCGCCCCCCACGGGTCGGGCAACGGGACGCCTCTCGTCCTCCCCGACGACCACCACAATCGCGTCCTCGTCTCGAACGTCCATCCGCCCGACTGGGCGAACCCGGCCCCGAGCGGACGCTACAACCTCGTCGTCCTCGGCGCCGGGACGGCGGGGCTCGTCACCGCCGCGGGAGCCGCCGGCCTCGGCGCGAAGGTCGCCCTCGTCGAGCGACACCTCCTCGGGGGGGACTGCCTGAACGTCGGCTGCGTCCCCTCGAAGTGCCTGATCCGATCCTCGCGCGTCTACGGCGACCTTCGCGACGCGGCCGACCTCGGCATGCGACTCGAGGGGAGGGTCGTCGCCGATTTCCCGGCCGTCATGGAGCGGTTGCGCCGGCTGCGCTCGAAGATCAGCCACCACGACAGCGCCGCGCGGTTCCGGGACCTCGGCGTCGACGTCTTCCTCGGCCAGGCCCGCTTCACCGGACCGGAGACCGTCGAGGTGGGCGGGAGGACGCTCCGGTTCAAGAAGGCGGTGATCGCCACCGGCGCCCGCGCCGTCAACCCGCCGATCGAGGGGATCGCCCAGGCGGGATACCTGACGAACGAGACGGTCTTCTCCCTCACCGAACTCCCCCGACGCCTCGCCGTGATCGGGGGAGGCCCGATCGGGTGCGAGCTGGCGCAGGCCTTCCGCCGCCTCGGCTCCGAGGTCGTCCTCTTCCACAACAAGGGGCATATCCTCGATCGCGAGGACGCCGACGCCGCGGAGATCGTCCAGAAGGCGTTCCTGAGGGAGGGGATCCGCCTCGTCCTGAACTGCCGGACGAAGAAGGTGACGCGGACGAGGGAGGGGAAGGCGATCCTCTTCGGCTGCGGCGGCCACGAGGAGACCGTCGTCGTCGACGAGATCCTCGCGGGGGCGGGACGCCAGCCCAACGTCGAGGGGCTGGGCCTCGAGGCGGCCGGCGTCGGCTACGACCCGCGGGAAGGGGTGAAGGTCGACGACCGGCTGCGGACGACGAACCCCCGGATCTACGCCGCCGGCGACATCTGCATGGCCTGGAAGTTCACCCACGCCGCGGACGCCGCGGCCCGCATCGTGATCCAGAACGCCCTCTTCTTCGGCAGGAAGACGCTGTCGGCCCTCACGATGCCCTGGGCGACCTACACCGACCCCGAGATCGCCCACGTCGGGATGTACGAGCGCGACGCCCGCGAGAAGGGGATCGAGATCGACACCTACCTCCAGAGGTTCGACGACGTCGACCGGGCGATCGCCGACGGGGAGGAGGAGGGGTTCGTCAAGATCCACGTGAGGAAGGGGACCGACCAGATCCTCGGCGCGACGATCGTCGCCCGGCACGCCGGGGAAATGATCAGCGAGGTCACGACCGCCATCGTCGGGAAGGTGGGCCTCGGGACCCTCGCCTCGGTCATCCACCCCTACCCCACCCAGGCCGAGGCGATCAAGAAGACCGCGGACGCGTACAACCGCACCCGCCTCACGCCCGGCGTGAAGCGGCTCTTCACCAGGTTCCTCGCCTGGACGCGCTAGCCCCCGAGGAGACACGCCGTGAAAGCGCTCGCCGTCTTTCCGGGTCGCGCCGGTTCCCTCCACCTCGCCGACCTCCCCCGTCCCACCCTCGCCGAGATCCCCGGCGGCCGCGGCGTCCTCGTGAAGGTGCTGCGCGTCGGCGTCGACGGGACCGACAAGGAGATCAACGCGGCGGAGTACGGCGCGGCGCCCCCCGGCTCCGACTTCCTCGTGATCGGGCACGAGTGCCTCGGCCGCGTCGTCGAGGTGGGGCCCACCGTGACGGAGTTCGTCCCGGGCGAGCTCGTGGTCCCGACCGTCCGCCGTCCCGGCGGCAGCCTCTACGACCGGATCGGCCAGTACGACCTGACGACGGACGACGTCTACTTCGAGCGGGGGATCAACCTCCGGCACGGCTTCCTCACCGAGTTCTTCGCCGAGGATCCCGAGTACCTCGTCCGCGTCCCGGAGCGCCTCGCCCCGGTCGGGGTCCTCCTCGAGCCGACCTCCGTGATCGAGAAGGGGATCGTCCAGGCCTACGAGATCCAGCGCCGCCTCAAGGTCTGGCACCCGCGGCGCGCGGCCGTCCTCGGCACTGGGACGATCGGGCTCCTCGCCTCGATGGCCCTGCGCGTCCGCGGGCTCGAGGTGACGGCCGTCGGCCGGCGCACGGGTCCCTACCGCAACGCCGAGCTCCTGCGCGAGCTCGGAGCCCGTTACGTCTCCTCCACAGAGACCCCCTTCCCGCAGGCCGCGAAGGAGCACGGACCCTTCGATCTCATCTTCGAGGCGACCGGGTCGGCCGCGATCGTGTTCGAGGCGATGGAGAACCTCGGCAAGAACGGGGTCCTCGTCCTCTCGAGCGTCACCGGAGGGGGCCGAGCCGTCGAGGTCCCGGCGGACCGGATCAACCTCGGCTTCGTCCTCGGGAACAAGGTGATGGTCGGCACGGTGAACGCCAACCGCGACTACTTCGAGGCGGGCGTCCAGGACTTCTCCCGCGCGGAGCTGCAGTTCCCGGAGTGGCTGTCGAAGCTCCTCACCCACCCGGTCGACGGCCTGGAGAAGTACCGCGAGATGATGCGCCTCCTCACCGAGGAGAGGAGCGCGATCAAGGTCTTCGTGAACGTCGCGCCCGAGGGCTCCTCGAATCCTCCACGCCGCTGACCGGAGAGGAAGGCGGCTCGCTCCCCCCCCCGCGCCCCCGCCCCGCCCCCCGCACGGACCGGGTCCGCGCTAACAGGATCGATTCCGCGCTCGTCTTTCGGGTAGTCTGTCCCGCGTTCCGCGGCCGGGCCGCGAGGCCGCTTCGCCTGGAGGCGAGCATGAAGACGACGAACCGCCGTCAGTTCCTGGGGGGGATCGGGAGGAGCGTCGGCTCGGTCGCGGTGGGATACGCCCTCGCGGACCGGCTTGGATTCGCGGAGACCCTCGCACGGTTCGCGCCGGAGCGCCTGAGGTTCGGCCGCCTCGATCCCCTGGTCGACCGGATGCAGGCGACGCCGGCCGACGCCCTGCTCCCCCTCCTCGCCCAGCGCCTCCGGGGCGGCACGCCGCTCGCCGATCTCGTGGCCGCCGGCGCGCTCGCGAACGCGCGGGCCCACGGCGGCACGAACTACGACGGCTATCACGCGCTGATGGCGCTGATGCCGAGCTTCGAGATGGCCGCGCAGATGCCGGAGCCGTTCGCGGCGCTCCCCGTCCTCAAGGTCCTGCACCGGAACGCGCGCTTCATCCAGGCATCCGGGCGGGCGCAGGCGGACGCGCTCGAGCCGCTCGGGGCCGACGCGGAATCCCATTCCCTCGTGGAGTCCGTCCGGGCGCGAAACCTGCCGAGGGCCGAGAGCGGCCTCGACGTGCTCGAGAGGCGGGCTCCCGCGCAGGCCTACGAGGATCTCCAGACCGTGGTGCGCGACGAGATGAACGTGCACCGCATCGTCCTCGCGTGGCGCGCCTACGACCTCCTCAGGCTCACGGGTCCGGAGCACGGCGTGACGATGCTCCGCCAGTCCGTGCGCTTCTGCATCGAGGAGAACGAATCGAACGCGAGACGGGGTCGGGCGGAGAACGAGATCCGCTCTCTCCTTCCCCGACTCCTGGAGGAGCATGGTCTCGCTGGGCGCGAGAGGGGGACGCGCAAGGCGGACGAGGCCTCGATCGAGCGTCTGGCCGACACCTTCTTCTCTCCCGACCGCGCCGCGGCGGCCCGGGCCGCGGCCGCCGCGCTCGCCGAAGGCCTCGATCCGGAGGACGTCGGCGCGGCGATGTCGCTCGCCGCGACCCGGCTGCTGCTCAACGACCCGGGCCAGACGAACTCCGCTCCCGGCAAGCCGGTCGGGAGCGTGCACGGCGCCTCCGTCGGGGTGCACGCCTCGGACGCGGCGAACGCCTGGCGGCACGTCGCGCGCGTCGGGGGCGCCCGGAACGCCTTCGCGAGCCTGATCGCGGGCGCCTACCACACGGCCGGCCAGTCCGGATACGTCGGCGCGCTCCCGAACGACCACGACGGCGAGCCCTGCACGAAGGAGGACCCCGCCGCGCTCCTCTCCGAGATCGACGGGCGCGTCCGCGCCCGCGACCAGAAGGGCGCCTGCCAGGCCGCGCGCCGCTACTGCGCCCTCGGTCACCCGAGCGAGAGGCTCTTCGCGCTCCTCCTCGGCTTCGCCGTCAGCGAGGACGGCGCGCTCCACGCCGAGAAGTACTTCCGGACGGCGCAGGACGAGCACGCCGTCGCGCGCGCGCCGCACCGGGCCCTCTACCTCGTCGCGCTCACGCGGGTCATGGCGAGCCACTTCGGATTCCCCGCGCCCGGCTGCGAGGAGGCGCGCACGCTGCTCGCGACCTGACGGGAGCATCCCCGCCCGGGCGCGGGAGCCCCGGAGCCTTGCGCCCGGGAGGAAGGCGGGAGCCGTGAGCGCAGGCGCTGCATCCCCTCGAAGGTGCGGGATCTCGGCCCCAGGACAAGAGCAGCCTGTCGTCCGAGAAGCCCGACCGGGTCGATGAATTCGAACCTCCAGGGCTGGAAGCCGAGCGACGGTCGACTCAGAGCGTGAGCA
>JAKEFM010000105.1 GCA_022616055.1 Planctomycetota bacterium
AGCGCGCCGTCGGACTCCCGCGTCCAGGCCGCGACCTTCGTCCGCTCGGAAGCGAGGGAGGCCGACTTCCGTCCGCCCGTGGGCTCTGGCAGGGTCGAGAGGTGGACGGCGACGAAGAGGGCAAGAAGGCCGACCATCGCGACCGCGCCGGAGCGCCTCGCGCGGGGCTCCGGCTTCACGTAGGAGACGAGACGGTGCGCGGCGTAGAGGGAGGGGACGAGGAACGCGCAGGCGAGGTGGGTGTAGAACCAGCCGCGGTTCGCGCGGCTGTTCGCTTCCGTGAGGATGTAGTAGCCCGAGACGGCGAGGACCGCCGTGAGCGCGACGAGGCCGACCCCGCTCCCCACGGAGGCGCGGTGACGGCGCCTCCAGGCCCGGTTCAGGTGCCAGGCGGCGAACGCCGCCGCGAGGCCGGCGAGCCCCAGGCCGACGATCGTGTGGGAGAGGATCATCCCCTGGTAGAAGCCCGGCAGCGTGTGGGGGGGGGTCGCGAGGGCCTCCGTCGCGTTCATCGCCCGCGTGCTCGCGAGGTAGAGGGTGTTCGCGACGAGGAAAGCGGCCAGCGCCAGGACGACGCGGAGGAGCCTCCGCTGTCCGGTCGTCAGGACGCTTTTCCCAGGCATGGGTTGGGATGATATCCGGGGGGAGGGCGCGGCCCCGGGAGCCGCGCCGCCGCCCCGGTCGAATCGGAGGTCGTCGCTGGCACACCAAGTGCTGTGCCTCGGCGGCCATTCCCCGTGGTCGCCCGCCGGCCCCCGTGGCGGGACTCGAGGACCCCGAGGCGCGCGTGAGTCCTCCGGGTCGAGCGGGTTCCGCGCGTAGTTCCTATGAACCCGGCGCGAGACCCTCCCCCGTGATGGAGGGGAGGCAACGGGACGCTTCGGGAAGGACGCTCTCCATGATCATCCCCAACCACCGGAGGACCTTCGGGGCGCTCGCGGCCTCGGGACTCCTGCTCGCCGCGGCCCCCGGTCTTCCCCAGGTCGGCGAGAGGCCGGCCGTCGGCACGCACCTCCTGCACTCGGAGATCCTCGACGGCACGGTGAAGACGAAGGACGCGCTCCGCTTCGGGCGCGCCCTCTTCGAGGCGAAGTTCAACCGGCTCGACGGCCAGGGACGGCCCGCGGCCACCGGCAACGGCGTCCCGACCCTGCGGACGGCGGACGAGCCCGCCTTCATCCGGACGTCGGGGCCGGATGCGAACTCCTGCTTCGCCTGCCACAACGAGCCTCGGTCGGGAGGAGGGGGAGACTTCGTCGCGAACGTGTTCGTCCTCGCGCAGGTCCTCGACCCGGTCACCTTCTCCGTCGCGCCCTCGACGAGCAACGAACGCAACTCCCTCGGCATGTTCGGGTCGGGGCTGATCGAGCTGCTCGGCCGGGAGATGACGGCCGACCTCCAGGCAGTCCGGTCCTCGGCGATCGCCCAGGCCCAGTCGGGGGGGAGCCCCGTCACCCTGCCGCTCGAGACGAAGGGGGTGGAGTTCGGGTCGATCACCGCCAACCCCGGCGGGAGCGTCGACACGAGCGCGGTCGAGGGGGTGAACGCCGACCTGATCGTGCGCCCGTTCCACCAGAAGGGGGTGGTCCGCTCCCTCCGGGAGTTCACCGTGAACGCGATGAACCACCACCACGGGATGGAGGCCGTCGAGCGCTTCGGAGTCGGGCAGACGGGGACCTACGACTTCGACCAGGACGGCGTCGCCGACGAGCTCACGGTCGGCGACATCACGGCGGCGACCCTCTTCCAGGCGACGCTCCCCATGCCGGGTCGAAGGATCCCCCGGAATCCCGAGCGCCGGGCCGCCGCCGAGCTGGGGGAGGTGGTCTTCGAGCAGATCGGGTGCGCGGGATGCCACAGGCCCTCGCTCGTCCTCGACGACCCGGTCTTCTCGGAGCCCTACGGCCTGAACCCGGCCGGGACGTTCAACGACGTGACCCAGGCCGCCTCGTTCGATCTGACGAAGGCCCCCTGTCCCAAGCCTCGGCCGAGGCGCAGTCCGGACGGCTCGGTCACGGTCCGCGCCTTCACCGACCTCAAGCGCCACAACCTCTGCGACCCCGCTCCGGTCACCAACGAACAGATCACATTCTTCTGCAACGAGCAGTTCGTCCAGGGAGGCGTCCCGACGGACCTCTTCCTGACGCGCAAGCTCTGGGACGTCGGGAACTCCGCGCCGTACGGACACCGCGGGGACCTGACGACGATCACCGACGCGATCCTGATGCACGGCGGCGAGGCGCGCGACGAGCGGGACCTCTTCGTGGCGCTCTCGCAGGGGGAGAGGGACGCGATCGTCGAGTTCCTGAAG
>JAKEFM010000106.1 GCA_022616055.1 Planctomycetota bacterium
CGCCTCGTCTTCGTGAACGGGGCCTTCGCGCCCGGCCTCTCCTCGACGCGGGAGTTCGCGACGAGCCTCGCCGCCGCCCTCGAGGCCCGGCCGGCGGAGGTCGAGCCCCTCCTTTCACGCGAGGCGGAGGAGGGCCCCTTCGTCGCGCTCAACACCGCCTTCTTCCGCGACGGGGCCTTCGTCCGGATCCCGGAGAACGCGGCCATCGAGGCCCCAATCCACCTCCTCTTCGTGACCGCCGGCGCGGCCGAGCCTCCGAGCGCCCATCCGAGGAACCTGATCCTGGCGGGACGGGGGAGCCGCGCGACGATCCTCGAGCACTACGTCGACCTCGGGCCCGGGATCTCCTTCACGAACGCGGTGACCGACTGCGTCGCGGAGGAGGGGGCCTCGATCGAGCGCGAGAAGCTCCTCGAGGAGGGGGAGGAGGCCTTCCACTTCTCCCGGTTCCGGGCCCGCGCGGGCCGCGGCGCCCGCCTCGCCTCGCACGCCCTCCTCCTCGGCGGGGGGCTCGTCCGCGACGAGGTCGAGGCGCTCCTCGACGCGGAGGGGATCGACTGCACCGTGAACGGCCTCTACGTCGTCGGGGGCCGCCGGCACGTCGACAACCAGACCCGGATCGACCACGCGCGGCCCGCCTGCACGAGCCGCGAGCTCTACAAGGGGATCCTCGACGGGGAGGGAAGGGGCGTCTTCGAGGGGACGATCCTCGTGCGGCCCGACGCCCAGCGGACGAGCGCCCACCAGAGCAACCGCAACCTCCTCCTGTCGGAGAGCGCCCTCGCCACGACGCGGCCGATCCTCGAGATCCGCGCCGACGACGTTCGCTGCAAGCACGGGGCGACGATCGGCCCGCTCGAGGAGGCCCCCCTCTTCTACCTCCGCGCCCGGGGCGTGGGGGAGGAGGAAGCGCGCGCGCTCCTCGTCCGCGCCTTCGCCGAGGAGGTCCTCGGGGTCCTCGGCATCGCGGCGGTCCGCGACCGGATCGGGCGGTTCCTCCACCGCCGGCTCGGCGGGATCCCGGCGCTCGCGGGGGTCCGATGAGCCCGGAGCGCCCGATCGCCACGGCGCCGCGGCCGGCCGCGCCCCCGCTCGACGTCGGGCGCATCCGGGCGGACTTCCCGATCCTCGAGCGCCGGGTCCACGGCAAGCCCCTCGTCTACCTCGATTCCGCCGCCTCCGCGCAGAAGCCGCGGCCGGTCCTCGATGCGATGGATCGCGCCTACGAGACCTCCTACGCGAACGTGCACCGGGGAGTCCACCGCCTCGCCGAGGAGGCGACGAAGGCCTACGAGGGGGCGCGGCTGCGCGTCGCCCGCTTCCTCGGCGCGGGGGACGCCTCGGAGATCGTCTTCGTCCGGGGGACGACCGAGGGGATCAACCTCGTCGCCCGGACCTACGGCGCGCGGCACCTCGGGCCGGGAGACGAGGTCCTCCTCACCGGGATGGAGCACCACTCGAACATCGTCCCCTGGCAGTTCCTCTGCGAGAGGAAGGGGGGACACCTGCGCGTCGTGCCGGTCCTCGACGACGGGACCCTCGACCTCGAGGCCTACGAGCGACTCCTCGGCGAGCGCACCCGCATCGTCGCCGTGTCCCACGTCTCGAACGTGCTCGGCACCGTGAACCCGATCCGGGAGATCGTCGCCGCCGCCCACCGCCGCGGGGTCCCCGTCCTCGTCGACGGCGCCCAGGCCGTCCCCCGCATGCCGGTCGACGTGCGAGCCCTCGACTGCGACTTCTACGTCTTCTCCGGGCACAAGGCCTACGGCCCGACCGGGATCGGCGCGCTCTACGGGAAGGCCTCGCTCCTCGGCGCGATGCCCCCCTGGCAGGGGGGGGGGGAGATGATCCTCTCCGTCACCTTCGAGAAGTCGACCTTCAAGCCCGCCCCCCACCGCTTCGAGGCGGGGACGCCCGACATCGTCGGGGCGATCGGGCTCGGGGCGGCCCTCGACTACCTCGAGGGGATCGGGCTCGAGGCGATCGACGCCCACGAGCGCTCCCTCCTCGCGCGGGCGACGGAGGCGATCGCCTCGATCCCGCGCGTGCGCGTCCTCGGCACGGCCCCGGGCAAGGCCGGCGTCCTCTCCTTCGTCGTCGAGGGGGTCCACGCCCACGACGTCGGGACCGTGCTCGACCTCCAGGGGATCGCGGTGCGCGCCGGGCACCACTGCGCGCAGCCCCTCATGGACCGCTTCGGGGTCCCGGCGACCGCGCGCGCCTCCTTCGGTCTCTACAACCTCCCCGAGGAGGCCGACGCGCTGGCGGAGGGCCTCCGCAAGGTGATCGAGGTCTTCGGCGGATGAGCGAGTTCTCCGACCTCTACCAGGAGGTCCTCCTCGACCACAACCGCAGCCCGCGGAACTTCCGCGCGCTGCCCGGCGCGAGCCGCCGCGCCGAGGGCTTCAACCCCCTCTGCGGCGACCGCGTCACGGTCTTCCTCGACCTCGCCGGCGGGAGGGTGAGGGACGTCGCCTTCCAGGGCTCGGGGTGCGCGATCTCGACCGCGGCGGCCTCGATCATGACGGATGCGGTGAAGGGGAAGACGACGGAGGAGATCGCCTCCCTCTTCGCCCGGTTCCACGGCCTCGTCACCTCGGAGCCGCAGGTCCCGGTCCCCTCCGACCTCGGCCGGCTCTCGATCTTCGCCGGGGTGCGGGAGTTCCCGGTCCGGGTGAAGTGCGCCACGCTCCCCTGGCACGCGCTGCGCTCCGCGATCGAGGGGACGGGAGAGCCCGTCTCGACCGAGGAGCCGGAGGACTGAACGTCATGGAGACCAACCCGACCAACCCCCCGGCGCCGCCGCCTCCCCCGCCCTCCTCCACGCCGCCCGGGGCCCCGGCGGCCTCCGGCGCGTCGACCCCCGCCCCGGCCGGCGGGAGCCTCCGCGACCGGGTCGTCGAGGCGATGCGGCAGGTCTACGACCCCGAGATCCCGATCAACATCTACGACATCGGACTCATCTACGGCATCGAGGTGAGCGAGGCGGGCGCCGTCCACGTCCGGATGACCCTCACCTCCCCCAGTTGCCCGGAGGCCGAGCGGATCCCGGTCGAGGTCGAGGAGCGGATCAAGACCCTCCCCGGCGTCACCTCGACCAAGATCGAGCTCGTCTGGGATCCTCCCTGGACGCCCGAGAAGATGTCCGAGGCGGCGAAGCTCCAGCTCGGCTTCTACTA
>JAKEFM010000107.1 GCA_022616055.1 Planctomycetota bacterium
CACGTGGGTCGAGAGCCCCCGGAAGAACAGCGCCCTGTTCGTCGCTCTCCTCGGGCGGATCGCCGGCGCCTCTCCCCATGCCCGCTGCATCCACGTCGTCCTCGACAACTGGGCGATTCACTCCAGCTGGCGGAGCCAGGCGGCTCCGCGACAGATCGGGGAACGCCTCCGCCTGCTCTTCCCGCCCCCTTGCTGTCCCGACGAGAATCGCACCGAACGGATCTGCGAAGACCTGCACGCGAAAGTCACCCGCGACGACCGCTGCCGCACGATGGAGAACCTCATGCTCGCCGTCCGTGCCTGGGTACGTCACCGATCCCGTCGGCGGCTCTGCCCCTTGCGTCTTGCGGCCTGAGCGCCCCGTTCGGGAATCGCGCGCGGTCATCTAGTCGAGGCGCTTGCGGAAGCGGGCGACGCCGAGCGCGAAGAGACCCACCCCGATCGCCGCGAGGGGGATCGACTGGGGGAGGACGTCCACGAACGTCGCGCCGCGAAGGACGACGCCGCGGAGGATGCTGACGAAGTAGGTCGCGGGAAGGGCGAAGCCGAGGACGTAGATCGGGTCGGGCATCGACTCCCGCGGGAAGGCGAACCCCGAAAGGAGGATCGAGGGGAGCATGATCCCCATCGAGACGAGCATCGCGTGGAGCTGCGTGCGGGCGAGGGTGGAGACGACGAGGCCGAGGGCGAGGGAGGTGAAGAGGAAGACGACCGTCAGCCCGCCGAGCGTCGCGAGGTTCCCCCGGATCGGGACGCGGAAGACGACGACCATCGCCCCGTAGACGACGACGGCGGCGACCGCGCCGATCCCGGCGAAGGGGAGGAGCTTCCCCGCCATGAGGCCGGTCCGCGAGATCGGGGTGACGACGAGCTGCTCGAGCGTTCCCGACTCCCGCTCCTTCACGACCGCGAAGGCGGTGAGCATCGTCAGGACGAGCTGGAAGATGACGGCGGCGAGGCCCGGGACGTAGAAGACCTCGCTCCGCCCCTCCTCGTTGAAGAGGACCCGTGGACGGAGGTCGACGGGCTGTCGCGTCCCCTGCGAAGAGAGGAGGAGGACGACATGCTGGGCCTGGTTCGAGACCGTCGGGTCGGACCCGTCGAGGAGGACCTGGACCCTCGGTCGCTGGCCGGAGAGGGGGTGGTCGGCGAAGTCCCGCTCGATCACCACCCCCACCCGGGCGCGCGCGGCGCGGAGCGACCCGCGGAGTTCCTCGATCGCGCGGGTCTCCTCGACGACCCGGAAGTAGCCGGTGTTCTCCAGGGCCGAGACGAACTCCCGGCTCCGGCGCGTGCCGGAGAGGTCGAGGATGGCGGTCGGGATGTCCCGGACGTCCGTGTCGATCGCGTAGCCGAAGATCGTGAGCTGGATGAGGGGGATCGCGATCGCGAGGACGATCGTGGCCGGGTCGCGCACGACGTGGCGCAGCTCCTTGTAGAAGATCGCGCCGAGCCCCCTAACCACGACTCCTCCTCGTCATCGTCACGAAGACGTCCTCGAGGGAGGGAGGAGCGGGGACGACGTCGGAGACGGGGAGACCCCGCTCGGCCAGGAATCGGGCCACGACGACCGGCTCGACGCCGGGGCCGAGGACGGCGTGGACCTCCGCGCCGAAGACCGTCGCCTCGACCACGCCGGGCGCTCCGTGGAGCGCGCGGAAGACCGCCGTCGCATTGCCGCCGCGGATCGCGACGCGCCGGTGTCTCTCCGGAGTCACCTCCGGGAGGGCCTTCAGGGTCTCCGGAGGCCCGTCGACCAGGAGCCTCCCCGCGTAGATGTAGGCGACCCGGTCGCAGCGCTCCGCCTCGTCCATGTAATGCGTGGTCACGAAGAGGGTCGTGCCGGAGGCGGCGAGATCGAAGAGGAGGTTCCACAGGTCGCGCCGCGCGACGGGGTCGATCCCGGCCGTCGGCTCGTCGAGGAAGAGGAGGCGGGGGCGATGGAGGAGGGCGCAGCCGAGCGCGAGCCGCTGGCGCCAGCCGCCCGAGAGGTGCTGCGCTCTCCGGTCGCGGTAGGGAGGGAGGCCGAGGAGCTCGATGACCTCGTCGATCCGCGCGCCGCGGTCGGGGACGGAGTAGGCCCGGCCGAAGAACTCGAGGTTCTCCTCGACGGTGAGGTCGCGGTAGAGGCTGAAGGCCTGGGACATGTAGCCGATCCCCTGGCGCAGGGCCTCGCTCTCTCTCACCGCGTCGAAGCCGAGGACGGAGGCGCTCCCGGCAGTCGGGCGGAGCGACCCGCAGAAGATCCGGATCAGGGTCGACTTCCCCGATCCGTTCGGCCCCAGCAGGCCGAAGATCGAGCCGGGGGAGACCTCGAGGGAGACGCCGTCGAGGGCCGTGAACGACCCGAACCGCTTGACGACGTCTCTCGCCGCGAGGGCGGCCGTCATTCGAACGTCACGTCGGCCCAGAGACCGTCCTTGAGCGGCGAGAGGTCCCCCTCCAGCGTGACGCGGACGGCGAAGACCTGCGTGACGCGCTCGGAGCGCGTCTGGACGTTCCTCGGCGTGAACTCCGCCTCGCGGCTGATCCAGGTCACCTTCCCCGCCAGGGGGGTCGCCAGACCGTCGAAGCGGACGCGCGCCTTCCTCCCGAGGCTCACAGAGGCGAGCCGGTCCTCGGGGACGAAGACGGTGACGAAGCACTCCTCGGGGAGGAGGAGGACGGCGGATGTCTGGCCGGCCTGCACGAGGTCGCCGGGCCGCAGGTCGAGGGTCTGGACGATCGCGTCGGAGGGGGCGAGGACGGCGAGTTCCGCGATCTTCGTTTCCACGAACTCGACACGCGAGCGTGCCGCCTCCCCTTCCGCCCGCGCGGCCGCGATCTCCTCCGGGCGCGGGCCCGCCTTCAGTTCGGCGAGGCGGGCGAGGGCCTTGCGGTAGCCGGCCTCCGCCGCGTCGATCTCCTCCTTCCGGAATCCCGCCTCGAGGAGGGACAGCCGCTGGCGGAACGCGGCGAGGGTCGCCTCCGCTTCCTCCAGCTGCTTGCGTGCGCGATCGACGTCCTCCTCCGGGCCCGCCCCGCCCTTGGCGAGATCGATCTTGCGCTTGAGGTCGATGGCGGCGAGTTCCGCGTCGGCTTTCGCCGCGTCCGCCCGGCGGCGCGCCTCCTCGACCTCCTCTATCCGGGAGCCGCGGGCGATCACCTGCCAGAGGAGGCGCTCGCGCTCGGCCTCCGCCTCGGCCTGATCGATCGTCTCCTTCCGCGTCCCCGCCTCGAGGAGGGCGAGGCGCTTTCCGGCGGCGTCGGCCTGCGCCCTGGCCTCGGCGAGAGTCGCGTTCCACTCGCGGGGGTCGAGCTGGAGGAGGACGCTCCCCTTCGCGATCGGATCCCCCTCCCGCGCCTCGACCGAGAGGACGCGGCCGCCGACCAGCGATCCGACCCGGATGTCCCGGAGCTCGACCGTCCCCGAGTAGTCGCCGTCGTCTCCGGCGACGCAGGCGGCGAGGAAGCCGAGCGGGAGGAGGAGGCGCGCGCGCATGGGCGGGAGTCTAGTGACCTCCGCGGATGGCGACGCTCAGAGCCCGAAGCCCCCGCTCACAGGGATGTCCGCTCCCGTGACCGAGCGCGCCTCCGGGGAGAGGAGGTAGGCGACCGCCGCAGCGACCTCCTCCGCCGTCGGCCACCGGCCGGAGGGGACGAGCCGAAGCGGGAGCCGCGGGCCCCGGCTGCCGGCGACCGCGCCGGGGGAAACGAGGTTCACCGTGATGCCGCGAGGCGCGACCTCGCGGGCGAGGGAGCGGGCGAGAAGGAGGAGGGCCGCCTTCGCCGCGGTGTAGCCGGCCGTCTTCCGGCGCGGGGAAAGGTCGGAGGCGCCCGCCTGTCCGAAGAAGACGATGCGTCCCCCGCCCTTTGAAAACAGAGGGAGCGCCGCGCGGGCGAGGGCGAAGGGGCCCTCGAGGTTCGATTCGAGGAGCGAGCGGAGCGTCGATCCGTCGAGGGATTGCGCTCGACCCGACTCGATGCCTCCGAGGGCGCACACGACCGCGTCGAGGCGGCCGAAGGCCCTGCGGGCGCGAGCGACCAGTCTTGCCGGCTCGCCTCGGGCCGCGAGGTCCGACCGGACGGCGAGGGCGCGGACTCCCCGGCGGCGGCAGCGCTCGGCGAGGAGGCGGCCCTCGCCGGCCCGGGTCCGGAAGCCGAGCGCGAGGTCGAACCCATCCTGCGCGAGGCGGAGCGCGATCGCGCCGCCGAGCGTGCCCGTCGCCCCGGCGAGGAGGGCGACCGGGCGCGAGGAGGGGCGAGGCATCCGCGCAGGATAGCGGGCGCCGATCTGGAATCGGGGTCCGCCGCCTCTATCCTCCCTCCCGCCGGATGGCGCGCTCGCTCCTCCCCCGCCTTCTCCTCCCGCTCCTCCTCCTTTCCTGCGCGGGGCGGAAGCCGCGCCTCGCGAGCGCTCCGGCCGGGCCCGTCGAGGCGGAGTACGTCCTGCGCGTGGCCGATCCGACCTCGCGCCGCGTCGAGGGGAGGGGGAGGTTCGCGCCGCGGGGAAGGGGAGACCTCCGCCTGCAGGTCGAGCGGAGCTACGCCTTCCTCGAGGTGGAGAAGAACTACGTGACGGAGGTGCGGGCGCGCGCGGAGGGAAAGGCCCTCGCCGTCCATCCCGACGGGCCCGACGCGTGGAGGATCGAGGGCTCGCGGGGCAAGGAGGTCGAGGTCGAGTGGGCGGTGGATCTGGTGCACCGGGAGGAGATCGCGCGGCGGGAGAGGGAGAAGCCCGACCAGTACGAGCACCCCTACCTCGCCGAGGACCACGCCTTCCTCGTCGGGGCGGCGATCTTCCTCTTCCCCGACCGGGGGGAGGGCCCCTACCGGGTGCGCTTCGAGGTCCCCGAGGGCTGGCCGATCGACGTCCCCTGGGAAGGCTCGGTCGAATCGGGGTTCGCGGTCCCCGACGCGCCCTCGCTCCTCCAGAACTACATGTACCTCGGCCGCGGGCGCCGCTCCCGGGTCGGGTTCGAGGGGTTCGAGGTCGCCACGGTCGCGGCCCCCCGGGCGAGGGTGCCCGAGACCGAGCTGGAGGAGCGGATCTCGAAGGTCGTCCGGGCCGAGGTCGATCTCCTCGGGCCTCCGAGGACGTCGAGATATCTCCTCGTCTTCCCGGAGGCGGGCCGCCTGCGCGGGGCGGGAGGGTCGGCCAAGCGCGACTCCCTCGTCCTCGCCTTCGGCTGGGGCGCGATCGACGGGAGCCTCGACCACCTGATCGGGCACGAGCTGGCCCACACGCTGGCCCCGACGCGCGCGGGGTTCGCCGACGACGCGCGGTTCGCGAACGAGGGGTTCGCCGACTACGTGGCGCTGAAGGCGCGGCGCGGGTCGGGCCTGCTCACGGAGTCGCGCTTCCTCGCGGAGGTCGCCCGGAGGGCCGAGCGCTGGATCTCGATCTCCGAAAGGAACGGGCTCTCCCTCGCGGACGCCGCGGAGCGGTTCTTCTCCGACCGCGACGCCTACGAGCTCGCCTACTCGGGGGGGTGCGTGCTCGGATTCCTCCTCGACCACCGGCTCGACGGGGGGATCCCGGCCCTCTATCGGGCGATCGCCGCGGCGGGCGAGGAGCGCCCGGACGCGAGGGTCCTCCGGGAGGCAGTCGTAGAGATCGGGGGGGAGGAGGCCGGTGCGCTCCTCGACCGGCTCGTGTCGGCCCCGGCCGGGGAGTCGGTCCTCTCGGCGTTCCCTCCCCGCTACCAGGTCACCGCCCGGCGGGAAGTCGACCGCACGCTCGGGGTGAGGTTCGAGAACGGCCCCGAGCCGGTCGTCGCCGCCGTCGAGAGGCGCTCCTCCGCGGAGCGGGCGGGGCTGCGGGAGGGAGATCGGATCCTCGCCTTCGACGGGGAACCGGTGGAGGCGCGCTCCGATCTCTTCCGCCTGCAGCGCGGCTCGCAGGCCGAGGAGTTCCGCGTGAGGGTTCGCCGGGGCTCGCAGGAGGTCGACTGCGCGGCGGCCTACGACAGGCGCCTGCGGGTGAGGCTCTCCCATGCCGAGGGGTAGCGGCGCCGACGCGCTCCGGATCTTCCGGATGGAGGC
Organism: Planctomycetota bacterium; assembly: GCA_022616055.1. Lineage (GTDB taxonomy): Bacteria > Planctomycetota > UBA1135 > UBA1135 > JAKEFM01 > JAKEFM01. Next base: position 6,025 of record JAKEFM010000107.1, read on the forward strand.
GCTCGCCGCCGCGCGAGACCGCCACACCCTCCTCTACGCCGTCCTCGTCCCGCTGCTCGTCTACCCCCTCCTCTTCTTCGGGATGGCGCAGTGGATCGTCTACCGGCGCGGGGTCGAGGAGCGGACCGTCGTGCGCGTCACCCTCCTCGAGGGCGCCCTCGCTCCTCCCCTCGAGGGCCGGCTCCAGGAGGTGACCGGCCTGAGGATCGAGAAGGAGACGGCCCCGGAGGGGCTCCTCCCGATCGAGAGGGCGCAGGCCCTCTTCGCCGGGGAGCGGGCCGACATCGCGCTGGCGAAGGCCGAGGGCCCGGGGCTCTCCCTCTACTACGACTCGGGGAGCGAGCTCTCCCTCTCGGGTCGACGCCGGGTCGAGCGAGCCCTCGAGTCGTGCCGGGAGAAGTCGAGGACGATGGCCGCGACCGAGCGGGGCCTCGACGCCGGCGCGCTGGAGGCGATCGCGCTGCGCAAGGAGGACCTCGCCTCCGCGGAGGAGACGGGCCGGCGCGTCCTCGGGGCGATGCTCCCGATCTTCCTCCTCCTCATGAGCGTGAGCGGCGCCTTCTACCTCGCCGTCGACGTCACCGCCGGGGAGAAGGAGAGGAAGACGGCCGAGACGACCCTCCTCCTCCCGGTTCCCGGTCGCGCCGTCTTCCTCGGGAAGTTCCTCGCCGTCCTCGGCGCGGGGGGGCTCGCCTGCGCGCTCAACCTCGGGAGCATGCTGATCGCCTCCCGCGCCTTCTTCGAGGGGACGGCGGCGGGTCTCTCGGTGAGGCTCCCCGCGGCGAGCGTCGCCCTCGTCCTCCTCGTCGCCCTCCTCTTCCTCGCCCTCGCGGCCTCCCTCCTCCTCGGGGTCGCGCTCCTCGCCCGCTCCTTCCGGGAGGGACAGTCCTATGCGACGCCGCTCTTCACGCTGTTGATCCTCCTCCCGATCCTCGCCTCGCAGCCCGGGACGAGACTCACCGGGGGGACCGCGCTCGTCCCGGTGGTGAACGCCACCCTCGCGATGCGGGAGGCGCTCGAGGGGTCGATCCAGACCGGCCCCTTCCTCCTCGCGCTCCTCGCCCTCGCCGCCCAGGGCGCGCTCGGCTTCGCGTTCGCGCAGCGGCTGCACGCCCAGGCGGCCCTCCACCTCGCCGAGGAGTCGGTCCCCTTCTCCCGGATCCTCGAGTTCCTCCGGCCGAAGGAGGGGAAGGCGTGAGCGTCGACGGCGCCGCCGTCCGCGTCGAGGGGCTCGTCAAGGTCTTCGCCGACCGCCACCGGGGGACCTTTCGCGCGGTCGACGGCGTCTCCTTCGAGTGCAAGGGAGGGGAGGTCCTCGGCCTCCTCGGGCCGAACGGGGCGGGCAAGACGACGACGCTCCGGATCCTCTCGACCGTGCTCCTCCCGACCGAGGGGAAGGCGACCATCGCGGGGCACGACTGCGTGAAGGACCCGGTCGGCGTGCGCGGCTCGCTCGGCTTCCTCTCCGCGAACACCGGGCTCTATCCCCGCCTCACCCCGCGCGAGACCCTCGCCTTCTTCGGGCGGCTCCACCACCTCCCCGAGGAGCTGATCGAGGCCCGCGTCGAGGAGCTCCTCGACCTCTTCGACCTGAAGGACATCGCCGGGCGCCGCTGCGAGAAGCTCTCGACCGGCCAGCGCCAGCGCGTCTCCCTCGCCCGCACCCTCGTCCACGATCCCCCCGTCCTGATCCTCGACGAGCCGACGACGGGCCTCGACATCCTCGGGACCTCCGCCGCGATGGCCTTCCTCCAGGAGAAGCGCGCCGAGGGGCGGGCGATCCTCTTCTCGACCCACGTGATGCCGGAGGCGGAGAAGCTCTGCGACCGGATCGCGATCCTCCACCGCGGGCGCATCCTCGCGACCGGCACGCTGGAGGGACTCCGCGTCCAGACGGGGCGGCGCTATCTCGAGGACATCTTCCACGTCCTCCTCGCCTCGACGTGAACGGCGCGGACGTCGCGCTCGTCTTCCGCCGCGAGGCGCTCGAGATCCTCCGGGATCGCCGGACCCTCCTCGCCGGGGTGCTCCTCCCGGTCCTCCTCTACCCGCTCCTCTTCTTCGGGACGGAGCGCGTCCGGAGGGCGGCGAAGCGCTCCCTCGAGGGGAGGGAGGTCGCGATCGCCTTCTCTCCCGGCGCGGAGGAGGCGAGGGCCGCGATCGAGCCGAGGCTCGAGGGGCGCGTTTGCCGGCTCGTCTCCGGCTCCTTCGACGACGCGGACGTCTCGGAGGGGGGCGTGCACGCGATCGTCGAGGTCCGCCCGGACCCCCGGACCGTCGTCGTGCGCTTCCGGAGCAACGTCGAGCTGTCCGCCGAGGCGGCGTCGCGCGTCTCGGGGGCCGTGGAGGAATGGAGGGAGGAGGAGCGGCTCTCGCGACTCGCCGGCGCCGGCCTCGTCCCCGATCCGGGAGCGCCCTTCGGCTTCGTCTCCCTCGACGCGGCCCCCCCCGAGCGCGCGGGCGGCGCCCTCCTCGGCCGCCTCCTCCCCCTCGTCCTGATCACCGTCGTCATCTCGGCGGGCTCCTTCGCCGCCCTCGACGCCTTCGCGGGGGAGCGCGAGCGGGGAACCCTCGAGACCCTCCTCGTCCACCCGGTCTCCTCCGTCGACCTCGCGACGGGGAAGTACCTCGCGATCCTCGCCACCGCCCTCGGCTCCTCCCTCCTGAACCTCGCGAGTCTCTCGGCGACCCTCCTCCTCGCCGGGGGCCTCGGAGGGGAGCGGGCCGGGAACCTCCGCCTCGCGCCGGGCTCGATCGCCGGCGCCCTCCTTCTCCTCGTGCCGACCGCGGCGCTCCTCGCCGGACTCCTCGCCGAGGTCTCGGCCAGGGCGCGCTCCTTCCGCGAGGGGCAGAACTACATCCTGCCCCTCGTCCTCGCGAGCATGATCCCGGGGATCGCCGCCCTCCTCCCGGGCGTCGTCCTCGACCCGTTCCTCGCCCTCCTCCCGATCGCCGGGCCGGCCCTCGCCCTGCGCGAGGTCCTGAAGGGGAGCGCGGCGACCCTCCCCGTCGCCATCGCGGTCGCGAGCACGTTCGTCTACGCAGGCCTCCTCGTCCGTCGCGTCGGAGGCCTCCTCGACGCCGAGAGGATCCTGCGGGAGGAGGCGCCGGAACGGGCGACTCCCGGCGCGGGCCTCCACGCGCGCTCGACCCTCGTCGCGACGGGCGGGACCTTCCTCGTCGTCTTCGCCCTCGGCTTCCCCGCCCAGGCGCGCGACCCGATCGGGGGGCTCCTCGCCACGCTCTTCGGGATCGTCCTCCCCGCCGCCTTCCTGGTGGCGCGGGCTGCGCGGGTCCGTCCTGGGGAGGCGTTCGGCTTCCTCCCCTTCCGCCCCTCCCACCTCCTCGCGGGCGCCTCCCTCGTCCCGGCGGCGAGCCTCCTCTCCGCCTTCGTCCTCGCTTTCCAGCAGTCCTTCCTCCCGGTGCCGGAGGCCCTCGCGAAGGAGATGGCCGAGAAGCTCCAGATCGGGACCCTTCCGACTCTCGTCGCCTTCCTCCTCTACGCCGCCTCGCCGGGCGTCTGCGAGGAGATGCTCTTCCGCGGCGCGGTCCTCCGGGGGCTCCGGCGCGACCTCCCCCGCTTCCGGGCCGTCCTCCTCTCCTCGGTCCTCTTCGCCGCTTTCCACTTCAGCTTCTACCGCTTCTTCCCCCAGGCGGCGCTCGGCGTCCTCCTCGGATTCCTCACCCTCCGGGCGGGCTCCCTCTGGCCCGCCATCGTCCTCCACGCCGGCCACAACGCCCTCGTGCTCTTCGCCGGGGACGAGGTCGCCATCCTCGCCTTCGATCCGCGGTTCCTCCTCGCGGCGGCCCTGGGAGCAGCGGCCGCCTTCTGGATCGTCCGTCGGCCCCGCCCCCGGTAGCAATCTTCGCGATCCGGGGGGAGGATCCGGGCATGGCGCTCCCCGCCTTCGCCTGCCTCCTCCTCCAGACGACCTGGGTCGTCGACGACGACGGCGGTCCGGGGGTCAACTTCACCGACCTCCCCCCCGCGATCGCCGCGGCCGCAGACGGGGACGTCCTCCTCGTCCAGCCGGGCACCTATTCCCACTTCACGCTCTCCGGGAAGGGGCTGAGGATCCTCGGGTCCGGGACGACCGCACCTAGCCAGGCCTTCGTCTCCAACGACGATCCCGCGACGGGGATCGAGCGAACGACGGTGAGCGCCGTCCCGATCGGTTCGGCCGTCCACATCGAGGCGATGCGGTTCACCAACAACGGTCCCAACCCGTCCTCGTCGTGGTGTATCGAGATCCTCGGGGCGGGCACGCGCGCGACCCTGGCCGACCTCCTCGTCGAGGGCCCGCCCGAGGGGCCGGCCCTCCTCGTCGACGCGGCGCAGGCGCGGGTCGTCCGCTGCACGATCTCGGCAGGGGCCGGGGTCGGACTCGTGGGCGGCGTGGGCCTGGATGCCAGGAACGGCGCGGAGGTCCACGTGGCCGGCTCCACCCTGCTCGGCGGCAACGTGGTGAATTTCCCGATCTGCTTCGGCGTGCCGGGGGGGGCCGGAGCGCGTGTCTGGTTGGGGGGTCAGGCCTCCTTCGGCGACACGGACGTCCTGGGTGGGAACTCGTGCTGCACGGCCGCGACCTGCGGTGCCGACGGAGCCGCCGGGATCCGAGCCGTGTCGGGGGCCTTCGTCCGGGTCTCCGGAGGTCCGCCCAGGCTCGTCCAGGGCGGCACGATGTTCGTGATCCCCAGTTCTTGCACCCCCTCCTTCCTCTTCGGTCCGGGCCCGGGGATCGAGACGATCCTCGGCGCGGTCGTCGTCGTGCACTCGACACCCGTGTCCGGGGGCTGCTCCATTCCCCCGACCCTCTGCGGGGCCTGTATGCCCGGGTTCCCGACGAGCGGGAGCGGGATCACGCTCAACGCGCCGCCGATGCCGGTCCTCGGCCTCGCGGGGAGCCTCACCCCGGGCGGCTCCGCGACCCTCTCCGTGTCGCAGGGACCGCCGAACGGCCCCTTCGTGATCGCCGTCTCGACCGGCGCCGACTTCGTCCCCCTCGGACCTCCCTTCCTCGGGGAGTTCCTCCTCGACCCGCTCGCCTGGTTCCCGTTCGCGACGGGTGTGCTTGCGGGCGCCGGGTCCTCCGTGACGATCCCCCTCGCGGGCATCCCTCCCGCTCTCCTGAACGTTCCCTTCCACTTCCAGGCCGCGACCCTCGAGGGGGGGAGCATGACCTGGCTGATGTCGAACGCCACGGTCGGGACGATCCGGGCGTAGCCTCCTCCGTCCGGGGCGTTTCCTCCGGTGGCAATCCTCACGATCCGGGGGGAGGATCCCGGCATGGCGCTCCCCACATTCGCCTGCCTCCTCCTCCAGACGACCTGGGTCGTCGACGACAACGGCGGGCCGGGGGTCGACTTCACCGACCTCCCCCCCGCGATCGCCGCGGCCGCCGACGGGGACGTCCTCCTCGTCCAGCCGGGCACCTACTCCCACTTCACTCTCACGGGGAAGGGGCTGAGGATCCTCGGCTCCGGCGCGTCCGGACCCAACACGGCCTTCGTCACCGACGCCAACCCGGGGTTGGGCATGGGGCGGACGACGGTGAACGCCGTCCCGACCGGCTCGGTCCTCCACCTGGAGGGGCTCCGGTTCCTCGGCTCGCCCGCAGCTCCCAGCCGCCTCCAGATCCTCGGCGCGAGCACCCGCGCGACCCTCGCCGACGTCGTCGTCATCGGGCCGCAGGAGGGTACGGGCCTCCTCGTCGAATCGTCGCAGGTCCGGATCGTCCGCTGCTCCATCACGGGCGGGGAGGGCCAGGGCTTCTCCTCCGCCGGTCCGGCCCTCGTCGTCAGGAACGGGGCGGAGGTCCACGCGGCCGGTTCCACGATCCAGGGCGGGGAGGGCACGGGGTTTCCCTTCTGCTCGGGCGGGTCGGGGGGGGACGGGGCCCGCGTCGAATCGGGGAGCCAGGTCTCCTTCGGCGACACGACTGTCCGGGGGGGGGACGCGGGCTGCTGCGACTTCCCGCTGGCCATCACGTGCGGAAACGCGGGCCATGGAATCTCCGTCGATTCGGCCTTCGTCCGGGTCTCCGGAGGCACCCCGACGGTCGTCCGGGGCGGCTCGCTCTCCGGGGACATCAGTTGCAACCTCCTCCCCTTCTCCGTTCCCGGAGCGGGGATCGCCACGAGCGGCGCCGCCCTCGTCGAGGTCCACTCGGCGCTCGTGCTCGGCGGCTGCTTCCTGTCCCCGAGCCTCTGCGGAACCTGCATCCCCGGACCCGCGACGAGCGGGGCCGGGATCACGCTCGGCGCGCCGCCGCTCCCGGTCCTCGACCTCACGGGAAGCCTCACCCCGAGCGGCTCGGCGACCATCTCGATCTCGCAGGGACCGATTAACTCCCCCTTCGTGATCGCCGTCGCGACCGTCCCCGACTTCGTCCCCCTCGGGCCTCCCTTCCTCGGGGAGTTCCTCCTCGACCCGCTCGCGTGGCTCCCGCTCGCGACGGGGGTGCTCGTGGGCGTCAACTTCTCCATGACGATCCCCCTCGGAGGGATCCCCCCCGCGCTCCTGAACGTCCCCTTCCATTTCCAGGCCGCGACCCTCGATGCGGGGAGCGCGTCCTGGCGGATGTCGAACGCGACGGTCGGGACGATCCGTGCCTAGCCCCCGCCCGGGGAACCCCCGGCGGTGGCCAGGCGCCTAATCCTGCGTCAGGATTACGGCATGGCGCTCGCCAGTTTCGCCCTCCTCCTCCAGACGACCTGGGTCGTCGACTCAAACGGGGGCCCGGGGGTCAACTTCACCGATATCCCCCCCGCGATCGCGGCGGCTGCGAACGGGGACATCCTCCTCGTCCAAACGGGGACCTATTCCCACTTCACCCTCACGGGGAAGGGGCTCCGGATCCTCGGGTCCGGGGCGACCGGGGCCACCCCCGTCTTCGTCATGAATCCCGGTACCAACGGCGCCCTGACCACGGTGGACGCCGTCCCCCCTGGCTCGGTCGCCCATCTCTCGGGGCTGCGTTTTCTCGGCCCCCTGGGTGGTCCGCCGGGAGGGGCTTCCCGCCTCGAGGTCCTCGGCGCCTCGACCCGCGCGACCCTCGCCGACCTCCTTGTCTTCGCCCCCGACGCGGCCACCGCCGCCCCCGGCGGCGCCGGCGTTCTCGTCGACGCGGCGCAGGTCCGGATCGTCCGCTGCAACCTCCAGGGGGGGACCGGCGGCGACGGCTCGCCGCTCGGTGGCACGCCGGGCGGGCCGGGTCTCCTCGTGAGGAACGCGGCGGAGGTTCACGCAGCCAGCTCTTCCCTCGCGGGAGGAGCCGGGGTCGGGGGCGTCTGTTTCGGGGGACCGGGCGGGACGGGCGGGGCAGGCGCGCGCATCGAGTCGGGGAGCCTGGCCTTCCTCGGCGACACGCTCGCCTCGGGGTCTTCGCCGGGCTGCTGCCTGTTCACGGGCTGCGGGAACGGAGGCGCCGGGATCTCGGCCGACGCGTCCTTCGTCCGCGTCTCCGGCGACTCGACCTCGATCGCGCGCGGCGGCTCGCTCCTGGGCGCGGCCTTCTGCACGCCGCCGGTCGGCTCCGTCCCCGGCGCGGGGATCGAGACGAGCGGCGGCGCGATCGTCGAGGTCCACTCGACGCCCGTGCTGGGCGGCTGCACGCTCCCGCCGGCGGCCTGCGGCGGGAACTGCGCGCCCGGGCCCGCGACGATCGGAAGCGGGATCAACCTTACGGCGCCCGCTCTTCCCGTCCTGCGGCTGACCGGCAGCCTCACCTCGACCGGCTCGGTGACGATCTCGATCACGGGAGGATCGCCGAGCTCCGTCTTCGTGCTCGCCCTGTCGACCGTTCCCGACTTCGTCGCGATCGGGCCTCCCCTCCTCGGGGAGTTCCTCCTCGACCCGGCCACATGGATCCCGTTCGTGTCGGGGTCCCTCACGACCGCCGGCGCGTTCTCGGTGACCTTCCCCCTCACGGGGATCTCCCCCGCGCTCCTGAACCTCCCCTTCCACATGCAGGTCGGGGCGCTCGAGTCGGGAGGCTCGACCTGGCGGATGTCGAACGCGACGGTCGGGACGATCCGGGTGTAGGACCACGGCACCTACCCGCGTGGGGGCCCGGCTTGACGGGTCGGGCGGCCCCGTCGAGCATGGCCTCGCAGGTCGCCACGGAGGTTCCAATGACCGCGATTCGCGCTCTGGCGCTTCTCCTCGGAGCGGTCGGTCCGGGGGCTCGCGCGGGATGGGGAGGAAAGGGCGGCGCCCTCGAGACCCCTCCGCCCCGCAGTCCCCTGGCCTTCGTCGAGAACCAGGGTCAGTGGGACACGACGGCGCGGTTCGTCGCGCGCTCCCGGGAGGGGATCGCGAGACTCGAGCGGAACGCGATCCTCCTCCAGCGCGAAACCATCGACCTGGAGGGGGGAAGCCTTCGAGGAGTCCTCCTGCGCCTCGTGTTCGAGGGGGCCGCGCCCGAGCCGAGCCAGGAGGGCCTGGGGAGGCGGCCGGAGTCCGCGAGCTTCTTCCTCGGGAACGACCCCGCGCGATGGCGGACCGGCGTGCCGGCCTTCGACTCCGTCCTCTATCGCAGCCTCTACCCCGGCGTGGACCTCCGCGTCGGCGAACGGGAAGGAAGGCTCGCCTACGACCTCCTCCTAAGTCCGGGCGCAGACGCGAGGCGGGTGACCGTCCGTTGCGAGGGGACACTCGGCCTCCGCGTCGAATCCGACGGATCCCTCCGGATGGAGACGGCTCTCGGCCCCGTTCGCCAGACCCGTCCCCTCGCCTGGCAGGAGGATGCCGCGGGCGGAAGGAAAGCGGTCCGAGCGACGTTTCGACTCGAAGAGGGAAACCGCTTCGGCTTCGACCTCGCGAACCTGGACCCCCGGCTCCCCCTCGTGATCGACCCGGGGATCGAATGGTCGACCCTCCTCGGAGGGGCGGGCCCCTTCGAGCAGGCCCAGGCTGTCGCGGTGGACGCGTCGGGAGCGGTCACGGTGGCCGGTTTCACGTCGTCCCCCAACTTCCCAACGAGCCCCGGCGCGTACGACGCGACCTACAACGGAGGCGCGACCCAGTTCGGCGACGCCTTCGTCACTCGGCTGAACGCTTCCGGGACCGGGCTCGTCTTCTCGACCTTCCTCGGCGGCAGTGGCGACGAGGAGGCGACCGACCTCGCACTCGATCCCTCCGGGGGGGTCGTCGTGGTCGGGCGAACCGCCTCCATCAACTTCCCTTCGACGCCCGGCTCCTATGATCCGAACTTCAGCGGCGGGGGATGCGCCCCGCTCTCCACCAACGTTTTCACCTGCGGGGACGTGTTCGTCGCCCGACTCGACGCGACCGGGACGGCGCTCCTCTATTCGACGTTCCTCGGAGGAAGCGCAGGCGAGTTGGCGCCCGAGTGCGACCTGGACGCGGGAGGGAACGTGGCCGTCGCGGGGGCGACGGCGTCCCTCGACTTCCCCGTGACCCCCGGCGTCGTCGACCCGGTCTCGAACGGCTACGAGGCCTTCGTCTCCCGACTGAATGCGGCGGGCAGCGCCCTCGTCTACTCGACCTTCCTCGGAGGGTCCGGCGTCGAGGACGCCTGGGCCCTCGCGGTCGACGGAGCCGGTCAGGCCACGGTGGGCGGGCGGACGAACTCGCCCGACTTCCCGGTCACCCCCGCCTCCTATGTCCCCATCTACGTGGGAGGCATCGACGGGTTCGTCTCGCGACTCGACCCGACGGGCACGACCCTCGTCTACTCGACGTATCTCGGGGGTGCCGGGAACGACTTCGTTTTCTCGATCGCCCTCGACGCGTTCGGGGGAGCGGCCGTCGCGGGGAGCACGTTCTCGGCGAACTTCCCCACGACGCCCGGAGCTTTCGATCCGACCTTCAACGGCGGCCTGTGCAACACCGTGGACTGTGGCGGAGACGGCTTCCTCGCCCGCCTCGATCCGACGGGGAGCGGCCTCGTCGATTCGACCTACCTCGGGAGCCCCACCATCGACCGTGCTTGGGAGGTGGCCGTCGATCCGGGGGGCTACGCGGTCGTCGTCGGACAAGCGGGGCCGGGGTTTCCGACGACACCGGGAGCGAGCGACACGGTCCATGGCGGCGGGTTCTCGCCGGTCGGCGACGACGCGTATGTCCTGCGCCTGTCGCCAGTGGGAGGACTGGTCTACTCCACCTTCGTCGGAGGGACCGGGGCCGAGAGCAGCTACTCGGTGGCGCTCCCCTCCACCGGGGGCGCCGTCCTCGTCGGCTCCACGCACGGCGTCGTGACGAGCAACTTCCCGACGACGCCGGGGGCCTACGACACGGTCTACACCCCCTACGGGGAAGCCTTCGTGACCCGTCACGACCTCCTCCCGACCGGCGCGTCGCGCTACGGCGCATCGACCCCGGGCTGTGGCGGGACGGTCGTGATCAGCGTGAACTCCCTGCCGCAGGTGGGGAACCTCGCCTTCGAGATCACCTGCGTCGGCGGGCCGGCGAACGCGACGGGGTCGCTCGGGTTCAGCTCGGCCGGACTCGGCACGCCCCTCCTCCTCGGCGGGTTCTCCCTGTGGATCGATCCCTCCGCACCGATGTTCTTCGGGGCCTCCGCGTCGTCGGGGCCTGCGGGAGAGACGGCCCTGTCGATTCCGATTCCCCCTGATCCGACGCTGGCCGCAGCTCAGGTCTTCGCCCAGTTCGCATGGCCCGATCCCTGCGCTCCGGGAGGAATCGCCGGGTCGAGCGGCCTCGCGGTGGTCGTGGTTCCCTAGGAGGAGGAGGGCTACTTCGGGCTCTCCTCCTTCTCCAGCGGCACGAGGAACTCCTTCGGTCCGGCGGTATCCACGCGCAAGGGGACGGTGCGGGTGCGGTATCCCTTTCCCCTCCCCTCGAGGGAGTAGGTCCCGGGGACCAGCACCCCCCACCAGGTCGCGGCGTATTTCGTGTCCGAGCGGCCCTCCTGGAGGGATGGCGCGACTTCCCTCCCCTCCGGATCGGCGATGCGGATCCTCGGCTCCTCGACGCGTCCGCCGTCCGTCCCGACGCAGGCGAGGCGGACGGTCGTCCCGCGCTTCAGGTCGAGGCGGAATTCCACCTCTTCTCCCGCGCGGACGGTCCGCGCTCCCGACCAGGGGACGGCGTGGGTCGGCACGCGGGCGGTGAGGAAGTACGTCCCGGGCGGGATCCCTTCGAGGAGCGCCTTCCCCTCGCGATCGGTCTTCCCGTGCATCGTCGAGAAGGAGGGCCAGTCCTCGGATCCACGCTCGTGAAGAGCGACCGAGATGTCGTCCAGCGGCTCTCCCTCCGGGCCGAGGACGAGGACTCGCGCCGTGCCCCCGATCTCGAGAAGGAAGTCGGCGACGGTCGGCTCGCCTTCCGCGACACGGACCGCCTCGCGGCGCTGGGGAGCGAGGCCGGCCCGCTCCCGGTCCTTCCCCGGGTGCACGTCCGCGGTGACGGCGTAGGTCCCGGGCGAGAGGTCGCCGATCGCGTAGCGCCCCTCTCGGTCCGTCTGCGCCCACGCTTGGTCCCGGAAAGGATCGGGATCTCCGGAGGAGGCCCGCACGGAGACCTCGGGGATCGGCGCGAGGTCGCTGGCCCGGAGGACCCTCCCTTCGATCCTCCCCGACGGGACCTGCAGATCGACGACGATCTCCGGGGCGTCGGGGACTCTCGCGGGAATGGTGAATTCGGACCACCGAGGGGGTGCGCTCGCGTGGAGGGTCGCTTCCCCCGGAGGGACCCCCCGGAACTCGAAGGCGCCGTCCTCGCCGGTCCGCGAGAACCACCTCCCTTCGTGGAGGGCACGCGTCTCGGCGCTCGCCTCCGCCCCGCCCGGAGTGAGGGAGACGCCCGCGTTCGCCACCGGCGCCTCGCCGCGGAGGACCCGGCCCTTCACCGTGCAGATCCCCTTCACCGGCTCGGGGAACTCCACCGGGGAGACCTTCCCTTCCTCGACGGTCGCGAAACCTCGGAGCATCCGCTCCGCGTAGTCCTCGGACTTGCGGGCGGCGGACGGTGGATGCGGCACCCGGACGAGGTACTTGCCGGGGCGCAGGCCGCCCACGCGGAAACGACCGTCCTCCCCGACGACGGCATCCTTCCACCCGGCCTCCCCGAGGGGCGAGACGTTCGCCATTGAGCCCGCGTAGGAGAAGCCGTCGGGCCCGACCGCGAGGCCCTCGATCGCCCCGCCGCGGTCGATCGCGAGGGAGATCCCCTCCGTGACTTCCTCGGCGCGCACCTCCACGAGGACGCCCGGTCCCGGGACGAAGTCGGAGTGGGAGGCGGACAGGTTCGCCTTCCCCGGCCGCAGTCCCTGGAGGAGGAAGGAGCCGTCCGGACCGGAGGTTCCCCTCCCTCGCGGCAACTCGGGCGCGGCGTCCTCCCTCTCGGCGTTCCAGTGGACTTCCACGCCGGCCACGGGCTCGCCCGACCCCTGCTCCACCACCCGCCCCCGGATGGAGCCCCCGCGACGGAGGCGGACGTCGACGTCGCGCCGGACCTCCCCCGGCTTCACCTCGATCTTGGGGAGGCTCTCCTGGACGAAACCGGGGGCCGTGACGCGCAGGCCGACCTCGGAGGACTTGAGCTCCACGATCTCGAAGGAGCCGTCCGCGGAATCGAAGCGGCGCGCCGGCATGTTGCCCCGGAGGTGGAACGGGAGGGAGAACCTCTCGTCGGGCTCGCCGAACTCGACCGTGAAGCGGCGCACGGGCTCCCCGCTCTCCGCCTCCCGGACGATTCCCGCGACCCCGGTGCGGCCCGGCAGCCTCAACCCGAGGTCCTCGCGGCCCGGCTCGACCGGTTCGAGCCGCCTCGCGCCATGCTCGGGGTGGGAGGCCCGGACGATGAACGGGCCGTCGCCCAAGCCCCCCAGCCGGAAGGAGCCGTCGGCGGAGGTCCGGGCGGTCACCCGCGTGGCGAGGGTCTTCCTCTCCCCCGACTTCCGGCCGAGCCCGGAGGTGTCGAGATCGGCGCGGACCGACGCGTCTTCCACCGGCGCCCCGTCGCGGTCGAGCACCTTGCCGGCGAGCACCTTCCCGGCATCGAGGACCAGCTCCACGCCCTCGATCGCGCCTCCGGCGGGGACCTGCACCTTCCGGTTGCCGGCGGGGCCGAATCCCGGCGCCTCCGCCGAGACCTGGTGCTCGCCCGCGCCGAGCGATCCGATCCGGAAGGACCCGTCCGCGCCGGCGACGGCCTGCCCGTAGGGAGCCGATCCGAACCCCGACCGGCGGCGGAACTCGATGGAGGGGAACGCCTGCACGCGGGCGCCTCCCACGCCTTTCCCTGTTTGATCGAGGACTCGGCCCGAGACTGACGAGGGGCCCGCGAGCCTCAGCTCGCATCGCGCCGCTTGTCGGGCGGACACGGCGAGGTCCTTCGCGATGGCCGGGGCGAACCCCTCCCCGAACGCCGCCGCTTCGTGGCGCCCAGGGGCGAGCCCCCGCAGCACGAACGCGCCGTCGGCGCCGGAGCGACAGGCGACGGGGCGCACGCTCGGCTCTCCATGTGGCTCGCACACCACGAGCGCGCCGGCGACGGGACGTCCGTCCGTGGCCCGTACCGTGCCCTCGAGCCTTCCGGCCGGGTTCACGAACACGGTGAGGACCGGATCGACCTCCGGGGAGTCGATCGGGTGCGACCACGTCCTCGCGTAGGCGGACTCGGATTCCACCTCGACGCCGAACCTCGCGAGATCCCATGGCACGGGGATGGCGAACGTGCCGTCCTCCGCCGCGCGCGCCCTCAACGCGCGGGGGAGGCCGATCGTCGCGATCCTCCATCGGGCCCGCTCCGGTCCCCCGTAGGCGTCCTCGTAGGCCCGCTTCCCCCCGAGCCTCGCCGCCACCTCGGGGAAGTCGATCGTCGGGTCGTCGGTGACGATCGAGACGAGGGCGTCCGTCGGCGGAGGGCTCCCGTCTGTCGTGGCGAGCCGGCCCCGGATCACCGCGCGGCGGGCCGGTTCCTCGACCGGAGTCGGGACCGAGGGAGCTTCCGCCCGGACTCCCTCCCGTTCCGGCGACGGAGCGGTGTCCGAACCGGGAGGGGAGGGAACCGGACGCGTCTCCCTCCCGAACTCGGCGCGCGAAACGGTCGAGGTGTCGGATTCCCAGGTGTTCGATCCCCGATCGATCAGGACGCTCGCGAGGATCCCGACCAGCGCGATGACGACGGCGCCCCCGACGAGCAACGAGCGCGCCCGCCGTGAACCTCCGATCGCCATGGCCCGACGCAGTTCTACCCTCGGCCCGGCGTCCGGCTACCGGGACCATCGGGCCCCGGCCGGCCCCGCCGCACCGCCGCGGACTCGGACGGCTTCCCCCGCCCGGAGATTCCCCCGCGGGGCTCCCTCCGAGCGCTTCCTAATCCCCCTCGAAGGCCCCCGAGACCTGATCCCCCAACCAGAGGCAGGCGTTCGAGAAGCGGCTCCGGCCGTTCAGCGCGACCCATGAAATCCGGCGCGACCGGACGTTCTCCACCTTTCCGCCGTACCGGAGGTCGACCTCGAGGTAGACGGCGTCGGCCTCCACCGCCCGGACGCGCTTCTCGCCGACGTGCAGCCTCCCCTTCCGGTCGACTTGCACGCAGAGCGCGTCCCCCGAGGTGCTCCCGCCCCTGCGGTGGATCTCGGCCCAGACGTCGATCACGTCGTTCGTCCCCTCGTTCACAGACTCGGCCCAGAGGTCGGACATCGCCTCCCTCTTCAGCCGCTTCGCCGCCCGCAGCAGCCGCGGCGCGCGGGAACGACTCCACTCCACGTTCGCCAACTGCCAGGCGCGCACGTCAGGGATCGGATCGTGCCGGCCGTCGAACCGGAAGCGATAGGGCCTCTCGAGGAGGGTCCACCCGAGGACCTCGGTGTTCATCCTCTCGAAGACCAGGTGCGGGATCGCCTCCCCCTCGGCCTCGACGGTGTGGAGCGGCTGGGAGATGTCGCTCACGTAGTGCGAGAGGGCCCCATACAGGAACGCCACGCGATCGGCTGGCGCCCCGTTCCTCGACATCCGGACGAGCGTGTCCGCGAGGTGCCGCACCGTGGAGGGGTTCCTCGACTCGCCGGGGGTGCAGACGTGGTTCGGCCGGTCCATCCAGTGCGTGTCGGGCCAGACGGCGCCCCGGAGGACCTCTTCCTCCTGCGTCCTCAGGAACTCCCGCAGCCCGGGCGGCGAGTGCTCGATCGCGTCCCGGACGATCCGTCGGTGCGTCTCGAGACCGTGGGCGAACGCGGGGGAGGCAGGGAGGACGACTGCCATGAAGAGGATGGGGATGCGCATGGTCCTGCCTGTAGTTCTGCGTCGACGCGCATCTTCGATACGACGGAGGGAACCGTCTATCGAGACGGATGCCGGCCGCTCGCTGCCCGAGGGAGGTCGGGAGGCCGTGAGTCTTCGAGCCGATCCTCGAGTGGTGTCCCCCCTACCGGCGCGGGCCGGGCCCTCAGCGCCTTCCTTCCCCCGCTCCCGGCACACCCTTCCCCTCGAGGAGCCGGACGACCGCCTCCTGCAGGCGCTGCTCGTCGAACCCGCCCTGCCGGTCGCGCACGATCCCCTCGCGGTCGACGAGGACGATCGTCGGGTAGGCGCGGTGCCCGTAGGCCTTGAACGCCCCCTGCATCGAAGGGAGGACCGCGTAGTTCACGTCCTTGGACCGGACGAACTCCGCGACCCGGTCCGGGTCCGGCTCGTCGTTGAGACCGAGGACCACGAGCCCCTTCTCGCGGTGGCGCTCCACGAGCGCCACGAGGTGCGGGATCTCCGCACGGCAGGGCCCTCACCACGTGGCCCAGAAGTTGAGGAGGACGACCTTGCCGCGCAGGTTCGAGAGCGCGACCTCGTTTCCGGCGAGGTCCGTCCCGGTGAAATCAGGCGCCGGCCTTCCGACGAGCCGTTCCCGAGTCCTCCGTTCCGCTTCCTCGAACTCGCGGGCGTGCTCCTGGGTCACGATCGCCTGGCGGACGTCGCCGGCGAGGGTGCGCCAGGGGGAATCCTCGAGGCTCGCCTCGAAGTCTCTCACCTCCTTCCTCAGGGCCTCGAGGTCCGCTCCCTTCTCGCCGATCCGCTCCTCCAGATCCCTCGCCGCGGCGAAAGCCCGGCGACGCGCTCCGAGCTCGACCCGTCGGGCGCGGTAGGTCTCCCCCTCCGCCTCTCGAACCTCCACGAGACGGAGGGAGACGGAGGCCTCGTCGGTCCGAGGGGGAGTCTCGTGCCGCGCCGCCGTCCTCCAGGACCGCTCGATCTCCCTCGCGACGCCGGCGGAGGCGTCGAGGAGCCAGGAATGCTGGAATCGATCGAGGGTGCGGGACTCCTCCTCTCCTTCCTCCTCCCGGACCGGCAAGGTCTTCGGCGTGCAGGAAACACGTACGCCCCGGTCCGAGGCTTCCGCGGTCCAGACCTCGACCCCGGGGAAGGAGTCCAAGTGCATCACGTCGAACGCCCCCTTCACCTCCGCCCGGCCGCCGTCCTTCACGGGTGCCGTCGAGATCGGGAACGGAGCGAACTCCAGGTAGGGGGTCGCTTCGTGCGGCCACTCCCGGCTTCCCTCGGAGCGCTTCAGCCGGAAGTCGGGGCCGAGGGTGAGGAAGACGACGCCCTCGTAGGCCTTGGTCGGGAGCTCCTTCCATTCCTCCCCCGGCCGGTACGCCCATGTACCCGGCTCGATCTCTTGGCCGAGGGCGATCTCGATTTCGCCCTCGGCCGTGCGCTCGAGCGCGAGGCAGCGGAGTCGGATGCGGAAGCGGCCCCGGGTGTCGGGCTTCCCGCTCGACGCGGTGGCGAGGCTCCCCTCGTAGATCCACTCCCGGCCGGGCTCGATCCGAAGGACGTCGCCGACTTTCTCCCTCTGCGCGCCGAGGATCGCGAGGAGGAGAGCAGGAGTATCGAACATCGTTGGCCCGCCTGGTCCCAGGGCGAGGGGACTATACCCCCTCCAGTCCCTCGAACGAGGTCTCGACGTTCCGGACGACGGAGGTCGGGCCTCGGCTCCTAGAACTTCTGCCGGGGCACGACCCGAAGGTTGACGTCGATGCGTTCGATGGCCCCTTTCCGGCGCACGGGGCGCACCGCGCCGAAGACGGGGTCCTTGCGGGTCTCCTCGCGTTCGGCCGCGCCCACGAGCGGGTCGTCCTCGAACTCCACTCCACCGGCGTGGTAGCGCGCACCGTCGGCGGTGAAGAGCGTCAGGTGGATGTGAGCCGCGACGTTCCGGCCGGGATACGGCGCCGGCCGGATCGTGTGGAACTCGAACCGTCCGTCGGCGCCGGTCTTCGCCCAGCCCTTGAGACGCCACGAGTGCGCCGGCGCGTCGCGCCGGTCGTACCGCCCCTCGCGATCCGTGTGATACGCGAACACGATCGCGTCCGCGAGCGGAGTGCGTCCGTCGGCGGCGAAGGCCCGGCCGTAGACGACCAGCGGCGTGCCGGGCTCCGTTTCCGGGGCGATGCGCGCCGTGGCCGAGAGTTGGGACGGACGGGAGCGCTGCGCGTCCTCGAGCGGCCGGATGAACTCGATGTCCTCGGCACTGGCCGGCCGAGGCGCCAGGAGCAGGAGAGGAAGGACGAATGCTCGGATCATGCTCAAGAGGTCGCGGTTCGCGGCGAACTGTTAACGCCGCCCCCCTTTCGGAGGGATCCCGACCCCCCGCTCGACGCCATCGAGGGGCGGGGCGCTCCTTCAGGCCGCGACCGGGCGAGAGGGGGGCGAGGTTCGGAGGCGACGGTCGGGACCATCCGACCCTGGCCTCCGTTGCGCCGGAAGCCGCCATCCGTACGCTACCGCCTCCCTTGAAACCCATGACGACCGTCCACGCCCCCACCCTGGCCCGGACCCGCACCTCGAGCGCGGTCCGCGCCGTTCTTCCCGTCCTCGCCGCGACCGCGGCGCTCGCCCTCGCGGGACGGCTCCGCATCCCGCTTCCGTGGACCCCGGTCCCCGCGACCCTCCAGACGTTCGTGCTCTTCCTCGCCGCGGCCCTCCTCGGCCCCGGCCGGGGCGCTGCCGCCCCGGTGCTCCTCTATTCCATCGGCGCCGCCGGACTCCCCCTCTTCCAGGGCGGGGCCGCGGGTCTCGCCTACGCCTTCGGCCCCACGGGGGGCTACCTCCTCGCCTGGGTCCCCGCGGCGGCGATCGTCGGCGCGGCCTCCGCTCGTTCTCCCCGGACCCTCGCCCTCGCGATGGCCGGCGCCTCGCTCCTGATCCTCGCCGTGGGCACGATCTGGCTCGCGGCGAGCACGGGGCTCGGCCTCTCGGCGGCGGTGGCGGCGGGATTCCTCCCGTTCCTCCCCGCCGACGTGGTGAAGATCGCGGCGGCGTGGTCCGGCGCCCGAGCACTTCGACCCGCGTTCCGCCGGGCCGTCGATTGACGTCACACGCACCCGCGGGGACGATCCCCCGCTTCGTCGAGGCGGCGTAGCTCAGCTGGCCAGAGCAGCGGCTTCATAAGCCGCGCGTCGAGGGTTCGAATCCCCCCGCCGCTACCACGAGCGAACCTCCTTTCCCTCGGGGAGATAGCGCCGGGGCCACCGGCCGGGACGAACTATCGGCGGGGGACTCCCCCGAGTCCCCCCCGCGGACCCGCGCTCTCCTATGAACGGGGCTCTCGGGGAGGGGGACTCCCCGGTACTTCCCCGCGGCCGCCCGCCGCGCGCGGCCCGAGTTCCGGTTCGCGGGCGCGTCGCTCGCGCGGAGAATGACGGCGGGATGTCCCCGCTCCTCGTCTTCCTCTCCGGAGCCGCCGCGCTCGTCTACGAGGTGATCTGGGTCCGCGCGTTCGGCAACGTCTTTGGCAACACGGTCCACTCCGCCTCGCTGGTCCTCGCGGTCTTCATGCTCGGGCTCGGAGCGGGCGCCTGGGCGGCCGGGATCGTGGCCGACCGGCGATGGGCGGGGGATCGCGCCTCGTCCCTGCGCGCGTACGGGTTCGTCGAGCTGGCGGTCGGGGCTCTCGGGCTCCTCGTCTCGGCGCTGCTCCCTCGACTGGGCGACCTGTCCGCCGCGATCTCCTCCTACGCGTGGGACCCCGACGTCGGGTACCGCCTCACGACAGCGTCCCACCTCGCGCGCTACGGAATCGCGGTCCTCCTCCTCTTTCCCGTCACGTTCCTCATGGGCGCCACGCTGACGCTCATGATCCGGCACCGGGTCGGGGGGGACCTGCGCTCCGCGGGCTGGAGGATCGGGCTCCTCTACGGCTTCAACACGGCCGGCGCCGCGGCCGGGTGCTTCCTCACGTACCATCTCCTCGTCCCCGCCCTCGGACTCTCGGGCGCGCAGCGGCTCGCCGGGCTCCTCAACCTCGCGTCCGGAGGGATGGCGCTCGGTCTCGCGGCGTCGCCCCGCGCCGCCGCGGCGCCGAGCCCCGTCGCGGGGGGGAGGCCTCCCGGACTCGCGCCGTCGCGAAACCGGTGCCTCCCTTTCGCCGCGGTCGCCCTCTTCCTCTCCGGCTTCGTCGCGATGGGGATGGAGATCCTCTGGTTCCGCCACCTCTCCTCGCTCCTCGGGTCCTACCGCGCCGTCCTCACGCTGATCCTCACCGTCTTCCTCTCGGGGACCTGGCTCGGCTCGCTCGCGGGAGGTTCCCTCCACCGGCGGTTCGGGCGGCCGGCCTCGTTCTACATGCTCGCCCAGGCCCTCTTCGTCGCCGCGGCCCTGGAGGGGCTCGCCTCGGCGGACCTCGCGGGAGTCCTCGAGGCGCAGAGGGCCGCCTCGGCGGCATACCTGGACGCTTCCCCCGGGAGACGCGACCTGCTGGCGCTCGGGTCGAGCCTCGTCCCGATCCTCCGCGAGGTCGGCCTCCCTTCCCTCCTCCTCGGGGCGACCTTTCCCCTCGCGAACGGCCTCGTCCAGGACTCCGAGGGAACGGTCGGTCGCCGCGCGGGCCTCCTCTTCTTCGCGGACACCGCCGGGGCCGTCCTCGGATCGCTCGTCACCGGATTCCTCCTGCTGCCGGGACCGGGCATGCAGGGCGGGGCGGGGATCCTGGCGCTCCTCGCCACCCTCGGCCTCGTCCCCCTCTACCTCGCCGACCGCGCTTCGCCTCCCCTCGCGCGATCGCGCCGCGCGGCGACGGCCGCCTTCGCCACCGCGGTCCTCCTGTCGGGGGGCGCGGTTCTCTCCTGGAGCGCCCTGAGCCGGGACCACGTGGTGGCGGGCACGTTGCCGGCGCCCCGCCGGGGAGAGCGCCGGATCACGATGGGAGAGGGAGTGACGGACGTGATCGCCGTGACCGAGATGCCGGACGGGATGCGCACGCTCGTGACGAACGGCCACTACATGTCCGGAACGTCCTGGCTGAGCCAGCGCTACATGCGAGCGATGGCCCACCTCCCCCTCCTCTCGACCGACGCGCCGGAGCGGGCTCTCGTCATCGGGTTCGGCACGGGCATCACCGCGCACGCCGCGACCCTCCATCCGTCGATCCGGCGCGTGGAGGTCGTCGACACCTCGACCCAGGTCCTCCGCCATGCGTCCTACTTCGCCGCCGACAACGGCGGGGTCCTCGGCGACCCCAGAGTCGTCGTCTACGTCGACGACGCCCGCCACCGCCTCCGGATGGCGGCCCCCGACACCTACGACATGATCACCCTCGAGCCTCCTCCCATCTCCTTCGCCGGCGTCGCCGCGCTCTACTCGCGGGAGTTCTACGCGCTCGCTCGCGGCCGGTTGCGGCCCGGGGGCCACCTCACCCAGTGGCTTCCGGCTTACCAGACGCACCGCAACGTCGCGCTGTCGATGGTGCGAGCCTTCGTGGACGTCTTCCCCGGAGCCGTCCTCCTCTCCGGGACCATGAGCGAACTGATCCTGATGGGAGGGAAGGACGGCCGCCCGCTGATCGACCCCGCGCGCGCGGAGGCGCGGCTCGAGGCGGCGCCGGGGGTGCGGGCCGACCTCGCGCGCGTGAGCCTCGGCACGGTCTCCGAGATCGTGGGCATGTTCGTGGGCTCAGGCGAGACGCTGCGGGCGGCGGCGCGCTCGTCCCGACCGGTCACGGACGACGACCCGATCCCCGAGTACGCTGTCGCCTCGCGCTTGAGCGATCACGAGATCCCGGGGGAGGTGTTCGACCTGTCGGGAGTCCGAGCGTGGTGCCCCCGGTGCTTCGAGGACGGGTCGCCCGCGCCGGGGCTCGAGGCGCTCCCGACCTACCTCGCGATCCTGGGGCGCCTCTACGATCACCCCGCCTTCCGCCGGCATTCGTGGCCGTATCCGCGGCCGGGCGAGGAGGGTGGCGTCCCGGTGCCTCTGGACGCCGAGACCCTGAAGCGCGTCGCCGCCAGTCCCTATCTCAAGTCCGTGATTCGCGAGGCCATCCGCGCCGGGCGCTGAGGCGGACCTCGCCGCGGCGGGCATCGCTCGGGGGGACCCGTCCGGGCGGGTCGTGGACTTCCACTCCCTCCGCGTCACCTTCGTTTCGAATCTCGCCGCGGCCGGCGTCCACCCCCGCACCGCGCCGGCCCTCGCGCGGCACTCCTCCATCGAACTCACGATGCGGACCTAGACGGACCTCTCCCGGCTCGACCTCCGCGGCGCCGTCGAGAAGGTGCCCCCGGTCCTTCGCGCGGCGGCTCCCCCGCCCGAGTCGGCGACTTGGCCGCTGGCTTGTCCCGCCGGGCGTCCCGAGGCTCTCTCTGCGTGCTCTTCGATGCCGGAAGGGGGAGTCGGGAAGGCGAGGGGCGGAGCGTCCGAGGACGCTGCGGGGAACGGCAATACGGCGCCCTCCCGCGCAGGGAAGTTGCTTTCGGGCGCGCGACCGGAGACGGACTCCCCTGGCTTCAAAAGCCGCGCGTCGAGGGTTCGAATCCCCCCGCCGCTACCACCGTCAACCCGGATGCTCGCGGACCGGGAGAGCGCGAGCCTGCAGCACCCGGCGCAAGGTTCGTAGCACACGAGGGTCGACGGGGAGCCGCCCAATGCTCGTGCACACCTCGTGTGACGCTATCCCGCCGCGAAGGGTCGCCGGCGGATCGCGCACCGCGCGGAGGAGGGGGTCGCCCGCGAGAAGGACGGTCCCCCGGGATTCGCCGGGATGGAGATGGCCAGGCGGGAGGGGCCGGGATCGACCCGGGCCGGGAGCCGTCCCGCCGGGCCGTAGACGGGACGTCGCGCGACCGCTAGAGTCGTGCAAATCGTAGCCCGCACGAGAGGTCGTCCGGGCCGTAAGGAGAACGCAATCATGGCCGAGGGTAGGTTCTTTATCGTCTCCGCTCTCCTCCTCGCCGCATCGGGCACGCCCGCGGCGGCGCAGCTGAGCGGTTCGATCTACACGACGAACCAGTCCGCGAGCGTCGTGAATGGAAACAACTACGGCAACAAGGCGCACGTCTACCTGAACGGAGGTCCCGGCCCCTCGAGCCCGTGCAGCGGCGGCGGGCTCCCCAGCGGGAACTACTACTTCCAGGTCACGAATCCCTCCGGGAGCGTCCTCCTCTCCACCGACGCGATCACGAACCGGGTGGTGGTCGTCTCCGGGGGGAAGATCGTCGCGCACACGGGGAGCCACACGGTGAAGAACGGCGCCTGCCCCGGGTCGAAGATCGTCCAGCTCCTCCCCTTCGCCGACTCGCCGAATTCCGGCGGCGAGTACAAGGTCTGGATGACCCCCGTCGCGAGCTACGCCCCGGGGAGCGGCTTCTTCGGGTTCCTCCCCTCCCTCACCAAGACGGACAACTTCAAGGTGAAGCTCGGGGGAGGCCCTCTCCTCGCCCAGAGCGTCATCCGCGGCCACAAGTTCTACGACTTCAACGCGAATGGCGACTGGGACCTCTCGGTCTCCCAGGAGGTCCCCGTCGCCGGATGGCTCGTCGAGATCTACAAGAACGGGATCTTCGACGGCTCGACGCACACCGACGACGCCGGGCGCTACACCTTCCTCCGGACGCTCGACGGCTCGACCTACGTCCTCGTCGAGGTCGCGCCCACGCCCGGGTTCATCCCCTCCCCCGGGGCGACCTGGCTCGCGACGGGGCCGACCCAGGGCTCCGTCGTCGCGAACGCTCCGGAGGTCGCCGGCCCCGAGTTCGGCAACCTCAAGTTCGAGCTCGCCCCCGGCGTCGGGAGGAGCAAGGGATTCTGGCACAACCAGGGGGAGCCGCTCCTCGCGGAGTGCGACCCCGCGTGGCGCGAGGCCCTCAACGGCCCGGTCGGCAACCCCCTGTGCCTGCGCACGAACGTCTCGACCGCCGACCCGGCCCTCTCGATCTTCACCGTCCCGGCCCTCCCGGCCTCCTTCGCGACCGCGTTCGGCGACTGGTCGAACTACGTCGTCGGCGACGCGGCCCTCGGCCACGCGGGCTTCATCCTCTCGACGCAGGTCGGCGCTGCGGTTCTCAACAACACCTGCGGCTACATGCAGGGGATCGTCTACGTCGACCGCCACATGGACGGGGTGCTCGTCTCGCTCGCGGCGATGTTCCAGGGGGTGAGGACGCTCCTCTGCGACCCCGGGGCGGGCCTGACGGGGCCGAACGACCCCTTCCAGGAGCTGCGGGACCAGATGCTCGCCTGCACGAACGAGTTCACCGTGATCAACAACAGCGGGGACCTGTCCAACCCCCAGCCCGTCTACACTCCCCGCGCCGACCCGGGGATCATCGAGTACTGACCCTCACGCGCGGGGCCGCGCCACGAGCCGGAAGCCGCCGTAGCCGGTGACGTTGTCCGCGCTCGCGTAGCCCCGCCCCGCCGACCGGAACGCCCTCTCGGTCGACTGGCCCCACGCCCCGCCGCGCAGGTAGTAGGTCGGGGGCGCGCCCCCCGTTCCCGGGGAGGCGAGGTCCCGCGTCCACTCCTGGCGCGAGCCGCCGAGGTCGAGCAGGCCGAAGGGGGACTCGTCGCGCGGCTCGTAGCCTCCCGGCACCTCGAGCTGGAACGACCGCCGGCGGTAGGCGCCGATCGCGAGGGAGAAGTCGAACCGATCCCCCCACGGGAAGGCGCGCCCGTCGGCGCCGCGGGCCGCCTTCTCCCACTCCTGCTGCGTCGGCAGGTCGTAGGTCCAGGGCTCCGCGCCCACCCGTCCCCTGCGGTTGCGCCACTCGAGGTAGTCCTGCACGTCGACCCAGGAGATTCCGAGGATCGGGGCCTCGGCGCCGACGCCCGCCCACTCGTACCCCCTCCCCTCCGGCTTCTTCCTCGCGATGAGCCGCCCCGCCTCGCGGGGGAGGATCCGGCGCTCCGAGGCGGCCTGGATCTTCGCCAGGGTCTCCTCGTCGTTCACGAACTCGAACCACTCCCGGTTCGTGACCTCCCTGCGGCCGATGAAGAAGCCGGGGAGGGTCGCCTCCTCGAGGGGGCCGGACTGGAACGCCTCCGGATCGCCTCCGTAGCGGAAGGGGCCGGGCGGGACGAAGACGAAGCCCGCCGGGCTCGACGCCGCCGAGAGGAGCGAGACGGCGGGGCGCGCCTCCCCTCCCCGCGGGACGAGGAACGGGAAACGCTGCTCCTCGCGACCGACGCTCCGCGCGAGGAGGAGGTAGGAGCCGGGGTCGACCTCGATCGATTCGCCGCCGCGGATCCGGTTCTCCTTCGAGCAGATCAGCGGGTAGGCCGTCGGCTCGCACGCGATGCCGGAGCGCGCGCCGGCGGCGATCTCGAGCGCGATCGGCTCCCCGCCGCGAAGGCAGAAGAGCCGCATCGCGCGCGCGGCGGCCCCCGTCACGACGGCGGCCGGCCTCGCCCACTCGACGGTCCGGCGTTCGCAGGCGATCTCCTCCTCCACTCCCTCGACGCGGAGGCGGTCCCGCCCCCCGGCCTCCGGAGGAGGTGCGTTCACCCAGTCGAACGCCGAGGAGACCGGGACGCCGTTCAGCGAGACGATCCTCGAGAGCGCTCTCGCTCCCGCGGCCGCGAACGGGGAGTCCGGAGCGACGCCGCGGAGGAAGAGGCCGTCGCCGCAGGGGGCTCCCTCGATCCCGACGACGAGGTCGCCCGCGCGCAGGCCCGCCTCGGCGGCGGCCGTCCCCGCCTCGACGGCGGCGATCGCCAGGCACGGGTCCCCCGGGTGGAAACCGCCGCTCCACGCTCCCTCCCTCGCTCGCCCGATCCCGGAGGTCGGGACCGGGACGAGACGGGGGACCGGATCGTCGCCGCGGACCGTCTCGTAGGGCTCGTACCGGAAGAGGTGGATCTCCGCTTCGGGCGGCTCGACGGCCGCGACCAGCGTCCCCCGTCCGAGGAGCTCGCGGCGGTAGCGCTCCCCGCCGTGGCTCACCACCCGGGACTGCAGCCGAGCGGCCCTCGCCGAGTCCCTGGCCGCGAGCGCCTCCTTCCATCGACCGAAGTAGAACCCCGCGAAGGCCGCCCGCGTCTCCTCGGTGGGATCGCCCCAGGGGGCCTCGAGCCGCGCGGCGCGCTGGAGCGCCTCCTCGGCCTCCTGGAGGAGGCGCTCGGCGTCCACCCTGCGCTCCGCCAGCTCGCGCTCCCGGCGGGCGAAGCCCCCGCGCACCCCCTCCTCGGCGAAGGCGCCGAAGGAGACGGCACGCTCCGTCTCGAGCGCGGCCCGCAGCTCGTCGACTCCCCTGCGAGCCTCGACGTAGGCCTCCTGCTTCCGCGACGACTCCTCCCGCGCGGCCGCGGCGGCGGCGAGGTCCGCCCGACGCCGCGCCTCCCTCTCCGCGCGGTCGCGCTCCCCCTCGATGCGCGCCTTGAGCTCGAGGGCCCTCGCCGAGGAGGGATCCCTCTCCCGGGCCTGCGCGACGGCCTCGAGCGCGAGGGCGTAGTTCCCCTCCGCGAGCCCCGCCTCGGAGCGGCGCAGGTGCGCGCTCACGGCCCGCGCGCGCGCGATCCCCTGCCCGACGAGGAAGGCCGCCCCGGAGAGGACGAAGAGGAGCCCCGCGGCCGCCCCTACCGCCATCCCGGGCTTGGCGCGAGCCCACTTGGCGAGGCGGGCGATCGGGCCCGGCGCCTTCGCCACGATCGGCTCGAACGCCCTCACCTTCCGCAGGTCCTCGGCGAAGGCCTCCGCCGTCGCGTAGCGGCGCGCCGGGTCGCGCTCCATCGCGACCTCGATCGCGGTGTTGAGATCCGGCGGGATCCGGGGGTTCAGGCGCCGCGGGCTCTCGGGCGACTCGTTCAGGATCGCGTGGAAGAGCTGGTCCCAGGTCTCCCCCCCGAAGGGGCGCCGGAGGGTCAGGCACTCGTAGAGGGTCACGCCGAGGGCGTAGACGTCGGATCGCCGGTCGACGGCGCCGCGCCCCCCGGTGAACTGCTCCGGGGCGAGGTAGGCGGGCGTGCCGACGATCTGGCCGCTCTCCGTCAGCGTCTGGCCCTGCGCCTCGAGGTCGCGGGCGAGCCCGAAGTCGAGGAGGACCGGATCCCCGTCGGGCGTCACCATGATGTTCCCGGGCTTCATGTCCCGGTGGACGAGCCCCGCCTCGTGGGCCACGTGCAGCGCCCGCGCGGCGCGCTCGATCAGGCGGACGACGTCCTCCATCGCGACGGCCCCCGAGCGGTCGACGAGGCTCGATCTCTCCGCTCCGCCGCCGTTCCCCCCCTCCGGGCCCTCCTTTCCGCCCCCCCTCCACCCGTCGAGGATCTCGGAAAGCGAGGCCCCGCGGACGTGCTGCATCGCGATGAACGGGAGGCCGCCGTCCTCCCCGACCTCGTAGACGGCGCAGATCCCGGGATGGTCGAGCTTCGAGGCGATCTCCGCCTCCCGCCGGAACCGGGCGCGCGAGGCCGGGGACTGCGCGGCCGCGCCGGTGAGAACCTTGAGGGCGACCTGCCGGCGCCGGGCGGGGTCCTCGGCGAGGAAGACGACCCCCTGGGCACCCCGGCCGAGCCGCTTCAGGATCCGGAAGCGGCCGAAGGTCTTGCGCTCCTCGGAGGCCTCGGCCGACTCGGCCGGCTCCGAGGGGAAGGAGGACCCGCTCTCGTCACCCCCGGCCATGATTCCTCTCTCGTTCCGAGCGAATCAGTCTAGCAGGGGGCCCCGGATCGGCGCTCCCGCCAGGGCCGGACCGCCTCCGGCGAGCGCACCCGCGCGCTCCGCGGAATCCTGCCCGCCCCTGCGGGCGGCTCGCTCCGCCCGGCCCCGAGAATCCGACCGGGCGGGACTACCCCCCGGTCGTGAGGACGACCCGGAACCGGGCCTTGCCGCTCATCATCCGGTCGTAGGCCTCGGCGGCGTGCTTGAAGGGGAAGACCTCGTTCATCGAGCGCACGCCCGTGCGCGCGGCGAACGCGAGGGTGTCCTGCGAGTCGATCGAGGTCCCCGACGGCCACCCCGCGACCGAGCGGCGGCCGGAGATGAGGAGGATGGCCGGGACCTGGAGGGGGGTGTCCGCGGCGCCGAGGACGACGAACTTGCCGTCGACGCCGAGGCCGCCCAGAGCCGCGGTCATCGCCTTGCCGTTCGTCACGGTCGCGAGGACGACCTTGGCGCCGCCGAGCTTGAGGAGCTCCGCCGAGGGGTCCTGCTTCTCGCTGTCGACGTAGTGGCGCGCGCCGAGCTCCCTCGCGAGCGGCTCCTTTTCCCTCCCCCGCGCGATCGCGACGGTCTCGTGCCCCATCCTCGCGGCGAACTGGACGGCGAGGTGGCCGAGACCGCCGATCCCGAGCACGGCGACGAGATCGCCCGGCCGCGCGCCGCTGTTCCGCAGGGAGTTGTAGGTCGTGATCCCCGCGCACATCAGGGGCGCCGCCTCGAGGGTGGACATCCCCTCCGGGATGCGCGCGAGGGCGACGGCGTTGGCGAGCATGTACTCGGCGTAGCCCCCGTCGCGCGTGATCCCGGTCGCCTCGGGCGCGACCTGGCAGGTGGCGAAGTCGCCGCGCCGGCAGGAATCGCAGCGCCCGCAGTGGCCGGCGTACCAGCCGACGCCGACCGCGTCCCCCCTCTTCCATCCCGCGACGCCGGCGCCGACCGCGTCGATCGTCCCGGCGACCTCGTGGCCGGGAATCCTCGGGTGCTCGACGCCGGGGAAGGTCCCCTCCTTCACGAAGGAATCGCTGTGGCAGATCCCGCACGCCTCGACTCTCACCCGCACGGATCCGGGGCCGGGCTCCGGGATCGGTCGCTCCACCTGCTCGAGGGGTCCGTTGGCGCGAGAGACCTGGACGACTCGCATCTTCGACATGCTTCCTCCGAATGGAGGGAGGCGGGCGGGCTCGCCACGGCGAACGCTCCCGCGCTCGTGCCCTGCTGAACGACGACGCGGCGAGGGTAGCGCCGGATTCCGATTTCCTCCAGCCCGGCCGCT
The DNA here is from genome assembly GCA_022616055.1 of Planctomycetota bacterium. GTDB lineage: Bacteria > Planctomycetota > UBA1135 > UBA1135 > JAKEFM01 > JAKEFM01. Next base: position 34,155 of record JAKEFM010000107.1, read on the forward strand.
CCGTGACGCAGGATCGGAGGATCTGCGCGAGGAGGACCGCTTCGTGAAAACCTGGTCTTCGAAAGCCTTGCGGCGCAACAGGAAGCGCGCGGGCGGTTCTCGATGAGTGAAACCGCCCGCGGGCGGTTTCGCTTTTCCGTTTCCCGGGATCTCCAGGCAGGGCGAACAGGGGCGGGCTGGAGGCACCTCCCGATGCGCGAGGAGGGGAGACGTTCGCGCGGACGTAACCGATTCGGCCTTGCGCGTCATTCAGGGGGAGGCTCTCGAGGCTGGACAGGGGTGAAGGCGAAGGCGAGGGAGAACCTGGAGGCCGCGCTTCGTCTCCTGGACCGCGGCCTGCTGAACGCCGCCGCGAGCCGGCTCTACTTCGCGGCCTTCCAGTCGGCGATCCATGCGCTGCAGGCGCGGAATCGCGTTCCGGCAGACGCGGGGTCGGGGATTCCCGCATGGAGTCATGCCGGAGTCCAGGAGCGCATTGCGACGATCCGAGGCAGCGAGGAAGATCGACGCACATTCGAGAGCCTCCGACGCCTGCGCGAGCTGGCGGACTACGGAGCGAGGTCCGTATGGCGACGAGAACTCGAATTCCTCCTGCCGGACGCGCAGAGACTCGTTCGGGACCTGACCTCGTGAAGGACGTCCGCTACGCCGTGCTGAAGAAGGCCATCGAGACGCGCTGGCCAGGCTGCCGCGTGGTATGGGAGCCTTACTCCTCCCCCGACGACCCCCTGATCCAGGGCTGGGTGCACATCCTGCACGTCCGCGAGCGCGACCGTCACGCGGTGGACGAATCCGCCTACTACCTCGTCAGAGGCCTCTTTCCCGGCCCCTCCCGGTTCTTCATCGCGGCTGTACTGCGCGAGGATCAGCCGGCGACCCTTCGCCGGCTCGGACTCCCCCCTCGCCGCGGGCGAAGTCGAACTCGCCTCGCGAAGCGGTCGCGGGTTGCCCGGACTCCGCGCAGGGGCGAACTCGCGCAGATCCGAGCCCGTTCCTGAGGGGTCGCCCTCCCCAGGAGCCTGGGGAGGGGCCCCCACCTCGAGGGGCCTTCAGCAGGGACCCTCGGGAGGCGGGCAGCCCCCGACCCCCGCGTTGCCCCCGGCCGGCGGAGGCCGCTACAAGAGGCCCCTTGCCCCCCCCGGGCGAAGCGCTCGATCTCTCGGTCGTCGTCCCCGTCTTCGACGAGGAGGAGAACCTCCCCGCCCTCACCGAGGAGCTGAAGGGCGCCCTCGGAAAGCTCGGGAAGCGCTACGAGGTCGTCTTCGTCGACGACGGGAGCCGCGACCGGTCCTTCGAGATCCTGAAGCGGGCGCGGGCGGGCTTCCCGCAGCTCCGGGTCCTGCGCTTCCGGGAGAACCGCGGCCAGTCGGCCGCCTTCGCCGCCGGCTTCCGGGCGGCCCGCGGCGCCCTGGTCGTCACCCTCGACGCCGACCTCCAGAACGATCCGCGGGACATCCCGAAGGTCCTCGACGCGCTCTCGAACGCCGACGCGGTGGCGGGCATCCGCAAGCACCGCGAGGACTCCTTCTGGCGGAGGTTCCAGTCGCTCTTCGGGAACGCCGTCCGCAACGCCCTGACCGGCGAGGAGATCGTGGACACCGGCTGCTCCCTCAAGGGGTTCCGGAGGGAGGCCCTCGCCCGGGTCCCCTACTTCAGGAACATGCACCGCTTCCTCCCGACGCTCGTCGGGATCGCCGGGGGGCGCGTCGTCCAGGTCGAGGTCGGCCACAGGCCCCGGGGGGCAGGACGCTCGAAGTACGGCATGTGGGGCCGCGCGAAGGCCGGGCTCGCCGACGCGCTCGCCGTGCGCTGGATGAAGCGCCGGCGCCTCGAGTACGAGGTCGTCGAGGAGGTCGGTTGAGCGGCGCCGTCCGTTGACCGAGCCCGACGTCCGCCCCGTCGCCGCGGCGACCGGCCTCTTCCGGGACGACCTCCGGCCCGCCCTCGCCCTCGCCCTCGGCTGCCTCGCCACCTGGCTCCCGACCCTCCCCGGGCGCGACCTCTGGGCGCCGAACGAGCCGGGCTTCGCCGAGATCGCCCGGGAGATGGTCGAGCGCGGGGACTACCTCGTCCCCCATCTGAACGGGGTGGTCTACCCCGACAAGCCCCCCCTCTACTTCTGGCTCGAGGTCGCGAGCGCGAAGGCGCTCGGCGGATTCTCCGAGTTCTCCGTCCGGCTCCCCTCCGCGCTCGCGGGAACGGCGCTCGTCCTCCTCACGTACAGGATCGGCCTCCTCCTCTTCGGACGGCGAGCCGCCTTCTTCGCCGGAGCCTTCCTCGCGACGGCGAGCCTCCTCCCGATGCAGGCGACGCGGGCCGTCATGGACCCGCTCCTCTCGCTGTGCGTCGCCGGCGGAATGCTCGCCTACCTCCGTGCCCGCGGCCGGTGGGGCCCCCTCGCCCGCGCGCACTTCGGCCTGTGGTGGGGCCTCGCGATCCTCTCGAAGGGGTACGGACTCCTCCTCCCGGCGGTCCCCGCGGCCCTCGAGGCGATCTTCCGCCGGCGAAGATCGGGCGGAACCCGGGGATCCCCCTGGCCGCCGATCCTCGGAATCACTTTCTCCGTTGTCGTCGCAGCCCTCGTCGCCGGCGCCTGGTTCCTCCCCGCCGTCCTCCGGGAGAAAGACCCCCTCACGTTCTCGGAGAGCGTCGGCAAGCACGTGGTCGGCCGGGTCGTCGAGCCCTGGAACCACGAGCAGCCCCTCTGGTACTTCCTCACCACCTTCCCGATCGACTTCCTTCCCTGGACGCCGTTCCTCCTCCTCGCGCTTCCCTCCCTGCGGCGGGCGGAGACGGACCGGGACGGCGTCCGCTTCGCCTCCGCCTGGTTCCTCGCCACCTTCGTCCTCTTCAGCCTGATCCCGAGCAAGCGCGGGATCTACCTGCTCCCCGCCTTCCCGGCCGCCGCGCTCCTCCTCGGCCGGACGATCGGCCGCCTCTGCGAGGGGAGGGAGCCCGCCCACCTGTGGGCGGGCGCGGCCGAGTTCTTCGGGAAGGTCCTGCTCGTCCTCGGCGGCGTCCTCCTCCTCCTCGTCCCCCTCGCGCTCCGGCGGCTGCCGGCCATGGGCGCGCCGGACATCGGCGCGGGCTATCTCGCCCTGCCGGGAGTCTGCCTCCTCGGCCTCGGAGCGCTCTGCCTCCACGCGTTCCGAAGCGGCGGGTTCCCCCGGACCTTCCTCCTCCTCCCGGCCGGGTTCGCCGTCGCGACCTCCCTGATCCTCGCGGCCCTCTTCCCGAGGTTCGACTCGATGAAGTCGACCGCCCCCCTCGCGCGTGACCTCCTCCGCATCCACCGGGGGGAGGCGGTCTACTCCCTCCGGATCCCCCCCGAGGGGCTCCGCTTCTACTCCGGCCTAGCCGTCCTCGAGGTCGAGGGGGAGGAGGAGTTCCTCCGGCATTTGACCGGATCGTCCCCCGTCCTCGGGATCACAACGGATGGGTCCTACCGGAAGCTCAAGCCCAAGCTGCCGGAGGGGATCGAGGCGCTCCTCACCGACACGATCGGGCGCCGCGAGGCGGTCGTCCTCGGGCGCGCCCGCCCCTGACGAGGGGCGGTTACCTGGAGGGGGGGTCGGGGTAATACAGGGCGTCCGCGTCGCTCTTTCGCAACCCTTCGAACGGATCATCCGGCCGGGACCGACCACTTCCCCGAGTCACCCACAAGAATCCAATCCTCCTTCCCTTTTCCCGAGAGCCCCGGCCGGATGTCTTTTTTTCAGCCGAGCGGAGGGTTGGCGCCGCGGCCGTAGACGAGGGTGAGGAACTCCCCCCTCGTCTTCGGGTCGGACCGGAAGCGCCCGAGCATGCACGACGTCACGGCGACGGAGTGCTGCTTCTCGACGCCGCGCATCATCATGCAGAGGTGGGAGGCCTCGACGACGACCCCCACCCCGCGCGGCTTCACCGCCGCCTCGATCGCCTTCGCGATCTCCATCGTCAGGCGCTCCTGGACCTGGAGCCGGCGCGCGTAGAGGTCGACGATCCGCGGGATCTTCGAGAGCCCGAGGATCCGCCCCGAGGGGAGGTAGGCGACGTGGGCCTTCCCCGTGAAGGGGAGGAGGTGGTGCTCGCAGAGGGAGTACACCTCCACGTCCTTCACGAGGACGATCTCGTCGACCTCCTGCTGGAAGACCGCGCCGTTCAGGACCTCCTCCACGGTCCTGCGGCTCCCGGAGGTGAGGAACCGGATCGCCTCGGCCACCCGCTCCGGCGTCCGGCGGAGCCCCTCCCGGTCCGGATCCTCCCCGATCTCGGAGAGGAGGCGGGAGACGAGGCTCTCGATCGGGTCCACGGGGGCGGCGGATTATAGGAATGCGAGCGCGTTGAGCGCGCGGGAGGGCGGGCCGAGAATCCCCCGGTGGCGCGCGCGGCGATCCTCCTCCTCCTCGCCCCGCAGCTCCTGCGAGGGGAGGGCTCCGACCACGCCCCGACTCCCCTCGGGAAGGCCGTCGCCGTCGCCCTTCGCCGGGAGGCCCGCGCCGACGTCGCCCTCATTCCCGGGAGCATCCTCGCCCGCGACGCCGACCCCTCGGATCCCGACTCCCTCGCCGCCCTCCCCGCCGAGGCCTGCGTCGTCGGGGAAGCGACGGGCGCGGCGATCTCCCGCGCGGTCGAGGCCTCGCGATCGAGGGCGGGGCCCTACCTCCAGACGTCGGGGCTCCTCCACGACGAGGTCGTCCCCGACTCCGAGGTCTCCGTGGGACGGTTCCTCCTCGAGGACTCTCGCGTCTACTCCGTCGCCTGCACGGCCTCCCTCGCCGAGAGTCTCGCCCTCGGGACCGGAGCGCTCGCGCTGCGCGACCTCCGAGCCATCGCCGCTCGACTGCTCCACGCGCCGCCGCCTCCTCCCCCACCGATCCCTCCCGTCTCCGAGCCGATCGAGAGAGGGACTCTCGCCTCCGGTTCTCGCCTGACCGTCGAGCGCCTCCTCTTCCCCTCCCCTCGCCCCTCCGGCGTCCCGGAGAACGACCGGGTCCCCCTCACCCTCTACCGCCCCAACCGCGGCAACGGCGCCGCCGCCCTGATCCTCCCCATCTGGAAGGGGAAGGAAGACCTGATCGAAGAAACGATCGCGCGCCGACTCGCCGAGGAAGGCTTCCTCGCCGCCGTGATGCCCCTCGCCTACCAGTTCGAGCGGGCGCCCGCCGGCGTCCGCTCGGGCGACTGGACGCTGAGCGCGGACCTCCCGAGGACCCGCGCCGCCCTCTCCCAGAGCGTCGAGGACGCGCGTCGCGCCGCCGACCTCCTCCTCCGCGAGGGGGCGACGGAGCTCGGCGTCCTCGGCATCAGCCTCGGCGGCCATGTCGCCTCGGCCGTCTACTCGACCGACCCGCGCTTCGGCGCGGGCGCGTTCCTCCTCGCCGGGGGGGACGTCGCGGGGACGATCTGGCGGGCCTCGAGAGAGACGGCCGCGATCAAGGCCGCGCTCGTGGGCGCCGGCGTGACCCGCGAGGCGCTCGGGGAGACCCTCCGCCCCCTCGATCCCGCGACCTATGCCACCCCCGCCCGCAGGGAGGGCGCCTTCCTCGTCGGGGGCCTCTTCGACCGCATCGTCCCTCCCGAGAGCGTCGAGGCCCTCTGGTCGGCCTACGGGGAGCCGCGCCTGCGCTGGATCCCGGCCAACCACTACTCGGGGATCCTCTTCCTCCCGGGACTCCTCGGCGATGTCGCCGAGCACTTCCGCCGGGTCCTCGACCTCCCTCCGAACAGGTGACGGGGGGGGCGCGGCCCCGGCGCGCGCTCGCCCTACCGCCGGACGAAGATGTCCCCTTCGCCGTTCGTGTCGCCGGGGACGAGGTTGGAGGCGAAGGACTTGAATGCCAAGGACCTTCCGTTCCCCGAGATCGAGGGATCGAAGCTGGGCGAGTTGGCCTGCCCGCCCGTCGAATCGACCGAGGCGCGGGCCGTCGTGGCCTGCTTCAGGTCGTGCAAGAAGACGTCCCCGGTCCCGTTGGTGTCGCCGGGCACGAGGTTCGACACCCCGGACTGGAAAGCCACGAGCCGCCCCTTCGCCGAGAGCGAGGGTTGGATGCTCTCCCCGTTCCCCTGCACGCCCGCCGAGTTGACCGAGACGCGCACGACGGCGGGGCCCCCGCCCCCTCCCAGGGCGGCGGGCAGGAGGAGGAAGCCGAGGAGCCCGCCGATGACCGCGAGTCCGCGAAGCCGGTCGTGCCGAAGCGGTTGCATGCGCTCTCTCCTCTCGCAGCGCGCGATTTCGCCTCCGGCAGGTCGGGGGCGAGCCCGGCTCCAGGAGTACGGATCATCGGCCGTCCCGGCTCCCGGGGACAGCGTCGCGGCCTCCCGGGCGCCGCCTCGGCCTCTCCGAGCCGCTCCGGAGGTGGACTCGACCGCCGCGGTCGCCCGGCCGCCGGCCTCAGAGCCGGCGGACGAAGATGTCGAACACGGCGTTCGTGTCGCCGGGGACCAGGTTCGAGGCGAGGGACCGGAAGGCGACGAACCGAGCGTTCCCCGAGATCGAGGGGGAGTCGCTGACCGAGTCCGCCTCCACGCCCGCGGCGTCGACCGAGACCCGGGTCGTCGTCCCCGACTTCGCGTCGCGAACGAAGATGTCGGAGGCGCCGTTCGTGTCGCCGGGCACGAGGTCGGTCGATTCGGACTGGAAGGCCACGGTCCGGCCGTTCTTCGAGATCGAGGGTTGGACGCCTCCCCCGTTCGATTCCGCGCCCGCGGAGTCGACCGAGACTCGGGTCGTCGTCCCCTTCTTCAGGTCGCGCACGAGCACGTCGATCTCGCCGTTCGTGTCGCCGGGCACGAGGTCGGAGGCCCCGGACGCGAAGGCGACGGACTTGCCGCTGCCCGAGACCGCGGGCGAGAAGCTGGGGCTGCCGGCCTCCGCGCCCTCCGAGTCGACCGAGGCGCGGATCGTCGTCCCCTTCTTCACGTCGTGCACGAACACGTCGGCGGCGGCGTTCGCGTCGCCGGCGACGAGGTTCGTGGCCGCGGACTGGAAGGCCACCAGCTTCCCGTTGGCCGAGATCGCGGGGGTGAAGCTGTCCTCGTTCCCCTGCACGCCCTCCGAGTCGACCGAGACGCGGATCGTCGACCCCGTCTTCACGTCGTGCACGAACACGTCGGAGTTGCCGCCCGTGTCGCCGGGGACGAGGTTCGTGGCCGCGGACTGGAAGGCCACGACCTTCCCGTTGCCCGAGATCGAGGGGAAGAAGCAGTCCTCGTCCGCCTGCGCGCCCTCCGAGTCGACGGAGGCGCGGACCGTCGCGCCCGTCCTCACGTCGTGCACGAACACGTCGCGGGCGCCGTTCGTGTCGCCCGGGACCAGGTTGGAGGCGAGGGAGAGGAAGACGACGAACCGCCCGTTCCCCGAGATCGAGGGGGAGGAGCTGGCCGCGTTCCCCTGCGCGCCCTGCGAGTCGACCGAGACGCGGACCGTCGTCCCCATCTTCACGTCGTGCACGAACACGTCGGAGGCGCCGTTCGTGTCGCCGGGGACGAGGTTCGTGGCGAGGGAATCGAAGGCGACGAATCGCCCGTTGTCCGAGATCGAGCAGGAGAGGCTGTCCCCGTCCGCCTGCGCGCCCGTCGAGTCGACCGAGACGCGGACCAGGGTCGTTCCTCCGCCCCCTCCGAGGGCCGCGGGGAGGAGGAGGAAACCCAGGATCCCCGCGGAAACTGCGAACCTGCGAAGCTGCCGAAGCGGTTCCATTCTCTCACTTCCTGTCGCGGCGCGAGGGCTCGCCTCCAGCACGTCGGCGGCGGGTCCGGCTTTTGGCGCACGGATGATAGCCATCCTGCCACCAGGGGGCACTCTCCCGGTCTCCCTCGCGCCCTCGAGGGCTCGGATCGCGCCCTGCGCCCCCCCCCTCGCCGGCTCCGACTCGCCGGCCCGCTCCCCGGGGGAGTCGGGCTCGAGGTGGACACGGCCGTCGGGAGACGTCGCGGCAAGGCCCTTGCCGCGCACCTCTCCCTTCAACACCGGGCGCTCCCGGGTCGTAGGAGGGGACGCTCGTCCGACGGGCCGGCTGCGCGCCGGCGACGACTTCGAGGGGGTGCCGATTGCCGGCCCCCGCCCGCGCCCGGGATGCTCCCCCACGCATGAACCCGCGCCCCGCCACCGGCGCCGGTCGCGACCCCTCCGCAGACTTCCGCGGTTGCCCCCGGCGAGGAACGACGCGCTCGCCCCTGGGCGCCGCCGGGCTCGCGTGCGGCATGCTCGTCCTGGCGGCGTGCGCCGGTCACGGGACCGGACCGGTTGCTCTCGTGGGCGCGACCTCGACGACACCGTCCCCGCCGGTCCCGGCGGTCCAGTACGAACTCACGCACGACCCGGCCGCGGCCTGCTGGCGCGCGCGGCTTCGCGCGACCGGGATCGACGCCGCCGCGGGGGATCTCCGTCTCGTGCTGGAGGATTGGGGGGAATGGACCGAGGTCGGCGCGACCTATTTGGGGGCGCTCGAGGTCCGTCCGCCCGCGAAGTCCGACCCCAGGTCGCGGAGTCGGTTCCCGGTCGCTCCCCCGCCAGACTGGGATGGCACGCTCGAGGCGTCGTACGTCATCCCCCTGGCGCGCGTCGGCTCCCGCACCCGGCAATCCCACGGCCTCCTCCCGAAACACGACGGCGGAGAGGCCGCCGGGTTCTCCATCAACACGTTCTTCGACCTGTTCCAAGGCGGGAAGCCGCTCGACGCGGTGCGGACGATCCGCTTCGCCGGTCCGCCCGACGCGACCATCGCCACCGGCTGGGGAGGCGTCTCGACGGGCTCCCAGGAGGTCCGATTCCGCCACCCGATCGACAACGTGCCCCTCCTGTTCGGGCGCTCGGCGGGACTCTCCACCGCGGAAGTCGACGGTTGCCGCTACGAGATCGCCCAGTTCGGCGCCGGGCCCGACGCCACCCCCCACGTGCTGCGGGTCGCGCGCTCCCTCGTTCCCCTCTACGGCCGGCATTCGGGCCGACCCCATGACGAGCCGGTTCGCGTGCTCCTCACGCCGCTCTCCCCCGGCGGGACCAACACGGACCACGGCTGCGTCGTCGGTCTCCCCGACCGGGAGTCCGACGGGGGCCTCCCCCCCGAGTTCGTCCGGCTCCTCGCGCACGAGCTGTTCCACGACTGGCTCGGCGGCTACCTCGATCCGCCCGACGACGAATCGCTCGTCTGGTTCCACGAGGGGTTCACCGAGTACCTCGCCCTCTGGCACGTCGCGGCGGCGGGGCTGCTCGGACCGGACTGGTTCGCCGAGCGTGTCGTCGGGGCGGACGCGGCCGCGCGGGGCTCCGAGGCGTTCGGTCGGGTGACCTTCGCCGATCCGAAGGTCCGCTGGCGCGACGGGAACGGCCCCAACGAGACGCTCGGCTACCAGGGCGGGACGACGCTCGCGTTCTTCGCGGACGTGGAGCTCCGCCGGCGAGGTCGACCCGGATTGATGGGGCTCGTGGCGGGCCTGCTGCGGGGCGAGGACCGGCGGCTCACGATCGACGGCATCCGCGAGTGGATGGAGTCGAACGGGCTCGCCGGGTTCTATGCCGACCACGTCGCCAGGCCCGCGGCGCTCCCGGAGCTGGATTCCGCCCTGCGGGAGGTCGGATTCGAGTCCTTCGGGCGCGAGGCGAGCCTGACCTACCTCGGGATCCAGGCCGAAGGGGAGGATCTGCCGTGCAGGATCGTCGCCTTGGATCCGGAGGGTCCCGCGGCGCGAGTCGGGGCCCGGATCGGGGATCGCGTCCTCGCCTGCTCCCCGAGCCGCATGAATCCGCCAGGAATCGGGGACGACGTCGCGACGCCCTACCGATTCGGGCTGAACACGTTCGCGTCGGGGGCCGAGATCGCGAACCTGGAGGTCACCCGGGACGGGAAGGATCTCACGATCGGAATCCAGCCGCGGCTCATCCCCGGCGGATTCCGCGTCGCCTATCGCGCCCGTGACGGCGCGACCGAGCGCTTCTTCCGGTACGACCCGCAGCAGGACGGGCGCTGAGCCGGGTCGACCGCCGCTGGCGGCGTTCGGGAATCCTCGGCTCGGTCGCCGCGGCGCGAGGGGGGGCGGGTCGCGCCGACCCGGCGGGCCCCGCTCAGTCCTTTTTTTTCCGGGCCGGCTTCGACGCGGGAGGACCCTTCTCCCCGCCGCGCTCGGAGGGCGCCGACTCGGGCTTCTTTCCCTTGCGCTCCTGGGGCTTCTCCTCGCGCTCCGCCCGGAGGTCCTCCTCCTGTCGCTTCCGGAGCTTCTCGGGACCGAGGCCGGGAGGAGGCATTGCCGTCCCACGGCTGTGCGGCTCTCCGGGCGTCTCGGCCGATTTCGCTTCCCCGAGGTCCCCCTTCGGCTCCTCGTGGCTCTCGCGGAGCTCCCCTTCCGAGGCGGCGGGCTGCGACGCTGGGGGCTCCTTCTCCCCGCCACGCTCGGAGGGCGCGGACTCTGCCTTCTTTCCCTTGCGCTCCTCGCGGGCCTCGCGGCGCTCCTCGTCCTTCCGCTCGCGCTCGGCCCTTTCTCGCTCCTGGCGAAGCTCCTTCTCCTGTCGCTTGCGCAGCTTCTCGGAATCGACCTTGGAGGGAGGGCTCGCCTTCTCCCGGGGGTGCCGCTCTTCCATCGTCTCGGCCGGAGGCGCCTGGCCGGCCTCGAGGTCTTGCTTCCCCTCCTCGTTCTCCGAGGCGGGCGACTCCGGCGCGGCCCCGTCGCGAGAGACCTTCTCCACCGGGCCAGGGGCGCGCGCCTTCGCCTTCGCGACTTTGGGGCGGAACACGGGGACCGTCTCCTCGCCCTCCGCCCGGCTGCCGAGCTCGTCGGCGGATCCGATCTCCCGCACCCTGCGCCGCGGAACGGGGCGTCCCGTCACCCTCTCGACCCGCTGCACGGGGATCCCGACGTTCACGACCCGGTTGTCCACGACCGTGATGTTCGTCACGTTCTGGGTGGTCTGGATGATCGTGACGTTGCGGGGAGGGAGCACGATCTCCTGCCGGATCCGGGGCGCGAGGATCGCGGGCTCCGGGACGAACATCCAGGCGGGCGCCGGTATCCCCACGGAGACGTCGAAGCGCGCGAAGCTCGCCCCCACGCCCGGGGAGAATCCGACAGCGGGAGGGAGGGGGGCCCAGCCGACGTACCCTCCGCCGCCTCGCCAGGCGACCCAGGCCGGTCCCCAGGTCGACCCGGGAACCCACGACCACCCGTGTCGATCGTCGACGTACCAGCGCCCGTAGTGATAGACGGCCCATCCCCACGGCTCGTCGGAACTCCAGTACCAGCCGTGCGCGTCCGTGTAGACCCAGTTCCCCTCGCAGTAGGGGCGCCAACCCGGGGCGACGCGGGGAACCCAGACCCATCCGTACGTTTCCTCCCAGCGCCACGCGCCGTAGGGCCGCAGGGGCTCCCGGAACGGGGTCGGGTCGGCGACGTCCGCGTCAGGCGGAGGAGGGGGAGGAGTAGGGGGAGGGGGCGGCTCAACCCGGCGTGCAGCGGGATAGTGGTGCACCACGTGGCGCACGCACCCCGGGAGGAGGAGGAAGAGAGCCGCCGCTCCGAGTCCGGCCTTGCCGCGTTTCATGGGTGAACCTCCCGCGCGAGCGGGGGCCAGCGCTTATCGGGCTGCGCAGGCGGCCGTGTTAATGGGCAGAATTCCCTCCTCGGTGAAAGCGCCTCCCGGTTGGAGGAGGACCGCGCCCCTGGTCCTCCTCGGCGCGATCGTGGTCGCGACGATCGTCTTCGTCGGTTCCGTCGCGACGGAGCGGATGCCGGAGTTCGTCTGGGTGCGGGGTTTCGACGTCCGCCTCTCGCCGGACGGGGAGCGCTTCGGGCGAACCGTTCGCGGACTCGACGTGCTGCGTTCCCTCCGTGCCGGAGAACAGGACCGCCCGCCGGAGACGGCCCTTCCGGAGGAGAGCCGGTTCGAACAGCTCTGGCTCCCGCTCGAGCGGAGGCTCCTCCCCCGGGTCCTCCGCGAGCAGGGCTTCTACGGGACCTGGATGCACTACCGTCCGACGGGCGCGGAGGAGCGGTGCGACGGAACGATCTGGAAGGAATACGGGGCCGTGGGGATCGACGGGGAGATCCTCGTCGGGCTCGGGAATCCGGAAGCCGCGACGGCTGGCTGGAGGCGCCAGTGCTGGCACCGGTAGCGGGGTGCCCGGGTCTCCACCTAGCGGCGTTCCGGAGTCCCCGGGGCCGCGTCGCAGATCGAGCCGAGGACCTCCTCGACGTCGACGCGGATGTACTCCGGCGAGGCCTCGACGGCGTGCCAGAGGATCGGGACGTGACCTCCGCCGATGATCAGGAGGATCCGCTCCTCCGGCCCGTCCGTGATCCGCTGGAGGTTCGCGAAGATCCGCAGGTTCCGGTTGTACCAGGCGGTCACGGCGTCGACGCCCGGGTACTCGTTTCCGACTCCGACCTTGAACGAGCGCACGAGGTAGGCCCCGTGGCCGCGCAGGACATGCTCCTCGCGGTTCCCATCGAGGAGGGTCTGCCGGATCGTCTGCCGCGCCTTGCGCGCGTCGTCCCGGCGGTAGAGCGCGTTGAAGTACTCGTCCCACGGCGTCTCCGAAGCGGTCAGCCGCTCCAGCTGGCCCTTCTCCGCCGCGTACTTCCTCAGGTCGACCTCCGGCTCGTAGCGCCGGCCCTCGGCGTCGACGGGATAGACCCGAGGATGTCCCATAGCCTTCGCCACCCGGAAGCCGAGCTGGTCGATCTCGTTCCGGCCCAAGGGCGACTGGCCCGCGACGAACGTCTTGTATCGCTCATTCAGGCGCTCTCCCGCGCTCAGGGGAGCCTCGACCGCGACCTTCGTCGGACGGAACTTCGCGAGGCAGCGCGCGACCTCCTCGATCTCGCGCTGGCGCTCCGGCGCGAGGATGTCGATGCGATGCTCGGGCTTGTAGTCGTCGAGCCCGGCGTCGTCGAAGTGGAACGTTCCGAGGAGGAGGATCCGCGCCCGCGCGCGAGGCGGTTCCGGCGGGGCCTCCTGCACGCGGGCGGACGGCCCGATCGCGATCAGGAGCGCGAGGAGACCGGCGGAGCGCGTCACGTGGGCACCCTTTCGGGGCTCGGCCAGCCCCGAGTCGGGCTCAGCTCTCGTCGTGCGGCGGCGTCCCGCACTTGGCCATCGCGCCGACGGCCGCCGTCCGCGTCTTCTCGCTCGGAGGCTTCGGCATGTCCCCGAGCGGAGCCCACTCGATCGAGACCGAGTCGATCTTGACCTCCGTGACCACGAACTTCACCGCGTAGTTCGCCGTGATCTCCGGGATCGCGATCCCGCCCTCGAAGACGTAGACGCTCCCCTCGACGGGGCGGACGGAGCTCTTGAGCCAGCCCTCGGCCGGGACCCTCTTCACCTTGCCGAAGTCGACCTTGCCGAGAGAGGCGACGCGGTTCTTGGTGCCCGAGTACGTGTTGAAGTGGAGCAGGCCGCAGCTGTTGAGGAGGAGGTCCACGTAGTTGCGATGGACCGCGGGGTCTCGCGTGACGAAGAGGAAGCTGTACCCGGCGTTGCCGTAGGCGTCGCCGGAGCGCTTCTCGAGGACCACCTTCGTCCGCTTCTGCGGGGCCGCCGCAGGATGCGATCCTGCGGACATCCCCCCTGCGGCTCCGTCGGACGAGAGGAAAGCGAGGAAGCCGAGACCCGCGACAACGGGGAGGACGACGCGCGCTCCAATTCGCATGGGAGTCCCTCGACCGGACGCGAGCGCGGACGATACCCCCGGCGCGGGGGAGGCGCACGCGGGTGCCCCGGTGTCCCGGCCTAGGGGACGACGGCGACGGTCCCCGAGGAGGCGGCGGGCCCAGTCACCGCCGTGACGGTCGTCGTGAACGTGACCGTCCCGGGCGGGAGGCCGGCGGGGACCGCGAACGTGTAGGCGACCTCCCTCCCGTCGGGGGAGGCGAGGAACTCGGTCCCGAGGAGGAGGACGAGGCCGGTCACGTCGAGGCCGGACAGTCCGAGGGCTGGGGCGTCGAAGGTCACCGAGAGGCCGAGGATCGGGTCCGCCGCGCTCGCACGGGAGTGGACGAGCGTGAGGGAGAAGGGAGAGGAGGTCGGCACCGTCTGCGCCGCGGGGAGGGAGCGGCACAGCGTCGGAGCCGGGTTCTCCGTGTAGGTCGCGAACTGTCCAGCCGCCGCCTGCCTCCCGACCGGATCCGTCACGACGACCTCGTAGCGGTAGAGCGTGGAGGGGCCGAGACCGGGGAGCGCGACCTCGGGACGACGGGAGGTGGTCGAGCCGTTTCCGGCGCTCGACCCGAGCGCGGGGCTCGTCCCGTAGTCCACCGTCAGGACCGCGACCTCGGGCACGCCCGTGTCCGCGAGGGAAACGCGCACGGTCCGATCCGTTCCCGCGGCCCCGAACGCGCACTCGACCCCCGCGATCGCCGGGTCGGTCCCGTCGACCGTCGGGACCTTCCACGGGCGGAAGGGGTTGTACATCGGGTCCCCGACGTAGATCGACGTCCAGCGCGCCGTCGGATCGGAGAGCATCGCCGCCTCGGCGAAGGTGAACCCCTCGAGGAGGTAGTGGAGGAACACCTCGGGCCGCGGGTGGCCGCTGAGATAGGGCTCGGCGACGCAGCCGGCTCCGACGGTGAGCCCGCGGAGGAACGCGTTCGGGAGGAAGTTCGGCGGGCTCGCGCTCCAGAGGTTCGCCCCGGAGTTCGAGTCGACGTCGACCGCGGCCGAGCCGGGGATCCACTCCCACCCGTCGTGATAGATGTTGAAGTTGTACCAGCCCCCGTAGAGGAGGGCGTCGGAGGCGAAGGCCGCCGACGACCCGTCGGAGAAGAGGGCGCCCGCCTCCCCGATCTCGGTCTCGTACGGCTCCCAGAAAGGGGTGTAGCCGTGGTTCTGCGCCACGATCTTCCCGAACGCCATCGACTGGTCCCCGGCGCCGTACGTGTCGTAGCCGAAGGGATAGCCCGCGGTGAGGAACGCGTCGGTGTAGAGCGCGAAGCGGGTATCGACGTAGACGTTCCCGTCGTAGGAGCCCGGCAGGTGCGCGACGTAGAGGTCGGCGTACGCGGCCCGGTCGATCAGGTCGAGGGACGCCTGGAGCGACGGTCCGTCGATCCGCCCGACAAGGTAGAGGGGCGTCCCCGAGAAGGTGATCGCGTGGCTGAAGCGCCCGAGATCCGTCCCGACGGTCGGCGAGGGCTCGTTGTAGGGGTTCCACCACCAGAAGTCCGTGAAGCCGGTCACCGTCGGGAATGTCCCCGGCGTCCAGATCGTGGCGATCGCCTGGTCGACGCTCCGGACGGGGTTGCCGGCCTGCGCGAACGCCACGGTCAGCCGGTACGGAATCCGGTGGCAG
Organism: Planctomycetota bacterium; assembly: GCA_022616055.1. Classification (GTDB taxonomy): domain Bacteria; phylum Planctomycetota; class UBA1135; order UBA1135; family JAKEFM01; genus JAKEFM01. The sequence continues at coordinate 49,418 of JAKEFM010000107.1, forward strand.
AGGAGGATCGTGTCGATCGAGGTCGTCCCGGCCGCGAGGAGGTAGTTCCGGATCGGGACGACCATCTCGTTCCAGAAGGCGGTCCACCCGGCGGCCTCGGCGTAGGTGTCGCCGGAGGGCGAGCAGGTGACGCCGAGGAGGTTTCCCGCCGGGACGCCGCGGCGGAGCGCGTAGAGGTTCGCGACGTCGAGGGAGTCGGAGACGCCGTTGCCGTCCGAGTCGGGCGCGTTCGTCCGGTAGACGACGAGGACGCGGGTGGGATCGTCCGGTCCCGCCGGGCCGGGCTGCGACAGGGCGGGGCCGGCGAGGAGGCCGAGGACCAGGATGGGGGGGCGCACTCGAAGAGCCATCCTAGCCGACGCTTCCCGCCCCGAGCATCTCCAGCCCGATCGCTGTATCGCGGGGGTGGTGTCGGGAGCGTCCTGGTGTCCTCAAGGAATCGGGCGACGAACCCGAACCGGCGGCGGGGTCGGCGTCTGGGCGCCCCGCTGGCTGACGAGGCGCCGCGGTGACAGGGTTGCGAGTGGCGCGGTGCGACCGCCCCGGGGCCCCTGCACACCCGTCTGCCATAGTTTCAGAGTCCGTCCGTGTGGCACGAGGCTTGCGCGCAGCTCGGCCAGTCGCGCCACGCTCCCACCATGCGGAACGATCCCGCCTCGCTCGTCCCCATCGTCCGAATCGAGCGCCGCATCCTTGTCCTCCGAGGTCAGAAGGTCCTCCTCGATTCCGATCTCGGCTCGTTCTACGGAGTCCCGACCAAAGCGCTCAATCAGGCGGCCAAGCGCAACCGCGCCCGCTTCCCGCCCGACTTCATGTTCCGACTGACCTACCGCGAGGTCGATGCACTTCTGAGGTCACAGTTTGTGACCTCAAAGCGAGGCCGCGGCGGCCGGCGGTACCTTCCATACGCCTTCACGGAGCAGGGGGTCGCGATGCTCTCCTCGGTCCTGAAGAGCGAGCGTGCGATCCTCGCGAACGTCGCCATCATGCGCGCCTTCGTGCGCCTGCGTCATCTCGTCGCCTCCCATCTGGAGCTTGCCCGCGAGCTCGCCGCCATGAGGCGCGAACTCGCGAGAAAGGTCCATCGGCAGACCTTCGACCGGGTCATCCGGAGGCTTCTCGATCTCTTCACCCCTGACTCCGAGGCGAAAACGGAGGGCTCGATTGGGTTTCGCCCGGCGGCCGTGAAGTAGGGGGTGTGGTCGCTGCCTCCATGGGTCTCCTCCCGCCCTCGACCCGCACTTGCCGCGGGACGCGTTTCGCTCGGGGGGCCGCTATCGCCGCCGCGCGATCTCGAATCCGATTCCCCCCACCGCGAGGATGCCGAGCACGAGAGTGGTGTCGCCGGGGTAATTGAGGAAGGCGAAGGTCGCGGCGCCGACGGAGGCGAGGGTGAAGAGGATCGGAACGAGGAGGGGGAGCCGGTACGCCTGCGGGAGATCGGGGCGCCGGAGGCGCAGCAGGACGGCTGCCGCGCCGACGCCGGCGAAGGAGAGCCAGTCGGGGAAGACGACGCCGTTCAGGAGCCGATCGATCCCCTTCTCCCCGACGACGAGGAGGTAGAGAGCGGCGAGGGAGGCCTCGACGAGGATCGACGCGATCGGCGTCCCCGTCCGGCGACCGAGCCGCGCGAAGACTCCCGGGAAGCCCCCCGCGACGGCCATCGCGTAGGTGATCCGGGAGTTCGTGAGGAGCATCGAGTTCACGATCCCGATCGCGGAGATCGCGATCGCGACGGCGACGGTCCGCTCGACGGCGGTCCCGAGCACGATCCGCGCCGCATCGGCCGCGGGCGTCTGCGACGCCTCGATCTGGTCCGGGGAGAGGACGCGCAGGTAGGCCGCATTCGCGAGGAGGTAGACGGTCGCGCTGATCCCGACGCCGAGGAGGATGGCCCGGGGGAGCGTGCGCTCCGGGTCGCGCACCTCCCCGCCGAGGTACGTCGCGCACTGCCAGCCCCCGTACGCGAAGAGGGCGAAGACGAGCGCGCGGCCGAACCCCGAGAGCCCCGTCCCCTCGCCAGGCGGGTCGGGAGCGCGCTCCCCGCGGAAGGCGAAGCCGAGGCCGATCAGGACGAGGAGGGCGAGGAGCTTGAGCGCCACCGCCCCTTTCTGGACGCCCGTCCCCCACTTCACGCCGACGACATTCGTCGCCGCGAGGGCGGCGACGATCGCGAGAGGGAGGGTCTTCCCTTCGACGGGAGCCACCCCGGCGGCGACGGCGAGGTGGTTCGCCGCCGTGAGCGAGACGACGGCGATGGCCCCCGGCGAGACGACCGCGAAGTAGGCCCACCCGAAGAGGAAGGCGGGGAGCGGCCCGATCGCCTCCTTGATGAAGACGTACTGCCCGCCGTTCACCGGCATCGAAGCGGCGAGCTGCCCGAAGGTGAGCGCGCCGAGAGCGGCGATCGCCGCGCCGGCCGCCCAGACGGCGAGGATCCCGCTGGTGGAGGGGACGCGTGCGGCGATGTTCCCGGGCGTGAGGAAGATCCCCACGCCGACGATCGCGCCGACGACGACGGCCGTCGCGTCGAGGAAGCCGAGGACTCTCGCCGGGGCGGGCCCGCTCACGCGGGGAGCCTCTCCTCCGTGAGGAGGAGGCCCCCGAAGCGCCCCTGCGCGTCGAAGCGCTGCAGCCGCTCGCCCCCCCGGTCGAGGAGGAAGAGGTTGCCGGCGCAGTCGCAGGCGAGGTCGACCGGCTCCTCGGTCCTCCCCTCCTCGCTCCCCCCCTCGACGAATACGCGAAGGCATTCCCCGTTCCCGGAGAAGGCCTTCACGCAGGGCTCCTCCCCCACCTGCGCGACGAGGAGCGTCCCGTCGCGCCGGAGGGCGACGGCGCAGGGCATCGACAGCTCCCCCGGCGCCGTCGCCGTCGAGAACATCGAGACGAAGACCCCGGCGGTGGTGAAGACCTGGACGCAGCGCGCCCGGGTGTCCGCGACGAAGACCCGGTCGCCGCCGACGGCGAGGCCGCGCGGCGAGCCGAACCGCTCGTTCGGCTCGCCGAAGGAGCGGAGCGTGCCGACGCACCGGCCGTCGGGCGCGAACTTCTGGACCCCGTGGACGAGGGGGCCGCGGCCGCCGGCGACGTAGAGGTTCCCGTCCTCGTCGAGGACGCAGGCCTGGGGAGCGTCGAGGTATCCCTTCCGGTCGATCCCCGGGCCCGGAAGCCCGAAGCGCCCCACCTCCTGGCCGAAGAGGGTGAACCGCCGGACGGAGTTCTCCCGCGGATCGGCGACGTAGAGGTTGCAGGAGGCGTCGACGGCGAGCCCCTCCACCTCGACCTCGGGATCCGCGAGCGGGATCCGCCGGTCGGGCCTCTCCCGCGCCGGATCGAGGACGAGGAATCCGCCGCGGGCGCGTGCGCGTCCGAGGAGGAGGACTCCGTCGTGGATGGCGATTGCCCCGGGCAACGGGCTTCCCTTCGGGAAGTTCGATTGTTTCGACCCCTCCCTCGCGCCACAAGCGTTGCGCCGCGGGCCGCCTCCTCCCATCTTCTCGCCCCCCCCCGATGGAATCCGCAGGGTGAGCGAGCGGGTCCCCCTCCGCGTCGCCGGCGTCGTTTCCGGCCTCCTCCTCTTCGTCCTCGCGCTCCAGATGCTGCGCCGCGGGGCGGCGGGCCTCGACCCCCTGTTCGAGACCCTCCGGATCCGAGGCGTCGCGGGGGCCGCCGCCCTCGGCTGGATCGCCGCCTGCCTCCTCCTCTCCGGCTCCCCCGTCGCGGCCCTCGCGCTCGGCCTCCTCGACGCGGGGACGCTCGACGCGGCCGAGTGCCTCGCCATGATCTGCGGCTCCCGCCTCGGCGCCGCCACGGTGATCCTCGGCCTCGGCCTCCTCGCCGACCTCGGCCGCAAGGGGAGCCGCTCCTCCTACGTCGGGGTGACGACGGTCCTCGCGACGGCGGCCGTCTACTTCCCGGCGACGGCCCTCGCCCTCCTCCTCCTCCGCACGGGATCGCTCGAGACGCTCTCCCTGCCGAAGGGGGCGGCCTACGACCTCCTCGACGGGGTCTTCGAGCCGGTCCTCTCCCTCGTCCCCTTCCGGGGACTCGGCCTCTTCCTCCTCGGGATCGGCGGGATCCTCGGCGCCTTCCGGCTGATCGACCGCGCCCTCCCGGAGCCTTCCCCGGGCGGGCTCCTCGGCCGCGTCTCGGAGGTCGCCTTCCGCCCCACCGTCATGTTCGGCCTCGGCCTCCTCGTGACCGCCCTCTCCCTCTCCGTCTCGGTCTCCCTCGGGATCCTCCTCCCCCTCACTGCCAAGGGCTCCATCCGGCGGGAGAATCTCCTCCCCTACGTCCTCGGGGCGAACATCTCGACCTTCATCGACACCCTCTTCGCGAGCCTCCTGGTCCGTTCCCAGGAGGCCTTCCCCGTCGTCCTCGCCGAGATGCTCTCCGTCGCGGGCGTCTCCCTCGCCCTCCTCCTCCTCGTCTACCGGAGGTTCGCCCGCGGGGTCGACCGCGCCGCCTCCTGGCTCTCCGCGGGACGCGCCCGGCTCCTCGCCCTCGCGGCCTCCTGCCTCGCCTGCCCGCTCCTCCTCTTCCTCCTCGCATGAGACTCCTCCTCTACCTCGACCCCTCTCCCCGGAGGGAAGCGGCCATCGCCCTGGCCGGCCCCCTCATTCGCCGGCCCGGAGTCTCCGTCTCCCTCCTCGCGACGGAGGAGGACCTTCGCGCGAGTCCGGGCCTCCTCGACGAGGCGGCCTCCTCGCTCCCCGCCGACCCGCCTCCCTCCCGAATCTCTCGCCCCGGCCCCGCCGAGCGGGCGATCGTCGAGGAGACCCAGACCCGGCCCTACGACCTCCTCGTCGTCCCTCCGGCCGGAAGAGGGGGGATCCATCGCCTCCGGAAGGATTCCCGGATCGCCTCCCTCGTCCGTCGCGTGGGCGGCTCGGTGCTCGTCGCACGCGGACCGGCCAACTCGCCCGCCCGAGTCCTCGCCGCGATCGGAGGGGAAGGGATGGCGGAGGTGATCGCCGGCGCCGCGGCCTTCGTCTCGGATGCCTACGGCGCGGAGGTGATCCTCCTCCACGTCCGAAGCGAGGTCGACCTGCCGAGGGCCGGGAGATCCATCCGGCCTTCCCCCGACGAGGGCCTCCCGCGCGCGCACGCCTTCCTCGATTCCCTGGGCGTCGCCTCCGCCCTCCGCCGCCGGGAGGGTTTCCTCGTCGAGGAGATCTTGGCGGAGGCCGAGGCCGCCCCGGCCGGCCTAGTCCTCCTCGGCTCGCCGGAGGGGAGCGAGGAGGAGAGGCGCTTGCGGGACGAGACGACGGAGCGCGTCCTCCTCGAGTGCCCCGCCTCCGTCCTCGTCGTGCGCTCCTCCTTCCCCGCGCCCGCCGCGGGTCCCGGCTCCCCGCCGCGTGTATAAGTGGCCCGGGCGTGCGGCCCCTCCTTCTCATCGCCCTCGCCTCCCTCCAGGAGCCCGAGTCCCGACCCGCCTCGGCCCCCGCCTCCGCGCCCGCGTCTTCGCCCGCGTCCGAAGCGGAGGCCACCCGGGCCCTCGCCGAGCTCGAGGCGACGCTGCGCTCGGCCCGGCCCGGTTCGGGGGCGGAGTCCCGCCCCACGGCTCTCCCCGCGTGGTTCGACTCGGCGCGCGCCGCCTACGTCGAGTTCGCGGCGACCCACCCCGGCACGGAGGCCGCCGCGCGGGCCCGGATCCGGGCCGCTCTCCTCCTCGTCCAGGGGGAGGAAAAGCCCGACGAAGGCTTCGCCCTCCTCGACGGCCTCGCCGCCGACCTCCGCGCGATCCCCGGCCGCGAGCCCCTCCTCGCCGAGGCCCTGATGACGGCCGGGCTCCTCCTCCAGCAGGCCGGGAAGACGGAACCTGCGCGCGCGCGGTTCGAGGAGGTCCTCGCTCTCCGCGCGAACGAGACGGCGACGCGGACGGCGGAGGCGGCTCTCCGCGCCCTCGAGGCCCTCTCGCGCATCCGTCCCGGGGAGGAGGCGCCCCCCTTCGAGGCCCGCGACCTCCAGGGAAACGTCCTCTCCCCCGCCTCCCTGCGCGGACGCGTCGCCCTCCTCGAGTTCTGGACCTCCTGGTCCCCGCCCTGCCGCGAGAGGATTCCCCTCCTCCGCGAGACCCACGCCGCCCTGCGCGAGAAGGGCTTCGAGATCGTCGGGATCTGCCTCGATCCATCCGAGCGGACGGACCGGGAGACCTTCGAGGCCTTCCTCCGCCGCGAGGAGATCTCCTGGCCGCAGGTGTTCGACGGGGACGGGTTCCGGTCCCGCGTCGCCCGCTCCTTCGCCGTCGAGCGGGTGCCGGCGAGCTTCCTCCTCGACCGGAAGGGGAGGATCCGCCACGTCTCCCCGAGGAAGGGGGATCTGCGCGTCCTGGTCGAGGCCCTCCTCGGGGAGATCGACAACGGCTAGCGGATTGCGGCGGCGCCGCATCCTCGGCGCGGCGACCTTCGGCCTCTCCCTGCTCGTCCTCGGCGAGGTCTCCCTCCGCGTCCTCGGCTGGCCCCCGCATATCGCCTTCGACCTCCTCGCCGAGCCGACCCCCTTCTCGATCCCCGACCGCGAGCTCTTCTGGCGCCTGCCGCGGGGAAGGACGATCGACGAGGAGGTCGAGTTCCGGATGCGGTTCTGCCCGCGGGGCTTCCGCGACGAGGACTGGGGGAAGGCCGGCGCCCGCCGGATCCTCTGCCTCGGCGATTCCTGCACCTTCGGCCGGGCGACGAGCTACCCGCGCGAGCTGGAGCGGATCTTCGACGACGAGCGCGCGGGGTCCGTCGACGTGCTCAACGCCGGCATCCCGGGCTACTCCAGTTTCCAGGCGAGGCTCCTCCTCGACGGGCCGCTCCGCGACGACCGGTTCGACCTCCTCGTCCTCTACGTCGGGTTCAACGACGGCCGTCCGTCCCCCATTCCCGACGCCGCGCGCCCCCGCGTCACGGCCTTCGCCGGAACCCTCCGCAGCGTCCTGGGCAATCTCCGTCTCTACCAGGGCCTCCACCGCCTCCGGGCCTCCCTCGCGGCGCCAGCGGAACGAGCGGGCGCGTCGGGCGTCAGGGTCTCCCTCAAGGATTACCGCGCGAACCTGCGGGCCCTCATCGACCAGGCGGGGAGACGGGGCGCGCGCACCCTCCTCCTCACCACTCCCTCGCTCTTCACGCCCGAGAGCGAAGGAGGCCGCGAGGTCGCCGCGCGCAACGAGGTCGTCCGCGCCGTGGCGGCCTCGAGCGGCGTCCCCTTCGTCGACATCGATCGACGCTTCCGCGAGACGGGGAATCGCGGCCTGTTCGACGGCTCCTCGGAGCCGATCCCCGGCACGCGGGTCGGCGCCGACCTCATCCACCCGAACGAGCTCGGCCTGCGCCTCATCGCCGAGCAGGTCCGCGAGGCGATCGACCGGCACGGCCTCCTCGCGGGGGTCGGCCCCGCGGCCGGCGAGGAACCGGCGAAGGGTTCCTTCGCTCTTGCGTGCGGCGACGTCGACGGCGACGCCACCGAGGAGATCGCCGCCTCCACCGTGCGAGGAGAGAGCGTCGTCGTCGCGCTCCTCGACGCGAGCGGCGGGCGACGGTGGATTCGGAGACTCGACGGAACCGCGCGCCCCGTCTGGCTCGGGTCCCACTTCCTTGCGGCACCACGCGAGGGAGGCTCCCTCTACGCGCTCGACGAGGGCTCCTCCGAGATGATCGACACCTCGCGTCTCGCGCGGCACCGGAGTTTCCTCGACTTCATCAATCCCTACCGAATCACCGAACTCCGGGACGGGAAAGCCGTGCGCGAGGAGCGCCCCTTCCAACAATCGGGGGACCTGTGGGGGATCACGGGGTTCGCCGCTCTCGACGCCGGACGAGGGGAGACCGCATCGCTCCTCGTCGCGGGCGGCGGAGAGGGGGCTTGCTCGATCGCCGTCCTCACCCCGGACCTGGAGAAACGGGCCAGGTTCGCTCCGAGCATCCCCCCGTTCGCGATCGAGCGGGGTTGGACGGGCTGCACGCTCGCCCCGTGCCCTCCGTCCCTTGGAGGCGCGCGCTTCGTCGCGGCGCCGGCCGGCCCCGTCTCCGGATGGGTCGGCTTCGCGTCGTTCCTGATCGGCGGTGAGCAGGTCGACGCGTGCATGGCCTTCGGATTCGGAGGGTTCGACGCGGGGCTCCGGCTCGCCACCTCGTCAGTCCCCCCTCGCCTCTACGCCGCGCGGGGGCCCTGCGTCCGGGTCTTCGAGAGGGTCCGGGCGGGACTGCTTCCCTGGCTCCCGGTGGACGCGCTCTTCCCCTTCGGGTTCACCGCCGATCCTCTTCAGGACGGCCGCTGCGGACTGGCCGTTCGTGCCACTCCGAGCGAGGGCGGGATCCTCGGCGTCACGTTCCTCGGAGGCAGGAACCGCATCGTCGAGCTCGACGCCCGCGGCCAGGTCCGGCGGGAGATCGACTGGCCCTAGCGCGCGCAAGTCCGAGGGAGCGCGTTCCGGGACACCTCCCCTGATTCTCGAGCCGCGGCTACGATGCCGCCGTGAAGCGAGTCAAGGTCTCGGAACTCCGGAGCGCTCTGAGTCGATACCTCGACCACGTCCGGGCGGGAGGGACGGTCATCGTGCTCGACCGAGGCAGGCCGATCGCCGAAATCCGGCCGATCCCGGACCGCGCCTCAGGGGGAGGGGGACCCGACGAGGAGTGGCTCGCGGACCTCGAACGCCAGGGACTGATCCGCCGAGGAACGGGGCGCCTACCACCGGGGTTTGTCGAGAAACTGCTGAAGCGCGGGCCCCTCGTGCCGGGCGCTCGCCTTGGCGAATCGATCCTCGAGGAGCGGGAAGGAGCGCCGTGAGATTCTGGGATTCCTCCGCCCTCCTCGCCGTCCTCGGCGTCGAGGACCGCGGACGGGAGCTCGCGCTCCTTCTCGACGAGGATCCCGAGGGAATGATCTGGGTCCTTA
>JAKEFM010000108.1 GCA_022616055.1 Planctomycetota bacterium
GCCCACTTCTCGGGGAGCCCCTCCGCCTTCGCCTGATCGAGGGTCTTCCCCGCCGCGATCCGCTCCCGGACGAGCCCGGTCGTCTCGACGAGCATCGAGTGGTAGGTCTTCAAATCCTCCAGAGTCGAGACCGGGCCGTGCCCCGGGATGAGCTTGGCGTCGGGGGGGATCTTCCCGATCAGCTCGGCGATGTTCCGGGTGAGGCCCTCGACGTCGCCTCCGCTGTCGAGGTCGACGAACGGGAAGCGCCCCGCGAAGAAGTCGTCCCCCAGGTGGACGACGTTCGACTTCGTGAAGAAGATCACGCTGTCGCCGTCCGTGTGGCCGCGCGGGTAGTGGAGGACGCGGATCTCCTCGCCGTTGAAGTGGATGGAGAGGCTCTCGTCGAAGGTGACGACGGGGAGCGCCTCCTTCGGCGCGGGCGGCCTCGGTCTCGATCCCTCGGCTCCCGACTCGAGGCGCTTGCGGACGTTCGTGTGGGCGAGGATCGGCGCCTCGCGGCCGAAGGCCTCGTTCCCCCCGGTGTGGTCGCCGTGCCAGTGGGTGTTCAGGACGAACCGGAGCTTCCCCTCTCCGAGGGTCTTCAGCGCCGCCCGGATCTTCTCCGCGAGGGGCGCGAACTGGTCGTCGACGATCAGGATCCCGTCGGGACCGACCGAGACGCCGATGTTCCCGCCCGCCCCCGTGAGCATGTGGACGGCCCCGCCGACGTGGGTCGCCTTGACCTCGACCTTCGAGAAGTCCTGCTGGCGAGGCGGAACGCCGCCGTGGCGGAGGAGGAGAGCGGCGAGGAGAGGCGCGAGGTGCATCGGGGACTCCTTGGAGGGGGGGGCATGCTACGAAAGGGCGAGGCGGAGTTCAGGCGCTCGCCGGGGCCGTGGCGGCCATCGAGGCGAAGGACTCGCCGAGCGGTGGGGGGAGGGAGGAGGCCGGCGCGAGGGGGAGGTCGGCCGGACCCTCGGTCTTCTGGCGGAGGGCCTCCCGGATCCCATCGTGCCGCGCCGCATCGAACGCCACGGCTCCCGCGAGGAGCCCCGCGTCGCCGGACTTCACGGCGGCCGCCGTCCACTCCGAGCGCTCGAGCGTGCGCGCGTCCTCGACAGCGACGCGCAGGAGGAAGCGCCCGCCTCCGGGCCGATCCTCGCCTAGGACGGACGCGCGGAGATCGGGATGAGGGTCCGCGCTCCCCGGGAGACGGGCGAGTCGGGAGGCGGCCGTGTAGGCGGCGACGTGCGAGGCGCCGCCGGCCTCGGAGAGGACGCGGGATCGGAGGAGGGAGGCGCCGTCCTCCCCGGCATGGGTCCGCGCGCGCGCGAGCGTCTCCTCGAAACGCCGGGCGACCTCCTCGGGAAGGCCGAGGCCCCTCGCGATCTCGAGGCCCCGGGCGGCGTGGCGAAGGACCTGGACCGGCTCGATCCCCCCGAGGTCGTCGAAGAACCACCCGCAGGAGGTCTTCGACAGGCGCGCCTGGCGAGCCATCTCGAGGAGCCGGAGAGCGGTCCGCGCCCCCGGCTCGTCGAGGGCGGGCATCCCATGCGAGTCCAGGAAGGAGGGAATCGACTCCTGCCCGGCGGAGGGAAGGCTCGCCTCGATCAGGGCCTGCCAGGGATCGCGCAGGAACTCCCCCCCCTTGCGCTCGAAGAGGTCGTCGAGGGCGCGCTTGAGATCGTCGATCGCCTCCCGGAGGGGCGCGCGCCAGTCGGTCGAGGCCCCCGGGACCATCGAGCACCCGCACGGACCCTTCCACCGCCCGACGCCGTGGGCGCAGGACCAGGAGGAGGGGTCGCGCACCGCGATCTCGGCGAGGGGGCGGACCTCCGCGAGGACGGAGGCGTAGTTCCCGATCGAGAAGCGCGCCTTCTTGACGGCCCGCAGGGCCGCGGCGAGCCCCTCGATCCCCCCCTTCGAGTGGTGGCCGTAGGTCTCCCCGTCCGTCGCGAGGTGGACGAGAGCTCCCCGCGACTCGTGGAGCGCGGAGAGGAGGGCGCCCGAGAATCGCTCGGCGGAGGTCGCGAGCCCGCCGAAGGCGAGGGAAGCCGCGAGCTCGCCGTCGTAGACGAAGGCGGCGATCTCCCTCCCCGCGCCGAGGCTGACGCGGTAGGGGACGGTCGGGTCGACGCCGGGGCCGGCTCGCCAGGGACCCCCGAGGCGCTCCCGGACCGCCTCGACCTGCTGGGGTCCGAGGACCACGAAGGAGATCCCCTCCTCGTGGAGGGCGGCGAGCGTGTCGGCGTCGACCGCGCACTCGGGGAGCCAGAATCCCTCGGGCCCCCGGAGGAACCTCCGCTCGAAGTCGCGGATCCCGCCGCGCACCTCGATGCGCTTCTCGCGCGGGGAGAGGAGGGGGAGGATCGCGTGGACGGGGGGGTGGGCGAGGGCGTTGCCGTAGCCCAGGCGCTGTCGGCTCGTCCGGTCCCCCTCGAGGATCGCGGCGTACACGCGCGGCGCGCGCCGCTCGAGGTCCCGGAGCCAGGTCGGGCCGGCGTCGAAGGAGACGCGGGAGAAGAGGCCCGCCGACGCGAACGGGCGGTAGCACTCCTCGAGGATGCGCTCGTTCCAGTCGTGGGCGGGAGCCGCCGAGGGCTCGCGGGGGACGCCGCCGAACCAGGGGCTCTCCCGCGGGGGCTGGTAGAAGTGGCCGTGGACGACGAGCGTCGCGCTCATCGGCCACGCCTCCCGCGCGCGTCCAGCGCTAGGCGCGCCGCCCCGAGGACGCCGGCGTCCTCCCCGAGCCGGGAGCGGAGGATCCGGAAGTCCCGGGCCTTGCGCCCGAAGGCGCGCGCGATGACCTCCTGGCGGATGGCCGGGAGCATGAGGTCGAGGGCGTTCGCCAGTCCCCCCGAGGCGACGTAGCGGCGCAGGTCGAGGAGGAGGGCGGTGGAGGCGATCCCGGCACCTATCGCCCGTCCGGCCCCCTCGAAGATCCGCCGGGCCTCCGGATCGCCCGCCCGCGCGGCGCTCGCGACCGTCTCGGCGGTGGGCTCTCCTTCTCGCGGGGCGAAGGCTCTTCCACGGCCCGCGCGGATCGCCTCGCGCGCCTCGCGGAGCACCGAGAGGGCCGAGGCGAAGGCCTCGACGCAGCCTCGCGCGCCGCACCCGCAGGGGGGGCCGTCCACGTCGACCACGACGTGGCCGAACTCCCCGGCCATCCCGCCCGGGCCGATCCAGAGCTCGCCCGAGAGGATCAGCCCGCCGCCGACGCCGGTGCCGAGGGTGAAGAGGAGGAAGTCGTCCCCTCCCGCTCCCCGCCAGCGCTCGCCGAGCGCCGCCACGTTCGCGTCGTTCTCGAGGAGGACCCTCGCGCCGGTTGCGCGCTCGAGGGCGGAGCGAAGCGGGAAGCCGACGAGAGGGGGGAGGTTCGGGGCGGCGAGGAGGGCGCCGCGCCGGCGGTCGAGGACGCCGGGCACGCCGATGCCGATCGTCCGGACGGACCGCAGACCGGCGCGCTTCGCCGCCGCGGCGGCGGAAGCGACGAGATTCGCCACGACGGTGCGGGCTCCCCGGGCGACCTCCGTCGGCCGCCGGTCGCGGGCGAGGATCCTCCCGGAGCCCGAGACCGCGGCCGTCTTCACGAACGAGCCGCCGAGGTCGATCCCGACGCCGGCCCTCATTCCGACTGGGTCGGGCCGCGCGGGACGACGACGAGCCCGGAGGGGTCGAGGTGCCGGCCCATGCGCAGGTCGCGGTCGGGCTCGTGGCCGAGGAGGTCCCCGTCCTCGATCCGGTTGTGGCGGTCGACGATCGCGCGCCGGAGCCGCGCCCCCTTCCCGATCCGGCTGTAGGAGAGCACGATCGAGTCGACGAGCTCCGCCCCCTCCTCGACGAGCACGCTGCGGCCGAGGACGCAGCGCTCGACCTTCGCCCCCCGGACGATGGTCCCCTCCCCGAGGATGGCGTGACGGATCTCCCCCCCGTCGATCCTCGTCGGCTCCTCTCCCGCCGGCGCCCCGTGGATCGGCCAGCGCCGGTTGTCGAGGTCGAAGCGGGGCTTGGGGCCGAGGAGATCCATGTGCGCGTCGAAGTAGGCGGGGAGGGTCCCGACGTCGCGCCAGTAGGCGGGCTCCTCCGTCGGCTTCGTCCCGGGGATGGTGTTCGTCGTGAAGTCGTAGGCGAACACGCGGGCCCGCCCGCAGAGCTCGGGGAGGATCGTCTTCCCGAAGTCGTGATCGGTCGAGCGGCGGAGATCCTCGAGGAGGGTCTCGACGAGGAGCCTCCGGTCGAAGAGGTAGTTCCCCATCGAGCAGAGGGCGCTCTTCGGATCCCCCGGGCGCGCCTTGGGACGGGCCGGCTTCTCCTCGAACCCGAGGATCCGGCCCGGGGCGTCCGCCTCGAGGACGCCGAACCCCGAGGCGCTCGCGAGGGGGGCGGGGATCGCGGCCACCGTCACGTGGGCCTCGCGGGCGATGTGGAAGCCGACCATCTCCCCGATCTCCATCCGGTAGATGTGGTCGGCGCCGAAGATCGCGACGATCTCGGGGTCGAAGTCGGCGATCAGGTTCAGGTTCTGGGACACGGCGTCCGCGGTGCCGCGGTACCAGGCCTCCGAGTGGAACCGCATCTGCGGGGGGACGACCGTGACGAAGTGGTCGGGACGCAGCCCGCTCGACCGCCAGCCGGTCCGCAGGTGCTCGATCAGCGACTGGCTCTTGTACTGGACGAGCCCGTAGATCGAGAAGATGCCGGAGTTGACGAGGTTCGAGAGGACGAAGTCGACGATCCGGTACTTCCCCCCGAACGGCACCGCGGGCTTGCTGCGCTCCCGCGTCAGGGGGAAGAGGCGCTCCCCCTTCCCCCCCGCCATCACGAAGGCGAGGACGCGCCGGCCCCTCATCCCGCGGGACGGAACGGCGCGAGGTCCAGGTCGCGGAAGAGGTCGTCGCGCTTCTCGAGCGCCTCGACGAACGCGGCGTCGACGGGGGAGGCGCTCTCCCCTGCCCCCGCGCGCCGGGCGAGGTCCGCGAGGCGCTTGAAGTCGGCGTAGTGGACGGAGAAGCGCCGCTCGGCGTAGTCGCGCGCCGAGCCGGTCGTGATCAGGAAGGGCCAGTCGGAGGCCTGGAGGATCAGGAGCTCCCGCCCCGCGAGGAGGAGGAAGCGGCGCGCCTCCCCCTGCGCGGGGGTCGACGCGGCGAGCTGGGCGAGCTCCTCCTCCGCGTCGTAGATCCGGTCCCAGATCCAGCGCGTGTCGCCGTTCAGCCAGACGCGGTGGTCCCCCCCCTCGCCCCAGGATCCCTCCGAGAGCGCGACGACGTCCGAGGGGGGGGAGTCCTCGAGGGCGCGGCTCGCGGTCACCGCCTCGATGCCGGAGTCGGCGAGGTGGCGGAAGACATGCTCGAGGAAGAGCGGCCCCTCGAACCACCAGTGGCCGAACAGCTCCGTGTCGTAGGGAGAGACGAGGACCGGAGGGCCGGAGGTCCCCTCCTTCGCCCCCTGGAGGACCTCCCCGAGGAGCCACACGAAGTGGCGCGCGTGTCCCTCGGCCCGCTCCCGGGCGGCCGCGGGATCGTAGGGCTCCTTGGCGCCGAGATCGGTCCGGGGGGAGGTGACGCGCCAGTAGCGGTTCCCGCCGGGGAAGTGGCGCTTGTGGAACTCGAGGTAGGAGCCGTCGCCCGGGTAGCCCTGGTCGCGGCTCCAGACCTGGACCGTCGTGCGGGGATCGCGCACGAGCGCGGCGGCGAGCCCCTCCCCTCCTCGCGAGGCGACGAGGCAGGGGTGGTAGGGGCTGCGGCTGCGCTGCGCGGCCGGGGAGCGCTCCTCGAGCCCGCGCAGGCGGCCGAGCGAAGGGAAGAAGTCCCGGTAGACGGCGAGCGGTTCCCCGGCGGCGACGAGGTGGGAATCGACGAAGAAGTAGCGCAGGTCGTGCTTCGCGAGGAGCTCCTCGACGCCGGGCCGCACGCGCGAGGGGAGCCTCGGCCCCGCTCCGGCCGGGGGGGTCCACGCGTACCGGGGCCGGTACGCGCACTCGGGGAGCCAGATCCCGCGCGGCGGGCGGCCGAAGTGCCGGGTGTGCGTCCGCATCGCCTGCGCGAGCTGGAGCTCGATCGACTCGTCGCGCAGGAGGAGGGGGAGATAGCCGTGGGTCGCCGCGCAGGTGACCAGCTCGATCGCCCCCGCGTCGGCGAGTCCCCGGAAACGTCCGATCAGGCTCCCCTTCGCGAAGGAGGCGGCCGCCCGCTCGAAGAACTCGCGCCAGTACTCGGCCAGCTCGACCCCCGCCTTGTATCCGGCGCGGGAGAAGTTCGCCCGGTCCTCCGCGCAGGCCCGCGTCCGCTGCTCGAGGAAGCGCTCCATCTCCGAGCGGAACTCCTCGTGGGCGAGCTGCTCGGCGAGGACCGGGGAGACGTTCACCGTCGCCCGCGGCGCGAGCCCCTCCCCGAGGAGGCGCTCGAAGAGGTCGAGGATCGGCAGGTAGCAGGAGACCGCCGCCTCGCAGAGCCACTCCGTCCCGTGCGGCCAGCGCCCGTGGCGGAGGACGTAGGGGAGGTGGGTGTGGAGGACGAGGGCGAAGTTCCCGAGCCGCGCGGTCATCCCGCCTCCTGCCGCGCCGCCCGCGCGTAGAGATCGACGTAGGCCTTCGCCGAGCGCGTCCAGGAGAAGTCCTCCCGCATCGCGCGCGCGACGATCCGCTCGAACCGGGACCGCGCGGCGAAGCCCTCGAGGGCCCGGTCGAGGGCGCCCTGGAGCGCCCCGGCCGTGAACTCCCCGAAGGCGTAGCCGTTGCCCCGCTCGGGGTCCTGGCCGACGTCGCGCACCGTGTCGGCGAGCCCTCCCGTCGCGCGGACGACGGGGATCGTCCCGTACCGCATCGCGATCATCTGCCCGAGCCCGCACGGCTCGAACCGGGAGGGCATCAGGAAGAAATCCGCCCCGGCGTAGATCCGCCGCGCGAGGGGCGCGGCGAACCCGAGCGTGACGGAGCAGCGGTCCGGGCGCTGAGAGGCCAGGGCCCGGAGCCTCCCCGCGATCGCCTCGTGCCCGGTCCCGAGGACGGCGAGCTGCGCGCCGCGGTCGAGGAGACGGGGGCCGACCTCGGAGACGAGGTCGAAGCCCTTCTGGGGGTCGAGCCGGCCGACCGCGCCGAAGAGGGGCCGGTCCGCGCCGACCTCGAGGCCGAGTTCGCGCTGGAGGGCGGCCTTGCACTTGCGCTTCCCGGAGGGCTCGGCCGCCGAGAAGGGGGCCGCGACCTCGCGGCCGGAGGCGGGGTTCCACGCCTCGGGATCGATCCCGTTCAGGATCCCCGACAGGTCCCGCGCGCGGTGCCGGAGCACCCCGTCGAGGCCGACCCCCATCTCCTCCTCCTGGATCTCGCGGGCGTAGGTGGGGCTCACCGTGTTCAGGAGGGTCGAGAAGACGAGCCCTCCCTTCAAGAGGTTCGCCCTCCCGTAGAACTCGAGCCCCTCGATCGCGAAGAGATCCCACGGGATCCCGAGGCGGGGGAGGATCTCCTTCTCGTGGAGGCCCTGGTAGGCGAGGTTGTGGATCGTGAAGAGGACGCCCGCCTTCCGGTGCAGGCCGCGCACGCGGCGATAGACCGGGACGAGCGCGGTCTGCCAGTCGTGGACGTGGAGGACCTCGGGGGCGAACCCGAGCGCGTCCATCGCGAGGAGCGCGCCGAGCGAGAGGACGGCGAAGCGCTCGGGGTTGTCGGGATAGTCGATGCCGTTCTCCCCGTACACGCCCGGGCGCCCGAAGCTCCGGGGCTCCTCGAGCAGGAAGGCGGGGACCTCCCCGAGACGCGCCTCGAGGATACGGACCGTCCGGTCGACCTCCCCCGTCTGGACCCGCACCTCCCCGCGCGCCTCGGCGCCCTCGAGCAGCCGCTCGGGGATCGCGGCGTACCTCGGCAGGAAGACGGCCACCTCGTGCCCGAGCGATCGGAGCGCGCGGGGGAGCGAGCCCGCGACGTCGGCGAGGCCGCCGACCTTCGCGAAAGGGTCGCACTCGGGGACGACGATGGCGATGCGCATGGGGCCGGGATTATGGCGATTCCGGCCCCCGGGGGCTCGCCGGTCGCTAGAGCGACATCCGAGAGGGGAGGGAGAGCGAGAGGAGCGGGGGGTGGATGACCCGGGCGAAGAAGGAGCCGAGGACGTCGCTCGCCGCTCCGGCGCGCGCGGCCGCGGCGATCTCGGGATCGTCGACTGGGACCCCCGCCCTCCTCAACGACCCGCTCGGGACTTCTCGTACTCCTCGATGGCGCGGGGGAGGAGCGCCCGCAGCTGCGCGATGCGGGTCTCGTCGCTCGGGTGGGTCGAGAGGAACTCGGGGGGCTTCGCACCCCCCTTCGCCGCCATCCGCCGCCAGAAGTCGACCGACGGCCGCGGGTCGTAGCCGGCGCGGGCCATGTAGATCAGGCCGATCTCGTCGGCCTCCGACTCGTGGGTGCGGCTGTAGGGGAGGAGGATGCCGTAGTTGGCTCCGACCCCGAACGCCGCGAGCGCCCACGACCGCGTCCCTTCGCTCTTGTTCGCGAGGCTCGCCTCGAGGACGGCGCCGAGAGCCCCGGCGGTCGACTGCTGGGACATCCGCTCTCCTCCGTGACGCGCGATCGCGTGCGCGATCTCGTGGCCCATGACGGTGGCGAGGCCTTCCTCGGTCTGGGTCAGGGGGAGGATCCCCGTGTAGACGGCGACCTTCCCGCCCGGCAGGCAGAAGGCGTTCACCATCGCGTCGTCCTTGACGAGGTTGAACTCCCACTGGAAGCCCGGGTCGTCGGCGACCGCGGCGATGCGCGAGCCCACCCGCCGGACCATCTCGACGTCGGGTCCGCTCGCGACGATCTGCGCGTCGGAGAGGATCTCGCGGTAGGCCTGCAGTCCCAGGCTCGCCTCCTCCGCCTCGGAGTACAGGCTCAGCTGCTTCCGGCCCGTGACGGGCACCGTCGTGCAGGCGGCGAGGAGGAGGACCGGAAGGAGGAGCGCGCGCATCGGGGTCGGGAATGCCCTTTCGATGCTAGGTGGCGGTTCCGGAGCGAGCAAGGCGCTTGCGGGACTCCGGGCGCGCCGGTAGCAAGAGCCCACCTTGCTCGCCCAACGGACGCTCGAAGAGTTCTGCGCGACCCTCGCCGACCGCACCCCGACGCCCGGCGGCGGCAGCGTCGCCGCGCTGCTCGCCGGCCTCGGGACCGGCCTCGGCGCGATGGTCTGCCGGTTCTCGACGGGGGAGAAGTTCGCCGCGGTTTCCTCCTCGATGGAGGCGGCGGCGCGGCGGCTGGACGAGCTGCGCGCGCTGGCGATCCCCCTCGTCGACCGGGACGCCGCCTCCTACGACGACGTCTCGAAGGCGCTCGCGCTGCCGAAGTCGACGGAGGGGGAGAAGGCCGCCCGGAAGGCGGCGATGCGGGAGGCGCTCCTCGGGGCGATGGCCATCCCCCTCGAGACGATGCAGGTCGCCGGCTCGGCGCTCGCCGTCCTCGCCCCTCTCGCCCCCTCGGTCAACCGCAACGTCGCCTCCGACCTCGACGGCGCAGGCCGCTGCCTCCTCGCCGCGGCGGAGATCGCCGCCTCGAACGTCCGCGTGAACGCGGTCTCGATCGGGGACGACCCCCGGGCGAAGGAGGGGCTCGGACGCGCCGGGCGACTCCTCGCCGAGGCCCGGACGAGGGGCGAGGCGGTGGGGCGCGCCGCCCAGACGCACCTCGGTCCCTCGTGAGCCGGCCGCCGCTCGTCCTCGCGATCCTCGACGGCTGGGGAGAGCGGACGGAGAGGGAGGCGAACGCGATCGCGCTCGCCCCCGCCGCGCGCGTCGCCCGGCTCAGGGAGACCTACCCGTGGACCCTCCTCCACGCCCACGGGCGCGAGGTCGGCCTCCCCCACGGCCTCATCGGGAACTCCGAGGTCGGGCACCTGAACCTCGGCGCGGGCCGGATCGTCTGGCAGCCGATCACCCGGATCGACCTCGCGATCGAGAAGGGGGAGTTCTTCGAGAACCGCGCGTTCCTCGACGCGGTCGAGTCGGCCCGGAAGGGCGGGGGAAGCGTCCACCTCCTCGGCCTCGTCTCGGACGGAGGGGTCCACTCCGTCGACCGGCACTACTTCGCCCTGCTCGAGATGCTGCGTCGCCGGGGCTTTCCGAAGGACCGCGTCTCCTTCCACGCGGTCCTCGACGGACGGGACACGCTGCCGAGGAGCGCAGGCCCCTACCTCGCGGCCCTCGAGTCGCAGATCGTCCGGTCGGGAATCGGACGGATCGCGACCGTCGTCGGGCGCTACTTCGCGATGGACCGCGACCAGAGGTGGGACCGGACGAAGCGCGCCTACGACGCCCTCGTCCTCGGGGAGGGCCTGAGGGCGAGGAGCGCGGCGGAGGCGCTCGCGGGCGCGTACTCGCGGGGAGAGGGGGACGAGTTCGTGCAGCCGACGATCGTCGGCGGGCCGACCGAAGGACGGGTCCGCGACGGAGACGCGATCCTCTTCTTCAACTTCCGGCCGGACCGGATGCGGCAGATCGTCCGGGCCTTCTTCGAGAATGGATTCGAGGGGTTTCCCCGGCCGGTCTCTCCTCGGCCCGCCCTCGCGGCGATGACCCAGTACCGGGAGGACTTCCCCGTCCCGGTTGCGTTCCTCCCGACCTACCTCCGCGGGATCCTCGGCGAGGCCCTCTCGGGGCTCGGGTGGAAGCAGCTCCGGGTCGCGGAGACGGAGAAGTACGCGCACGTCACCTACTTTTTCAACGGAGGGGACGAGCGCACGTTCCCCGGGGAGGACCGCCTGCTGGTCCCCTCGCCGAAGGTCGCGACCTACGACCTCGAGCCCGCGATGTCGGCGCGCGAGGTGACGGGGAAGCTCCTCGAGGGGATCGGGGCGGGGGCCCACGACGCCTTCGTCGTCAACTTCGCCAATCCCGACATGGTCGGCCACACGGGCGTCCTGCCGGCCGCCGTCGAGGCGGTGCGGGTCGTCGACGAGTGCGTCGGCCGCGTCGCGGCCGCGGTCCTGAAGCGCGGTGGCGTCCTGGCGGTCACGGCGGACCACGGCAACTGCGAGGTGATGGTCGATCCGGGGACCGGCTCGCCCCACACGGCCCACACGACGAATCCCGTCCCCTTCCTCCTCGTCGCGGAGGCGGCGCGCGGGGCGCGGCTCGAGGGGGGAGGCCGGCTCGCCGACGTCGCGCCGACCCTCCTCGACTTCGCCGGCGTGGCGCGGCCGAGGGAGATGGAAGGGCAGAGCCTCTTCACCCGGCCCGGATGAGGGGAGGTCCCTCTCCCCGTGGGTCCGCCTCGCTCCGGTCTCGCGCGCGTCCTGCGCCGGCTCGGCCTCGTCGCGGGGGCGATCGCCTTCAGCGCCGTCGCGCTCGAGGGGGGGCTGCGGCTCCTCGGCGTCCTCGCGCGGGCGGCGAAGGGAGCGGCGAGGGGGTCCCGGGAACCCGGACCGGGCGGGATCACGGTCCTCTGCGTGGGCGACTCGAGCGTCTACGGCCTCTCGGTCCGCGAGGAGGAGACGTTTCCGGCCCGGCTCGAGGTCCTGATCAACGCGGGTCTCCCGGCGCGGCCCCACCGCGTGGTGAACGAGGGGATCCCGGGGAACCACACGGGGAGCGTCCTTGAGCGCCTGCCAGAGGAGATCTCCCGCCACGCGCCTCGCGCGGTGGTCTGGCTCTGCGGGGTGAACGACGCCTGGGCGAGGCCCGATCCGCGGCCGGGGGAGGAGCCGGGGGCGTGGGAGGGGCTGCGGGTGGTCCGCCTCGCGCGCCTGCTCGCGTTCCGGTTCTCCCCCGCCGGCGCCGAGGGCCGGACGCGGAGGAGCGTCGTGAGGACGCGGGAGGGGGACCTCCTCCCCGTCGAGACCGTCCACCGCGCGGAGTCGATCGAGGAGCCTCGGCTGCGCCTCCTCTTCCGGGAGGCGCTCGTCCGGCTGCGCTCGCTCTGCGCCGCCGCCCGGCCTCTCGTCGTCCTCTACCCCAACGAGCGGCTCTCCCACTTCGCCGAGACGAACGCGGCGCTGCGCGAGGCCGCCGCGCACGCGGGCGTGCGAGTCCTCGAGACGAGCGCGGCGATCGCCGCGGCGTCCGCGAAGGGAGGAGCCGGGGCGCTCTACTTCCCCGACTACCACCTCAAGCCGCTCGGCTACGAGATCCTCGCGCGGCTCGTCCACGACGCGCTCGTCGAGGAAGGAGTCCTCGGCGGGGCGCTCCTCGGAGATCCCCTCGCGAGGCTCGCGATCCCCTCCCCTCCGGTCGACCCCTCGCCGCCCCGGGACCGCGCGCGACCCGATCTCCGCCTGCTCGGGGGCTCGCGGGACCCGAGGGAGTGGTCGGTCGAGATCCGCGACCTCCCCGGGCTCTCGTTCCGTCTCCTCCTCTCCCTCGGCCGGACCCCCGGGCGGATCACGTACGGGGACCACCGCGTCGACCTCGAGCCCGACTCGCTGTGGGCCGCCGCGCTCGGCGACCCCGACCTCGAGGGGACGTTCGACTCCTCGGGGCTCGCCCGCGTGCCGCTGCGCCGCGCCCTGCGGGCGTTCCGGAGGCCGGGCCGGCTCTTCGCGGCCTACGCGATCCTCCGCTCGGAGGACGACCCCTGGGTCCTCGCGGTGTCGGGCGCGGTCGAGCTCGTCCCCGAGTGATTCCGCTTCCCTTCCCCGAGGTCCGGCGGGCGCCGAGAATGGCGGGCCGTGCAACGGGTGCTCGCGCGCTGGTCCCTCCGGGTCGCGCTGTCGATCGGCGGCGTCCTCGCGGCGGCGGGACTCCTCGAGGCGGCGCTCCGCGTGGGAGCCTGGGTCTTCTCCTCCCGGGCGGAGCGCGCGGGCCCGCAGCGTCCTCCCGGCCCGGGCGGGATCACCGTCCTGTGCGCGGGGGACTCGAGCGTCTACGGGCTCTACCTCGAGCCGCCGGACACCTTCCCCTCGCGGCTCGAGCGGCTGCTGAACGAGGGGGATCCCGCGGCTCCGCACCGGGTGGTCAACCGGGGGATCCCCGGGAGCAAC
>JAKEFM010000109.1 GCA_022616055.1 Planctomycetota bacterium
CTCCCTTCCTCGAACGCATCCTGGCACCGCTCCCAGACGCCGCCCGCGAGGTCGCGGACTCCGAAGGGGGACTCGTCCGCCGGGAACACGCCGACCGCCTCCGGGTTCTGGCGATGCTCCGGGCGCGAGCTTCCCCCCTTGCAGAAGGTCCAGTCGAAGCCGTCCCCCCAGGGAAACAACCGTCCGTCCGCCCCGCGCGCCGCCCGCTCCCACTGCTCCTCCCTCGGAAGCGCGTACTCCCAGCGCCCCCCTGACACCTGGGAGCGTCGGTTCAGCCACGCCACATAGGCGATCGCGTCCTCCCAGGAGATCGCCAGCACCGGCCAGTGCGGATCGGGGCCGCTCTCGAATTGGGTCGAGTCGGCCTCGCCTTCGGATTCGATCCACCCGTCGTAGGGCAGTGCGTCGGAGGCATGCCTCGGCACGAGTCGCAAGCGCCCAGCCTGCCTGTGCTCGAGATACGCCCGGACCGTCTCGGGGTCGTTCAGGAACTCGGCGTACTCGGCGCAGGTGACCTCGAACCGGCCGATGAAGAAGCCTTCGACGTAGGGCTCGCGCCGGTCCCACGAGTCGAAGGCCTCCGCGTCGCCGCCGAGGACCGACCGCCCCTCGGGGACGTAGACCCACTTCGCGCGATCGGGGTGCTCGCCGGTCTTCCAGAGTCGGATCGGGTTCCGCGGACCCTCTTCGCCGCCGCGGCGGACCAGCACCGGGAAGCGGACGTCGACGAAGCCCTCCTTGCGCAGGACGACGAGATAGGACCCGTGTGGGAGGGCAAGCCCCTCGATCGGCGTCTCGCCCAGGTCGTTCGCGGAGAGATCTTCGAGGAGACGATCGTAGACCGAAGGGGCGACGTATCCGGGCGCGGGCGCGACGGCCCCGTCCTCGACTGACTCGGCCGGCTGCTCGCGCGCCGCGAGATCCTCCGGCTGGCGCTTGGAGAGGTCGAAGGGGAACGGCCAAAGGCGCTCCTCCTTCTCGACGTAGCGGAACAGGAAGGCGCGAGCACCAGGGGGATCCGTCCGGAG
>JAKEFM010000110.1 GCA_022616055.1 Planctomycetota bacterium
AGGAACTCCGCGTTGGGAGAGGAGATTCCTCCCGTCGGGAAGATCGCGAGCTTCTCCGCGAACAGGAAGAGGAGCATGAGGGCGAGCCAGAATCCGGGGGTCGAGTAGAGGAGGATCGAGCCCGCCCCGAGCAGGCGGTCGGGGAGCGTTTCCGCGCGCCGGGCGGCGAAGAGCCCCGCCGCGATCCCCCCGCCGAAGGCGAGGAGGAGCGCCGTGCCGGAGAGGAGGAGGGTGTTCGGGAGGACCTCCCCGAGGATCTCCGAGACCGGGCGCTGGTAGCGGAGCGAGAGCTGGAAGTCGAGGAGCGCGGCCGATCGGAGCCACTTCCCGTACTGGACCGCCAGGGGCTCCTCGAGCCCGAGGTTCGAGCGGATCTGCGCGACCTCGTCCGGCGCGAGGTCGGGATCGAGGAAGCAGGTCGAGGCGTCCCCGGGGAGGGCGTGGATCGCGAGGAAGAGGAGGGTCGAGACGCCCCAGAGGAGGGGGATCGCGGCGAGGAGTCTGCGGAGGACCGTCCCCAACTACCTTGGCTTGGGGGCGCGGTACTTCTGCTGCGCCTTCGGGACCCACCACTCCTCGGCCATGAAGAGGGTGGCGAGGACGTTTGTGCGCACGTCGCGGAACCGCTTGTGGACCGGGACGAGGAGGTCCCTCCAGAAGAGGAAGGTGAAGGGCTGGTCCTCGTGGATCAGGCGCTGGAGCTGCTTCCACCGGTCGGCGGCGCGCACGGCGTCCCGCTCCGCGAGCGCCTCCCCGATCAGCGCGTCGACCTGCGGGTTCGCGTAGGAGGCGAAGTTGAAGGCGTTGTCCGCTCCCGAGTGCCACTCGGGGGTGGGATCGATGTAGAGGGAGGCGCTCCGCCCCGCCACGGCGGCCTCGAAGTCGCGCTTGACGAGCCGGTCGTTGAACTCGTCCATCGGCAGGTCCCGCAGGACCGCCTCCACCCCGACCTTCGCGAGCATGGCCCGGACGAGCTCCTGCTCCCGCCGCCGCCGCGGGCTCCCGGTATTCGTGATCAGCGTGAAGGAGAAGCGCGTCCCCTCCTTCTCCCGCACGCCGTCGCCGTCGGGATCGGTCCATCCCCTCGACTCCAAGAGGGCCGCCGCCGCGGCGGGGTCGAACGGCAGGGGGACGACGTCGGAGGCGTAGGCCTTGCAGAGGATGGGGGGCACCGTCCCGATCGCGGGCTGCCCGTAGACGACCCCTCCCGCGGAGCAGAGGCTCTCGAGGAGGAGGGGGCGGTCGATCGCCATCGTGAGGGCCCGGCGGACCTCCCGGTCGGAGAAGAGGGGGTGGCGGTTGTTCCAGGCGACGTACTCGAGCGCGCGCATCCCCCGGCGCAGGATCCTGTAGTCGCCGGTCTCGATGATCGCCTCGACGTCCGACTCGACGATCGTCTCGAGCATGTCGGCCTCCCCCGCCCGGATCGCCGCGATCTGGGCGGCGGCGTCGGGGACCTGGCGGACGATGACCCGGTCGAGGAGCGGCACGCGCCTCCCCTTCGACTGAGGGTTCCGCTCGAGGACGACCTCCCCCCCCTTCCAGTGCGCGAACTTGAAGGGCCCCGTCCCGACCGGCGCCTTCCCGTAGGCGTGTCCCCGGATCGTCTTCCGGTCGGCCTTCTCGAGGAGGTGCTTCGGGACGAGGTTCAGCCCCGTGTGGGACATCATCGAGTCTGGGTCGTAGGTCTCCGTGAACCGGAAGGCGACCGTGTGAGAGTCGAGCGCTTCCGCGGGGGGGCGCCGCATCCGCCGCACGGAAGCGCTGCGGATCGCGGAGATGGACTCGTCGGCGTAGAGGTCGTAGGTGAAGGCGACGTCGGTGGCCGTCGCCTGGACCCCGTCGTCCCAGACGACGTCCTTGCGCAGGCGGTAGGTGAGGGTGAGGCCGTCCGGGGAGAACTCCCAGCCGGTCGCGAGGAAGGGCTCGTAGGTGAGCCGGCAGTCCTCGAACTGCGACCAGGTGAGCTGGGGCAGGAGGTTGTCGATCAGCTCGAAGGCGCTCGTGATCCCGGTCGAGCCGAACGGGGAGAGGGAGTCGGGCTCCCGCCCGTAGAGGATGACGAGGGAGTCGCCCGGCTCCTTCGGATCCGACGACGACACGCTAGGACCCGGAGCGCGCTCCGCGGGCTTCGACGTGACGCGGTCGGCTCCGTAGTCCTTCAGGAGCCAGTAGACCAGGCCCGCGAGGAAGAACCCGATCAGGAGGGGGAGGGTGCGGCGCACGAAGCCCGCGACTCAGCCCGGGAGGCGGGCGATCGCGTCGATCTCGACCCGGACGTCCTTCGGGAGGCGGGCGACCTCGACCGTCGACCGCGCGGGGGGGTCCTTCGGGAAGAACTCCGCGTAGACCTCGTTCATCGCCGCGAAGTCGCCGAGGTCCTTGAGGAAGACCGTGGTGCGCACGACGTGGGGGAGGGCGACGCCGGCCGCCTCGAGGATCGCCCGGACGTTCTCGAGAACCCGCCGCGTCTGGACGCGGATGTCCCCCTGGACGATCCCCCCCGTCGCCGGATCGATCGGGATCTGCCCCGACGTGAAGAGGAGCCCCGCGGCCGGGACGGCCCCGAATCCGAACCGGAGGCGGATCCCCTGGCTGTAGGGACCGATCGCCTTCGGCGCCCGGTCCGTCGAGACGACTTCCTGGTATTCGCTCATGTCTTCGAGGGGGGGCGCGTCCCTCCCGCCGACCGCTCCATCTCCTCGAGCCGGTCGCGAAGCGCCCGCGCGACGCCGGGCGTGAGGAAGCCCCCCACGTCCCCTCCCGAGGCGAGCACCTCCTTGATGAGGCGGCTCGAGAGGTAGGCGTACTTCTCGTGCGCCATCACGAAGACCGTCTCGACGTCGCCGGCGAGCGCGCGGTTCGTCAGGGCCATCTGGAACTCGAACTCGAAGTCGGAGACGGTCCGCAACCCTCGCAGGATCACCCCGTAGCCGCGGCGGCGGCAGTAGTCGACGACGAGCCCCCGGAAGGAATCGACCTCGACCGGGAGCCCCTTCGTCTCCGCCCGGAGCATCCCGACGCGCTCTTCGGCGGTGAAGACCGGGTCCTTCGAGGCGTTCTCGGCGACCGCGACCGCCAGCTTCCCGAAGAGGTCGCACCCCCGCCGGATGAGGTCGAGATGGCCGAGGGTGACGGGATCGAAGGTGCCCGGGTAGAGCGCTCGCTTCGAGGCGTTCCCCATGAGAGGGCGCGGATCATAGCCCCCCCCCACCTGCGTGTAACCGTTCGCGCCAGGGGCGTCTTTCTTGTGGGCCATGCGCGGGGAAACCAGGATCGGGGACGCTCTCCTCTCGGCGCGGCGGCCGCTCCTCCTCTCCCCGGCGCTGGCGCTCGGGGTCCTCGCGTCGAAGACAATCCCCCCCGAAGCGAGCGCTCTCGGGCTCCTCGCGGCGGCGGGCGGGCTCGCCGCCCTGGCCTGTGCGCTCGCGCGACGCTCGCCCGGTCCCCTCCTGGCGGCCGCCCTCGCCCTCGCCGGCGCCGCGGCGGCGCATGCCGCCCGCTCGGACCCCGGCGGCCGGCTCCCCGAGTTGTTCCGCGATCCGCGCCGCCTCTACCGCGTCGAGGGAATCCTCCCGGCCACCCCCTTCCCGGCTCGGACGGGCGAGGTCTCCTTCGAACTCCTCGCCGAGGCGATCCGCTGGGAGGGGGGACGGATCGCCGCGCAGGAGGCGGGGGACGCCGTGCCGGTCTCCGCGTTCGCCGCGCGCGGGATCCTCGGCTACCTCGAGGCGGGCGCAGGAACCGTGCGCCGCGTGGCGACCCCGGTCGCGCCCTCCCCCCTCCGCGCGCTCGATCGGCTCCGCATCGCCCTCCTCGAGAACCTCCGCGAGCGGATCGCCCCGCGGCATCACGGCCTCGCGGCGAACCTCCTCCTCGGCCTTCGGGATTCCTCGGACGCCGCCGTCCTCGACCTCCACGCGCGGACGGGGGTCCTCCACTACCTCGCCGTCAGCGGCGTGCACGCGATCCTCGTCGCCGGGGTCGTGGACGCGGCCGCGCGCCTGGCGCGCCTCTCCCGGCGAGCAGCGGCCTCCCTCCTCCTCTTCTCCCTCTTCGCCTACGCCGGGATCACCGGGTACGGAGCGCCAGTCGTCCGGGCGTGCGTCCTCCTGGGGGCGATCCGCGGGGCCGCCCTCTTCCGCAGGATTCCGGACGCCTCGGTGGCCCTCGCCCTCTCCGCCGGGCTCGGCGCGTGGATCGACCCTCCGGCGGTCCTCGGAGCCTCCTACCAGCTCTCCCACGCCGCCGCGCTCGGCATCGCGCTCTTCGCCCGTCCGATCGAGGAGCGGCTCGGCGGGAAGGACCCTTCCGACGGGAGCGTGACTCCCGGGCCGGCGAGGCGTCTTGGCGCATGGATCGTGACGAGCGCCCGGAAGGGCGCGGCGATCTCCCTGGCCGCCTGGCTCTGCACGACGCCGATCTCCTTCAACTACTTTGGCTCGATCCCCGTCTGGTCGGCGCCCGCAACCGTGGCGCTCGCTCCGGTGGTCTCCCTGCTCATGGGCGCGGGCTACGCGGCGATCCTGCTGCCGGGCCCCGTCGGCTCGGCGGCGGCGGCGATCTTCGACGCGACGGCCGGTGTGGAAGACCGGCTCATCCGCCTCCTCGACACGCTGCCGGCGACCCCCTGGGTCCCCCTCGACGTCGGGACCCTCCCCGTCGCCTTCGGGTGCGCCTCTCTCCTTTCCTGGCTCGTGCCGATTCCGAGGATTCCTCTCCGCCTCCTCCTTCGCGGGGGGCTCCTCGTCCCCGTCCTCATCCACCTCCGTTCTCCCCGACCCCTCCCCTTCCGGCTCGCCGTCCTCGACGTGGGCCACGGGACGGCGGTCGTCTGCCTGCCCGCCGACGGCAGGGCGATCCTCTTCGACGCCGGCAGTCGCGACCGTCGCGACCCGGGGGGACGGATCCTCCTCCCCTATCTCCGGAGCGCGCGCGCTCGGTCGATCGACGCCGTCGTCCTCTCCCACTCCGACACCGACCACTGGAGCGGGCTCCCCGCCCTCCTCGACCTCCGTCCGCCCCGGCTCCTCCTGGTCCGGCGCGGCGCCCTCCCCCCCATCCTCCGGCGGAAGCCGGGACCGAGGGTGATCGAGATCGACGGCGGCTGGGCGACCCTCGAGAGATCGGGAGCCCGGTTCACCCTGGTCGCGCCCGAGGTGCCCGATGGGGCCTCCGACAACGACCGCTCCCTTTCCCTCCTCGTCGAGGTGCACGGCCGCTGCATCCTCCTCTGCGGGGACTCCCAGGAGGTCGGCCTCCTCGCGCTCCGCCGCGCTCTCCCCGGACTCTCCCCCGACCTCCTCCTCCTCCCCCACCACGGCCTCCCCGGTCCGGGCCTGGAGGCCTTCCTCGCGGAGCTCGAACCGGGGGGGGTCCTCGTCTCGGCGAGCAAGCCGGCGAGGGCTCCGATCCCCGC
The DNA here is from genome assembly GCA_022616055.1 of Planctomycetota bacterium. Classification (GTDB taxonomy): domain Bacteria; phylum Planctomycetota; class UBA1135; order UBA1135; family JAKEFM01; genus JAKEFM01. The sequence goes on from JAKEFM010000110.1 coordinate 5,420, forward strand.
CCAGGATCCCCGGGCGCGCGTCGAGCGCACCTTCGAGGGGGGCGCGATCGAGGTCGAGATCGAACCCGGCGGCGCCCTGCGGACGCGGCGGTTCAGCGGCCGCCGCCGGGCCTCGAGGCGGGGGCCTCCATCGCCATGTCCTGGACCTTCGCGTCGGGGGGGGGAGCGAACTTGAAGAGGGCGGGGTCGAGTTCGGGGTTCCAGCGGAGGTTCGAGTAGCGGCGCAGCTGGAGCGGCGGCGTGCCGGGGTCCCCGCGCATCTCGAAGTGGTAGACCCACCCGTCCTCCTTCCCGATCTTGACGAGGACCGACTTCAGCTTGGCGCGGAGCATCTCCGCCATCTCGTCGTCCTCGTCCTTCGGCGCGTCCGGGCGCGGGGTCCCCTCGAGCACCCAGACCTTGCGCCCCTCTAAGTCCTCCTCCCCCCGGTAGGCGAACGCGTACTGCTCGACGAGCTGCTCGATCGCCTTCGAGGGGTCGTCGGGGCCCTGCGGAAGGCGCCCGCCGGCACCCTGGCGCTCGAGCTCGTCCAGCCGACCCCGGAAGAAGAGCTTCTCCGAGGTGAAGGGGGAGGGCGCCTCGACCCACAGGTACTCGCCGTCCGCAACGAGCATCTGGGTCCCCTTCTCCGGCATTCCCGGCAGGGGAGGGCTCATCCGGGTCTCGATCTGGAGGCGGATCAGCCGGCTCCCCCCGCAGGACACGTGGCCGGTCGCCTTCACGGTCGTCGGGCCGAGCGAGCGGCTCTCCTCGAAGTCCGCCGTGTACCTCGGGTTCTTCGGGACCACCTCGCGCACCTTCCGGAGGACCTCTTCGACGGTCGGGTTCTCCTGCGGGGAAGGGGCGCAGGCGCTGGCGAGGAGGAGCAGGATCGGGAGCATGGAACTCTCCTTGGGAGGTGGGATTCTATAGGCCGTCCCTCCCTCGGACCGGTTACTCACGGGGGGGACCGTGCATAATCCGTACCCGGAGGTCCCCATGGCCCCGTTCGCCCTGATCTGTCTCCTCTCCTTCGGGGGAGGCGGAAGCGTTGTCGTCCGCACCACAGACGGTTCCGTCCTGCGGGGCACCGTCGAGACCGTGGAGGGGGGGATCCGGATCCGGAGCGGGGAGACCGAGCGGTTCGTCCCCGAGGCGGACATCCTCTGGACCGCGGATGGGACGGAGCTCCTCCGGCAGGCCCGGGAGATGGTCGAGGGGGCCGGGACGGGGCGGCCGGGGGCGACCCGCCACGCCCAGGCGGCCCTCTGGTGCGCGGAGATGGGGCTCGACGACGAGGCAGGCCGCCTCCTCGATCGCGCGGTCGCCCTCGACGCCGGCGCCCCGGCCGTCACGCGGGCCATCCGGCAGTTCGCCTCGACCCTGGCCGGGGAAGCCGAGCGGACCGCCCATCCGGCCGAATGGATCCTCCGGAACGCTCCCTCGACGGGCGGACGCCGCCTCGTCGCCGAGGAGGCGATCGGCCTCCTCGGGCGGGAACAGACCGTCCCGGCCCTCGTCCGGGCGCTCGCCTCCCCCCGTACCCCGACGCGTCGCGTCGCCTCCTCCGTCCTCGGGGAGAGATTCCCCGGGGAGGGGACCCAGAGGCTCGCGGCCGTCGCGATCGCCGACACGGACGAGGGAGTCCGGGAGAACGCGGTCGTCGCCCTTCGCGGCGCGGGCGGCGAGAAGGCGGCGAGGGCTCTCGCCCCCCACCTCTTCTCGGGGCCGACCTCCGTCCACCGCAAGCGGGCGACGAGCGCGCTCGAGCGCCTCGGCTCCCCGGCCGCCGTCCCCCCCCCTCGCCGAGGCGCTGCGCCGACTCCAGGTCCAGGCGGCGGGGGGCCCCCGCGGCTACGTCTTCTTCGGCAACCAGGTCTCCTACGTCCGCGACTTCGACGTCGAGGTCGCGCAGGCGGCCGCGATCGGGGATCCCCAGATCGGCGTCATCACGGACGGCGTTGTCCTCGACGCGCGCGTGCTTTCGACCCGGACCGAGCGGATCGCGATCGTCGGGGCGCTGACGAAGATCGTCGGCTCGAACCTCGGCGAGGATCCCGGGGCCTGGGAATCCTGGTACCGCGCGCAGAAACGCTAGCCGGTGTAACCGTTTCGTCGCCGCGCGTCTTTCCCACGGGAAAGACGATGACGGCGAGGGTGGCGAGCGCTCTCCTCCAGGGGATCCGGGCGGAGATCGTCACGATCGAGGTCCAGGTCCGCCCCCCACCGCCCGGGCCCTGCCCGGAGTCTGGGAGGCGATGCCCGATCACCTGAACGGCTACCCGATAGCGGAAAGAGTTTCGTTACACCCCACAGTCGTCCGGGAGAGCCGCGAGCGGGTGAAGGCCGCCCTCGAGCCGACACCCCGGGACGCGCGCCTCGCGCGCCTTGGCACCCTCCGGTCGCCGCGCGAGGCGAACGTGGAGCCCGAGTCGTCCGGAATCGGCGCTCAGGGGACCAGGGTTCCCTCCCACAGGCTCCTCGCGAAATCGCGGTACGGAAGGATGTCGATGCCGTCCTCGGTCCTGCGCGCCCGTTCCTCGAGCGACACGACGATCCGCCGGCGGACCCGCGGGTGGTCCTGGGCGAATTCCCGCAGCCCCTTCAGGTCGTCGGAGATGATCCTGCCCGACCCCTTCGCCTCGAGCGCGATCCTCCCGTCGTCCACGACGAAGTCGACTTCGACGCCGCTCGCGAGCCTCCAGTAGGAGAGGGCGTAGTGGAGGCCGCTGTACTCTCGGTGGGCGGAAAGCTCGTGGAACACCCAGTTCTCGAACGCCTTGCCGAACAGCTCGGACCGAGGTTCGACGCGGCCGCGGCGGGCCAGCGCGCCCACGACTCCGACGTCGGCGAAATAGAGCTTGGGGGACTGGATCACGCGCCGCTTGGGCCGCCGGACGTACGCCGGGAGGAACCGGGCGAGGAGCGTGTCCACGAGGATCTGGAAGTACTCCTTCGCCGTAGGGCTCGAGACTCCGCACTCCCTCGCGATCGTCGAGAAGTTGAGGATCGCGGCGTCGGAGAGGGAGGCGACGTTCAGGAAGGTGGAGAAGGCGGGGAGGTTCCTCGTCAAGCCCTCGGCCGCGATCTCCTCCTTCAGGTAGTCGTTCACGTAGGCGCGGAGCAGGTCGCCGGCGTTCTCGCTCGAGTAGTGCCGCGGGAGATAACCCTGGTTCAAGGCGCGGAGAAGGTCGAACTGCTCTCCGATCTCTCCCGACGTGAGTCCGAAGAGCTCGTGGCGGATCGCCCTCCCCCCCAGGAGGTTCGCGTGGCCGCGACGGACCTTGCGGGCGCTCGACCCGCAGAGACCGAAGACGAGGCGGCGGCTCTCGATCAGCCCGTGCACCTCGTCGAGAAGAAGGGGCACCTTCTGGATCTCGTCGATCAGGACGAGCCGAGCCCCCCGGACCGCGAGGAGCTGCTCGCGCAACAGCGCCGGCCTCTCGGTGAACCGGAGGAAGAGGTCGGTGTCGAGGAGGTCGTAGTAGACGGCCTCGGGGTAGGTGCTCCGGAGCAGCGAGGTCTTCCCCGTCTGGCGCGGGCCCCAGAGGAAGAAGCTCTCCCGCGGCTCCTTGGGGAGGCGGAGGGCCCGGGGAAACATGCACTTTAAATACGCATGCTTATTTAAATGTCAAGTTTAGCCCCCGCCCGGGGCCCGGCCGGGCACGAATGGGGGGGCGGATCCGGGAAACCCTCCTGGGGAGAGTTCCACGGGGCCATCGACGCGATCCCCTCGTTCGGGCGCGGCGTGCGGACGAACAGGATTCGCAGGTGAGGGGGCTCATGTGTTTGCCGCGCAGTGAGATGCCGCTCGGGACGGCGGCGGCGAAGGCTGACCGGGGACGGCGCCGCCGGGGGACCCGGGGCCCCGGATCCCCCCCCTCGGCAGAAACGGCACGCCGAGAAGGGACCCCGCGGAAGGCTGAAAAAGGACCCCCCGCCAGACGCTTGAGGGAGTTCCTCCCGACGAGATCGTCGGCTCCGACCTGGTCGAGGACCCGGGGGTCCGGGAAGCCTGGTACCGCGCGGAAAAGTCCCAGTTCGCGTAACCGATTCTCCGCCGCTCGTCCTTCCTCCGGGAAAGACGATGACGGCGAGGGTGGCGAGCGCTCTCCTCCAGGGGATCCGGGCGGAGATCGTCACGATCGAGGTCCAGGTCCGCCCGGGCCTGCCCGGCACGAGCGTCATCGGGCTCCCCGACTCCGTCGTCCGGGAGAGCCGTGAGCGGGTGAAGGCCGCGATCGAGGCGACCGGCTTCCGCTACCCCACGCGCAAGGTCCTGGTGAACCTCGCCCCCGCCACCATGCGAAAGGAGGGGGACGCCCTCGACCTCGGCATCGCGATCGGGGTCCTCGTGGCGGGCGGCTATCTCCCTTCCGAGCGCCTGCGGGAGACCCTCTTCCTCGGGGAGCTGGGTCTCGACGGGGCGCTGCGTCCCGTCCGGGGCGTCCTCGCCTCCGCGATCGCGGCCAGGGAGGGGGGCTTCAAGACTCTCGTCCTCCCCACCTCGGTGTCCGAGGAGGCCTCGCTCGTCGCCGAGATCTCGAGCCTCCCGGCTCCCGACCTCCGGACCGCCGCGCGCATCCTCACCGGCGAGGAGGCCGTCTCGCCCGTCGCCCCCCGCGCCGGGGGGTTCGTAGCCCCCTCGGCCGCCGACGGGATGGACCTCGCGGACGTCGCCGGGCACGAGCAGGCCAAGCGCGCCCTCCTGATCGCCGCCGCCGGCGGCCACAGCCTCCTCCTCTACGGCCCCCCCGGTTCGGGAAAGACCCTCCTCGCCCGCCGCCTCGCGACCATCCTGCCTCCCCCAACCCTGCAGGAAGCGATCGAGATCGCCCAGGTCCAAGGCGCCGTCCGACCCGCGGGCACACTCTTCCCCGTCCGGCGACCGTTCCGGGCCCCCCACCATTCGATCAGCCAGGTCGGGCTCCTCGGGGGCGGGCCCCGCCTGCGGCCGGGCGAGGTGACGCTCGCGCACCGGGGCGTCCTCTTCCTCGACGAGTTCCTGGAGTTCCGCCGCGACGCCCTCGAGGCGCTGCGCCAGCCCCTCGAGGACGGCCGCGTCCTCGTGGGCCGGGCCAAGGGCTGGGTCGAGTTCCCGGCCGACTTCGCGCTCGTCGCGGCGATGAACCCCTGCCCCTGTGGGTTTGCAGGGGACCCCGATCGGGCGTGCACCTGCCTTCCCTCGGAAGTCCGCCGGTATCGCGGACGACTGTCGGGCCCCCTCCTCGACCGGTTCGACCTCCACTGCGAGATGCGATCTGTCGGTGCGGGGGACCGACACGTCGACTCGCGCCGGTCGACGTCCGCGAAGGCGCGGGAGGCCGTCGAGAGGGCCCGGGCGATGCAGGCCGAGCGATTCGCGGGGATCCCGTGCCTGTCGAACGCCCGGATCCCGCCGGGCCTCCTCTCGACCCTCGCCCCGATCCAAGGAGCGGCGCGAGGCATGCTCGTCGCCGCGGCGTCGCGGTTGCGCCTCTCGACCCGGGGCCTCGACCGCGTCGTCCGAGTCGCCCGCACGATCGCCGACTTCGAGGGGAGGCCGAGGATCGGGGAACGCGACCTGGCGGAATCGCTCTCCTATCGCGCGCTGGACGAGACGGGGGTGACCGACGGGCACTGACCCTCCGATCGCGGCTCCGGCGAACTCGCCTGGCCCTCCTGATCCACCCGGGGGCGCCGGAGATCTTACTATCTCGTGAGTAAATATCGGGGTAATTTACCCACGTGTACCGAAGACTCCTCCACGAGCGGATCGCCGGTGGGAAGCGGAGCCTCTTCCTCTTCGGGCCCCGGCAGGTCGGGAAGTCGACGCTCCTCTCCGCGCTGCATCCGGACCTCACGGTCAATCTGGCGAGTCCCGCGACGTTTCGAGCCTACCTCGCCGAACCCGAGCGCCTGGAGCGCGAGCTCCGATCCGCGCGCCCCCGGATCCAGACCGTCTTCGTCGACGAGGTCCAACATGTCCCCCCGCTCCTCGACGTCGTCCAGGTGCTCCACGACGAGATGCCGGGGCGGTTCCGCTTCCTCCTCTCGGGTTCCAGCGCCCGCAAGCTCCGCCGGGGACAGGCGAACCTTCTGCCCGGCCGCGTCCACGTCCACTACCTCCACCCTCTCCTCGCTCGCGAGCTCGGTTCGGACTTCGACCTCGAGCGGGTCCTCGCCCACGGCACCCTCCCCGGGATCTACGCCGAGACCGATCCGGAGTCACGCGCCCGCGCCCTGGGGGGGTACGCCGACACCTACCTGCGCGAGGAAGTCCAGGCCGAGGCGCTCGTCCGGGACCTCGCCAGCTACGCGCGACTCCTCGACCTCATCGCCGCTTCCTCCGGCAGGATCCTCAACCTCCTCGCGCTCGCTCGAGACGTGGGGATCCGCCAGGAGACCGCCCGCAGGTACGTGCAGGTGCTCGAGGACACCCTCGTCCTTTTCCGGGTCCCCGCCTGGAGCGGGTCGGATCGGGCGAGGCTGATCGCCCATCCCAGGCTCTACCTGTTCGACATCGGGGTCCGGAATGCTCTCCTCCGGCGGCCCCTCGATCGCTGCCTCCCCGACGAGCGCGGGCTCCTGCTGGAGCACCTCGTCGCGCAGGAACTCCATCGCCGGACGGGGACGATCTGGCCGGAGCTCGCCGTCTTCCACTACCGTACTCACTACGGTGCGGAGGTCGACTTCCTCGCGGAGGTCGGCCGGGAGATCTGGGGCATCGAGGTGAAAGCCTCGCGCCAGGTCTCGCAGGCGGATCTGAGGGGGCTCGAGACCGCCTCGACGCGCGTGCCCCGCTTCAAGCGATCGATCGTCGTCTTCCTCGGCGAGCGCAGGCAGCAGATCGGCCACGTCGAGGTCATCCCCCTCGAAGAGTTTCTCGAATCGCTGCCTTCTTGAGGTGCCGCGGGGTTCCGACCTCTCTGGACGTCTCCCCCTCAGTACCCCGTCCCGATCGGATCCGTCCAGTAGGTGACCACGTGGAAGGGCTGGACACCCGGCTCGATGCCGGCCGGCTGGCCCTGGGAGTCGGCGAGGACGCCGCGCTGGTAGACGAGGAGTCCGAAGTCGTAGAGCCACGCGCCGTAGTCGGCGCCGCTGGTGATGTCCCCGACGCGGCCGCGGTACTCCGTCCCGAGGACCGTCGCGACCTCGACCATCGTGCTCGTCGTCGCGCCGACGCTGAAGCCCACGGACGCCCCGCCGACGTGGAACCCCGTCTCCCACGTGACGCCGTAGGACCACTGGCTCGAGGTCGAGTTCGTCTCGTCGATCGCGAGGAAGACCTCGTTCGCGTTGCCGCCCAGGCCGACGGTCGCCTCGTTCCCGAGCCAGCCGACGTAGGTCGAGAGGAGCGCGCCCGCCTCGGCCTCCGTCGGATAGGAGGCCGGGTCCCCGATCCCGTGGGAAAACGCGAGGGGCCCGATCGCCTGGGGGGCGATCGAGTCGTAGTGCTCGATCGACCACTTGAAGACCTTCGAGTCGATCGGCGCGTCAAGGCTCATCGTCGTCCCGACGAGCGCGGGGTCGGGGCCCGCGACGATCTCGTAGACGTAGGAGTGGTAGAGCGTCCCCTGGAACACGACGAGGTCGCGGTCGTGGGCGCCGCTGAAGGAGATCCCCTGCGTGACGAGGTGGGTGCTCGTCTGCGTCTGCTCGAAGGAGGCCGCGATCGTCGCCCGGGCCGTGACCCCGAAGAGGCCGAGAACGTCCCCGACCGCGACGCCGGAGGAGAAGGAGAGGGTCGCCGAGGCGCTCACCCCGAAGGTCTCGGCGAGTCCCTGCTCCATCGTGTAGACCGTCTGCGTCGATCCGTAGTTCTGCGCGATCCCCGATTTCGTCGGCGGCGCGGCCATCGCGACGAGCGGGATCGGATCGGCCAGCGAGAGGTGCTTCTCGCCGGTGAAGCGTAGCGTGAGGTCGTCGCCGTCGAGGTCCCCTTCGCACGCGGCGAGCGCGGCGAGGGATCCCCCCGAGGGGGTCGGAGGGGGGAAGAGGATCTGCTGGGTCGACCCGGCCGAAGCGAGGACGTTCGTGCCTCCTTGGGGGATCGCCCCGAACCAGCGGGCGGAGAGGACATGCGTGTTTCCGAACACGACGCCGAGCGCGCAGAGTTCCGTCCGCGGGTCCTCGTCGTCCTGGACAGCGAGGAGGGTCGTCCCGGCGTCGTCGAAGGGGAGGGAGGCGTCGATCTCCTCCCCCTCGAGGCCGTTCGCCGCTCCGGAGGGGACCGCGACGCGCAGGTCCCCTTCGGGGCCGAGCACGGCGACCTCGTCGAGGCCGTCGCCGTCGAGATCGGCGGCGCAGCCGCTCCACCGCTCGTCCAGGAAGAACGGGTTCTGGTCGACCTGGATCTCCCCGCTGGAGGCGGGAACGAGGACGCCTCCGCCCGTCAGGTCGACGACCTGCCAGTTGACCGTCATCCCGAAGCCGATGAACAGGTCGGCTCCGTACGCGACCACCACCTCCTCGCGAGCATCGGGATCGAAGCGACCGGCGAGCACGACGCTGCGCCCGGCGGGCTCGAAGACCAACGGGATCGCCAGGGGAGCGGCGGCAGGCTGCACCGTCCCCCCCGTCACCCTGCGAGCGTCGAGGTGCACGGCGTAGTCCCCTTCCTGCTCGAGGAGCGCGATCTCCTCCGGTCCCTCCCCGTCGAGGTCGGCGCAGGCGACCGAGGCGTCCGTCACCCAGAACGGGAGGTCCTCCTCGTGGATCGCTCCGTTGCCGTCCGCCGGGTCGTCGCGCACCGTCCACCGCCGCGGCGAGGAGGACGGGGTCCCGGGAAGTCCCTTCCGGTACGTGATCACCAGTTCGTCGCGCCCGTCCCCGTCGAGGTCGCCGAGGGCGAGGCTCGCGGTCGTGGTCCCGCTCCATCCGGTCGCGAACTCGTAGATCGTCGTCACGGCGATCCCGCCCGCGGGGACGCGCTCGAGGACGCCGACTCGCAGCGCCTCGCCGAGGCCGACCGACGCGACGAGCACGACCTCGTTCTCGGGATCGAGGTCGAGCTGCCCGCTCGCGGCGGCGATCACCGTCGAGGTCCCGGCGAGGAAGGAGCCGTAGTCGGGCGGTATGGGGGCATGGGCGTGATCGGCGTCGTCGAGGACCCACGGCGTGGTCCCCGCCGGGATGCTGGTCGCCCTTCCCGCGAAGATCGCGACCTCCGAGAGGTGCCGCAGCCGAGCCGTGTCCACGCCCAGCGGGTGGAAGTCGGCCGGGTGCGGGTCCTCGTAGCCGAAGGCCTCGATCGTGTACTCCCCGTCGTCGAGGCCCGGGCCGCCGCCGCCACCGGACCCGCCGCCCCCCCCGGCGCAGGCGGAGGCGAGGAGGAGGATCGGGACGACCGACCGAATGCGCTCGAGTTCCATGGCGGACTCCTTTCCGGAGGAAGGCCCCCCCTCCGGATCGACTGGGCGGAGAAGAAGCGTCGTCCGTCCTCGGGAGCCCTCATGCCCCCCCCGGGGTGACGGCGGGGAGCGCACGTACAATCCGGCCATGGGGTTCCCCGCCGAACGGGGTTCGGCTGGACGGACGGGAGTTCCGGCTCCTCGCGAGGCGACCCAATGGCTCCAGGCAGCCGCGGGGGGGGACTCCCGCGCCGCGGAGCGGGCGTTCGAGGCGGTCTACGCCGAGCTGCGCGCCCGGGCGGCCCAGGCCCTGCGCGGGGAGCGCGCCGGCCACACCCTCCAGCCGACCTCCCTCGTCCACGAGGCCTTCCTCCGCATCGTGAAGGCCGAGGGCCTCGAGGTCCGGACCCGCGACCAGTTCCTCGCCCTGGCAGCCCGGGCGATGCGCCGCGTCCTCGTCGACCACGCGCGAGCCCGCGCGCGACGCAAGCGGGGCGGGGGTCGCGAGCGGGTGCCGCTCGACAGCCTGCCGATGCCCCTTCAGGCGTCCGAGGGGGCGGACCTCCAGGAGGTCGACCGGGCCCTCGAGGCGCTCGGTCGTTCCTCGGAGCGTCAGGAGCGCGTCGTCGAGCTGCGCTTCTTCGCGGGGCTGTCCGCCTCCGAGGCGGCGCGCGTCCTCGGCGTGTCGCAGGCCACCGTCGAGCGCGACTGGCGCGCGGCGCGCGCGTGGCTCGCGAACCGATTGAGGCTATGAGCGATCCGCGCCACGAGCGGGCCTGCGAGATCTTCAACGACGTCTGCGATCTACCCCCGCCGGAGCGGGAAGAGGCCCTCGATCGGGCCTGCGGCGGGGACCGGGAGCTGCGCTCGGCGGTGCGGGCCCTTCTTTCCGGGGACCTCCACGGTTCCTCCGTCCTCCCCTCGTCCGCCGCTGCGCCCCTGCGGGACGCGGCGGAGCCCGCGGTCCCGGCATGGATCGGCCGCTACCGGTGCCTGCGGAGGATCGGGGCCGGCGGAATGGGGGTCGTCTACGAGGCGGAACAGGAGAGCCCCCGCCGGCGCGTCGCGGTCAAGGTGCTCGCCTCGGGCTTCGCCGGCGAGGAAGTCCGGCGCCGATTCGAGCACGAGGCGCAGGTCCTCGGCCGGCTCAACCACCCCGGGATCGCGGCGGTCTACGAGGCGGGCACCTTCGACGCGGGGGCGGGACCGCAGCCCTTCCTCGCGATGGAGCTGGTCGAGGGCCGACCGCTGCTGCGCCACGCGGAGGAGGCGGGGCTCGACCGTCGCGCGCGCGTCGAGCTCCTCGTCCGAATCTGCGAGGCCGTCGAGCACGCCCACGGGAAGGGAGTCGTCCACCGCGACCTCAAGCCCGGGAACATCCTCGTCGAGGCGGGAGGCCAGCCGAAGATCCTCGATTTCGGCGTCGCCCGGGCGAGCGGAGCCGACTTGCGGATCTCGACGCTCGAGACGAGGACGGGAGACCTCCTCGGCACGCTCCCCTACATGAGCCCCGAGCAGGTGGGAGGGGACCCCTCCCGCCTCGACGCGCGATCGGACGTCTACGCGCTCGGGGTGATCGCCTTCGAGATCCTCGCCGGCCGGCTCCCCTACGACGTGGCGCGCTGGACGGTCGCCGAGGCGTCCCGCGCCATCCTCGAGGAGGAGCCGACCCGGCTCTCCTCCGTCGACCGATCCCTCGCCGGCGACCTCGACACGGTCGTCGCCAAGGCGCTCGAGAAGGAGAGGGAGCGCCGGTACGCCTCGGCGGAGGACCTCGCCTCCGACCTTCGCCGGTACCTCCGGGACGAGCCCGTGCGGGCGCGGCCTCCGTCGCTCGCCTACCAGTTCGCGAAGTTCGCGCGGCGCAACCGCCGGCTCGTCGCCGCCCTCGCCGCCATCGTCGTCACCTCCGTGGCCGGGGCGATCGCCAGCCTCGCCCTCCACTTCCAGTCGAAGGCGAACTGGCATCGCGCCGAGAAGGCCGAGGGGGAGTGGCGCGAGGCCGCGCGGCGCGCGGAGCGCAAGGCCCTCTTCGCCGAGCGGGTGACCCAGTTCGTCTCCGACCTCTTCCAGGTGTCCGATCCGAGCGGGCAGCGCGGGGCCGAGGTCAAGGCGATCGAGCTCCTCGAGCGCGGGCGAGGGGCGCTCCTCTCGGGCCTCGAGGAGGAGCCGGAACTGCGCGCGGCGCTCCTGCGGACGGTGGGGCGCGTCGAGCACAACCTCGGGAAGTTCGAGGCGGCGAAGGGCGACCTCGAGAGGGCGGCCGCGCTGCTCCGGGAGACGCCCGGGATCGATCCGCTCGAGCTGGCGACGTGCCTCTTTGGCATCGGGGAGGCCGAGCACTACCTCAGGCGCACGGCCGAGGCCCGTCCCTTCTACGAGGAGGCGCTGGCGCTCCGGCGCCGTCACCTACCCCCCGACGACCCGGAGACCGCCCGGAGCCTCGACATCCTCGCCCGGCTCCACCGGGACGAGGGAGATCTGGCGAGGGCGCGCGCCCTCGCGCTCGAGGCGAGGGACATGCGGGAGCGCAACGCCTCCACGAGCCGGCTCGACCGGAGCGAGAGCCTGCAGACCCTCGCGAGCCTCGCCTACTTTGAGGGGCGGATCGAGGAAGCCGAGAACCTCTTCACCCGTTGCCAGGCGATGCGCGAGGAGGGAGGGGCCGCGCTGGCCTTCCGCGTCCCGGAGATCCTCCACTCGCGCGCGCGCGTGGCCTCGGCACGGGACGACCGGTCGGGCGCGGAGAACCTGCTCCTCGAGAGCTGCCGGCGCGCGGAGGCCGTGTTCGGACCGCGCCACCCCTTCCTCGCCTACGGCTTCGTGACCCTGGCCGACCTCTACGTGGATCAGCGGCGGTACGGGGAGGCGGAGCCCCGTCTCGAGGACGCCGCGGCGGTGCTCGGTCCGGAGAGCCCGATCCGGGCGAACGTGCTCCTCTCGCGCGCGACGCTCTACAGCCAAACCGGCCGCGCGGCGGACGCCGAGTCGGCCTACGAGGGAGCCGCGGCCGCCTTCGACGGCGCCCGCGACGACCTGGCCGCCGCCGTCGCGCGCTCGAGCCTCGCGGTCCACCGGATGAACGGGGGGAGATTCGCCGAGGCGGAAGCGCCCCTGCGCGCGGCCGCCGCGGTCTTCGCCGCCCGGTATCCGACGTATCCCGAGCGCCCGCGCGTGGTCGCGAACCTCGCCCTGTGCCTCCTCGAGATCGGGCGCTTCGAGGAGGCGGAGCGCCTGGGGCTGGAGGCCGTCGAGGTCGCGCGCGTCGTCTACGGGGCCGAGAGCCCGCTCGCGGCGAGGACCGTGGAGCGGTTCACTCGCCTGTACACCCGCGTGGGGGGAGAGGAGCGCGCCGCGAGCTGGAGGAGCCGGCTCCCCCGCTAGGGGGCTACAGGTATCCGAGCGCGCGGAGGATCGAGACCATCTCGTCGTCGAAGGCCTCGCGGCCCGCGCCGCGGGGCGGGCGGCCGAAGGTGGGAACGCGCGGCGGATCGACGAGCGTCCCCGGCTCGAACGCTTCCGCGAGCGGTCGCCCCGGCATCTCGGCGCTCGCCGGGAGGCCGAGGAGACCGAGGAGCGTCGGGGCGAGGTCGAGGGGATTCGCCTGCCCCTTGCTCCCCGAGAGAACGCCCGGGCCGGAGACCCAGAGCAGCGCCCGGTCGCCGTTGTAGCGCGCCTCGGAGCCGGGGCGCGCGGCGGAACCGGGGAAGGCGACGAAGAACGCGGTCGCCGAGGGGAGCGCGTCGAGGATCCTGCCGATCCTCGAGTCGAGCGCAGCGTAGGCCGCGGTCAGACGGCGGGCCGTGTCGAGGTCGGCGCCCGGGCCCGGCTGCGCGGCGAGCGCCGCGTGGAGGAGCGTGTCGAGACCCCAGAGACCCGCGGCCGCCAGGCGCGGCGAGAAGCGCGGGGCGAAGGCGAGGAGCGCCCGCTCGACCGAGGCGTCGAGCGACTCCGCGCGCTGCGCCGGGTCGGCGCCCGCGGGGGGGAACTCGGCGAGGGTGGAGAACTCTGCGAAGACCTCGGGGGGGTGCGCCTCCCCCTCGACGGCCAGCGGCCGCCTCCCGCGCCCGGCCGCCGAGGCGTTGAACCTCGCCTTCCAGTAGGCGCGCTCGGAGAGGGCGAAGCCGGGCCGGTCGAGGACGGGATGGGAAAGCCAGTAGTTCACGAGGCCGATCGGGAGGCCCTTCGCCGAGACGACGTCGAAGAGGCTGCGCGAGCGGAGGAGGGAGGCGGTGATCGGCGCTTCCCGCGCGAGGCGCAGCGTCGGGAAGACGACGTTGAGCACCTCGTGGAACCCGACCGCCGCCCGATCGACGAGGAGGGTCCCGGCGAATCCGCGCGGGCGGAACGTCGCGGTCGATGCGACGCCGTGAGCCTCCACGGGGAGCCCGGTCGCCACCGTCGTCCAGAAGACCGCCGGCACCCGGTAGGCCGAGGCGTCGAGGTCGAAGCGCGCGGAGCGGTCGCGCAGGGAGGCAAGTCGGGGGAGGACGCCCTCGGACGCGAGCCGCTCGAGGAGGGAGGCGTCGAGGCCGTCGACCGCGAGGAGGAGGGCGCTCGCCTTCGTCTCCCGGACGGCGAAGTCGGGGAGGTCCGCGCTAGCCGGCGTCCGGCCCCCTCCGATCCGGAGGCCGAGGGAGATCGCGAGGCTCCCGGCGAGGAGGGCCGCCGCGAGCCCGAACCGGCCCCGCGCCCGCTCCGAGCGCGTGAGCGGAGGCGCGCGGCCGACGAGAGCGAGGACGAGGAGCGTCGCGGGCCGGAGCGCGGCTGCCGCGAGGACCCCCGCGACGACCGAGGCGAAGCCGGCGAGGAGGTCGGCGAGGAGGCCCGGCTCGGGGAGTCGCGAGCGGAGCCGGCTCCAGGCGAGGGCGAGGTAGAGGGCGAGCCCGATCCCGCCGAGGGCCGCCGCCTTCGTCGCGGCGAGGTCGATGCGCGTCGGGGTCCGGCGGAGGAGGGCGAAGAGGCCGGAGGCGAGCGCGCCGAGGAGGAGTCCCGCGGCGGCGCCGGCGAGGAGGCCGAGCGGGAGGAGGTAGAGGAGGAGGAGCGTCGCGTCGGCGGGCGCGAGGAGGAGGAAGCGGTCGAGCATCAGGTAGCCGAGGAAGAGGAGGAAGGCGAGGAGGCCGCCGAGAAGCGCTCCCACTCGAGCCCCGACGCCGAGGCAGGTCGCAAGGAGGGAGCGGGAGCCCGCACCGGCGACGAAGCGGCCGAGGGGGCCGCCGAGGTAGCCGAGCCCCCGCAGCTGGCCGCGGATTTCCTCGGGGGATAGCGGAGGGGCGGTCACGACTTCCTGCGCCCGACGAAATCGGCGATCGCCAGGAACACCTCGGCTCGTTCTCCGAACGGCGCGAGCGCGGCGCGCGCAGACTCGAGCAGCTCGCCCGCGAGGCGGCGGGCCTCCTCGACGCCGCAGAGGTCGACGAAGGTCGTCTTCCCCCGGTCGGCGTTCGTGTCCTTCCCGAGGGTCTCGCGATTCCCCTCCCGGTCGAGGAGGTCGTCCGTCACCTGGAAGGCGAGGCCGAGGTTCTTCGCGTACCCCTCGAGGGCGGCGGTCTCGGAGGATCGCGCGCGGAGGAGTCGCGCCGCCGAGCGCAGGGAGAAGACGAAGAGCGCGCCGGTCTTGCGGCTGTGGACGAACTCGACGGTCCGGAGGTCGGCCCCGGGCTTCATCGCGCGGAGGTCGGCGTGCTGGCCGCCGACCATCCCGGGGAGGCCGACGGTGTCGGCTGCCTCGGCCACGATGTCGCGCGCCTCCTCCCCCGGGAGACCCGCCTCCTCGGCGGCTCGGGCCACCTCGCGGAAGCCGAGAGAGAGGAGCCCGATCGCCGCGAGGATCGCAGTCGCCTCGTCGAAGGCCCGGTGGAGCGTCGGCCGCCCGCGCCGGACCGTCCCGTCGTCCATCGAGGGGAGGTCGTCGAGGACGAGGGAGGAGGTGTGGAGGAACTCGACCGCCGTCGCGAGGCCGCGGACCTTCGCCTCCTTCTTCTTGAGGAGGTCGGCGACGGCGAGGACGAGGGTGGGTCGAAGGCGCTTCCCTCCTGCCTCGACCGCGAAGCGCATCGCGCGCGCGACCGGCTCGGCGAGGGGGGCGGGAGGGGAAGCCTCCAGGCACTCCCGGATCGCCTCCTCCACGCGGGCGCGCCGCTGCGCGAGGTAGGCGTCGAGGTCCAAGGAGTCAGCGAAGGGGGAGCGGCGCCCGGTCCATCTCGGCCGGGACCGGCACCCCGAGCAGCGCGAGCGCGGTCGGCGCGATGTGGAGGACGTCGGGCCCCGCCTCGGGGAGAGCGAATCGGCGGTTCGAGAAGAAGATCCCGGGGACGACGGAGGGGTCGAGCGAGCAGTGGTCGCCGCTCCAGGGCTGGTCGTTCGGGAGGATCACGCGCCCGAAGGCGGGCTTCCCGTCGACCTCCTTCGGCGGGTCGATCCCGCCGAGGGTGCTCTGCCAGGAGACGCGGTACCCCTCCTCGAAGCCGAGGATCAGGTCCGCCGAGCCCTCGACGTGGGCGCCCGTGTAGATCTCCTCCTTCGCGTAGCAGCGGCGGACGACGCGCTCGCCGGTCTCGGGATCGCGGTACTCCTCGAGGGCCCGCGCGATCTCGGCGGCGACCCGGGAGGCCTCCCCCGGCTCGACGACCCCGTTCGACTCGCGGCCCTTCACGTTGAGGTAGATCTTCCCGAGCCCGAGCGAGTAGGCCTTCGTCCGCGACCAGTCGACGTAGCCGAAGATCCCGCCCGAGTCGTAGAGGTCTCCGACCCGGACGACGGTCCCCGAGCCCCCGGTCTCCCGGATCGCGAGGTAGCCCTTCTCGTGCAGCCAGTTGTTGAGGTTCACCCCCTTGCGGAAGGAGGAGAAGCCGTGGTCGGAGGCGACGAGGAGGGCCGTATGGTCCCCGCACGCCGCGAGCGCCTTCCCGACGAGCCGGTCCATCTCGACGCAGGTCTCCAGGATCGCATCCGAGGCGGGGAACTCCCGCCCGAAGGCCCGCAGCCGGACCGCTGCCTTCCCCGGATCGTGCATAGGGTTCTTCGGGTCGATGTGCCGGAAGAGCATGTGCTGGACCCGGTCGGGCTCGGAGAAGACGACGTAGAGGCAGCGCCAGTCGCGACGGGACAGCTCCCGGTCGAGCATCCGCTCGCGCTCCCCGAGGACGAACTCGATGTCCTCCATGAAGGTCTGGTCGTCGATCATCGAGTCCTTGACCGCGCTCGTCGCGCAGGCCCAGCCGAGCGTCTCGAAGTCGCCGACGGAGGCGGCGAGCTCCGCGGCGTACCCGTGCGGCGTCGAGATCGAGATCTGGGGAGGGAGGTCGCGCGGGTCGAAGTTGATCGGCTCGACGTAGATCCTCCCGCGCTCCGCTCCCCACTCGAGGGGCTTCGCGCGGACGAGGGTGGAGAGCTTGAGGAGGGGGTTGAGGGGGAACTTCAACCGGTAGAAGGCGCTCCACTGCCCCGGCGCCAGGCGCTGCGAGATCCCGCCGAAGGAGAGCTCGAGGGTGCCCGAGGCCCGGTCGGGGACGATCGAGACCGGGAGGCACACGCGGTCGCGCCGCGCGTGCGAGAGGTCCCGCGCGAGGCGCCCGATCTCGT
Source organism: Planctomycetota bacterium (assembly GCA_022616055.1). Taxonomy (GTDB): domain Bacteria; phylum Planctomycetota; class UBA1135; order UBA1135; family JAKEFM01; genus JAKEFM01. The sequence goes on from JAKEFM010000110.1 coordinate 22,318, forward strand.
CCTCCAGCGCGAAGCGGGATTCGGGATCCTTCAACGCCGCGGACTCCGCCCGCAGGCGCGCCAGCTCCTTCTCGAGCCGCTGCTCCAGCCAGAAGTTCCTCGGCCCCGGGAGGAGGGAGTCGGCCCGTCCCCCCCGCTCCGAGATCTTGAAGATCGAGCCCGCCGTCTCCGTCGAGATCCCCTCGGGGGCGGGCTCGAGCGACTCGAGCTCGTCGGTCGTGTAGATGAACCAGTCGCCGACCGTCGCGCGGACGTCGGGGACGCCGAGGCCGCAGAGGTACCTCCCTCCGGGCACCGGGTCGGGGGGGAAAGCCATCGGGACCTGGAGCCCCGCGAAGGGAACCCCCTTCGCCGCGGCGGCGGCCCAGAACCCCTTCGCCTTCGACGGGTTCGCCGCGGCCGGCAGCTCCTCGGGGATCCACTCGCAGACGCGGGAGACCGCGGCCGCCCCTCCCGCGCCGAGGAGGAGCCCGACCGCCAGGCCGAAGAGGACCTTCCCCCGGAGGAGACGGACGATCCCGAAGGAGAGGACGAGGAGGGCGACCCCCGCCCCCATCGAATAGGTGTCCGACTTCGCCGGATCGATCCAGGTGACGTCGGCCGTCTTCACCTTGATCGGATCGGCCAGGGCGAGGGCCGGCGTCGGCTTCTCGAGGGGCTTCCCCGAGTCGTCCACGTTCACGCGCTTGACGAAGTCGAAGAGGTTCGTCTTCCCCGGGTTCGCCCCCGCGTTGAGCGCCGCCCAGGAGACCGGCGACTGGGCCGGGTTCGTCGTGCCGAGGCGGGCGTAGGTCCCCTCCTTGCGGAGCCTCGCCAGGTTCGGGAGGCGCCCCTCGTCCATGTACCTCTCGACGAGCCCCGCGTCGGCCCCGTCGAAGCCGAGCACGATCACGCGCTCGACGGGTGCCGAGCCTCCGGAGAGGGCGAGGAGCAGGGGGAAGAGCATGGAGGGGCGCCTTCTCGGCGGAAACCCGCGTCGACCCGGCTGCTACATTGACGGCCGTGAGTGCGACCGACGCGACGCGGGAGAAGAACGGACAAACTACCCCCGTCCGCGAAAGAGAGTCAAACGTCCGAGGCGGGGCGCGGGCGGCCCTCCTCCTTGCGATCGCGGGGGCGGGCCTCCTCCTCGCGGCCGTCCTCTTCCTCGACGCCCCCGAGCAGGCCTCGCCTTCGGAGGGCAGCCATTCCTCCGAGCGAGCCCCCGCGCCGGCCTCGGCCTCCGAAGTTCCCCCGGCTCCCGTCCCTCCCCCGAGGGCCGAGACCGAGGAGTCGGGGGACGCTCCGACGCTCCCGCATGCTGGAGAAGGGCGTCTCCGGATCTTCCTCGTCGATCCCCCGGAGGGTCCCCGGACGGTCGACTGCTCGGTCGACATCGGCCCGACCTCGCTCCTCCTCGCCCCGGGCACCGCCGTCGCGAGGACCTCGGTCGTCCCGCGCGGGTCGGACCGCTGCGTCTTCGAGGACCTTCCCGACGCGGCCTACCTCGTCCGCGCCTCCGGACCGGGTCTGAGCGCGGTCTCGACTCCCGTCGCGATCGGCCCTGGAGGCCGCGACCTCGCGGTCCGGCTCGTCCTGCGCCGCGCGGTCTTCGTCGACGGGGTCGTCCTCGACGAGGAGGGGACGCCTCTCGAGGGGGTGGTCGTCCGCCTCGAGGAGGAGCGGCCGGGGAAGGCCCGGCTCGAGGGGAAGAGCGACGCCGCCGGCCGCTACCGGATCGAGGAGGTGACCTCGGGCATCTACCGGCTCTTCGTCGGGCCGCAGGAGGCGGCCTACCTCCCGCCGCTCCGCATCGCCCTCGAGGACGCTCCCCTCCGGCACGACGTCCGCCTCCCGATACTCGGCTCCGCCGAGATCGCGGTCGCCGACGGGGAGGGGAGGCCGCTCCCCGCGCAGGTCGACGGGTTCGGGCCGCCCGGCGGAACGTTTCACCTGCAGACGCCTCCCGAAGGAATCGTCCTCGCTCGAAACCTGCCGGCCGGGGACTACCGCATCTCCGTGCGCGCGGACGGCTACCTCCAGCGCTACGTCGAGGCGAAGGTCGCCGCGCGCGAGAAGGCCTCCGTCCGCGTGGTTCTCGAAGCGGCGCGCTAGGCGCGTCCCGCCCACCCATGGCGAATCCGGCCGATCGACACCCCGCCAACGTCCCTGGCCCCTGGTTCGTCGACCGCTCCTGCATCGACTGCGACGTCTCGCGGCAGTGCGCGCCCTTGATGTTCGAGGAGGTGGACGGCCAGTCCGTCGTCGTCCGTCAGCCCGCGACGGCCGAGGAGCGGCGCGACGCCGCCCGCGCGATGCTCGCCTGCCCGACCGGCTCGATCGGGGTCGTGGGAGAGAAGCCGGCGGTCGAGGGCCTCTTCCCGGAACACCTCGAGGAGGGCGTCCACTACTGCGGCTTCACCCATCGCGATTCCTTCGGCGCGAACGCCTACTTCGTCCGGCGGTCCGGAGGGAACCTCCTCGTCGACTCGCCCCGGTTCGTCCCCCCCCTCGTCCGCGCGTTCGAGGAGACGGGCGGCCTCGCCCACATCCTCCTCACCCACCGCGACGACGTCGCGGACGCGAAGCGTTTCTCGGAGCACTTCGGAGCCCGCGTCTGGATCCACGAGGACGACGCGGACGCCGCGCCCTTCGCCAAGGATCTGCTGCGCGGACCCGACCCCGCTTCGATCACGCCTTCTCTCCAGGCCATTCCCGTCCCGGGGCACACGAAGGGGAGCGTCGTCTTCCTCCTCGAGGGGAGGTTCCTCTTCACCGGCGACTCGCTCCACTGGAGCCGCACCCGACGCCGGCTCTCGGCCTTTCGCGACGCCTGCTGGTACTCGTGGGAGGAGCAGACCCGATCGCTCGCGCGGCTCGCGGACCACCTCTTCGAGTGGGTCCTACCGGGACACGGGAACCGCGCGAAGGGGGCCCCGGAGGAGTGGCGGCGGCAGTTGCTCGACCTGGTGCGCGAGATGCAGGGGAAGCCGACCCCGACGGAGTGGTAGGCGCCCCGGCCGAGCGAGAATCCCCTCGTTCCCGCCGGGGGACTCCCCGATGACGCCGCGCGGGGATACTCTGTGCGCTCCGCGCGCCGGCGCCCGCTGGCTGGCGAGCAGCTGTTCCCGAACCGGACGGTACCCGAACAAGGAGCGAGGCGTCATGCGGACGGGTCTCCCTATCCTGGCGGGTTGGCTGGGGCTCACTACGCTCGCGCAGGGCCAGCGGTTCGGGTTCACGCACCAGATGGTCCCGGCGGAGGGGGAACCGGCAACCGACGTCGCGATCGGAGACGTGGACGGGGATGGGGACCTCGACGTTCTCGTCACGAACGAGTACTTCCGTCAGAGCCAGCTCCTCCTGAATGACGGCACGGGAGCGTTCACGGACTCGTCCGCGACGAACCTGCCGGTCCTGCTCGGCAGCGCGGAGGCCGTCGAGCTCGGCGACGTCGACGCGGACGGCGACCTCGACGCCTTCCTGGGGATTGTGGCGGGGCAGGACCGCCTCTACCTGAACGATGGGCTGGGCTTCTTCACGGACGTCACGGCGGGCAGCCTCCCCGCGACGATCGATTGGACGATGGCGGTCGCGCTCGGCGACGTCGACGGGGACGGCGATCTCGACGCGTACCTCGGGAACACCGCCGCCTATCCGGGCGGACAGAACCGCCTCTATCTCAACGGCGGGGCGGGGGTCTTCGCGGACGCGACGGCGACAAACCTTCCGGCCGTGCCCACCTACACGGAGGCGGTCGCGCTCGGCGACGTCGACGGGGACGGCGACCTCGACGCGTTCGTCGGATGCTTCGAGACGGGCGGCTCCGGGAATCTCGAGCGCCTGTTCCTCAACGGCGGAACCGGGATCTTCACGGAGTCCTCGTACCCGAACCTGCCGAGCCAGTTCTCAAGCATGCCGGTCCGTTCGGTCGCATTCGGGGACGTGGACGGGGACGGCGATCTCGACGCGATCCTCGGGAACGGCCCTGGGGGGGGCGGCGGCGCCCAGAGCCGCCTCTACCGCAACGACGGCACGGGGGTCTTCACCGACGTCACGGCCTCCGGCCTCCCCCCCTTGCTCTTCGACACCCGCGCCGTCGAGCTCGGCGACGTCGACGGAGACGGCGACCTCGACGCCCTCCTCGGGAACTGGGTGCAGGAGAGCCGCCTCTACCTCAACGGCGGGACGGGAGTCTTCGCCGACCTCTCCGCCTCGAACCTCCCGGGCTTCCAGGAGTCCACGCGCGCGGTCGCGATCGGCGACGTGGACGGGGACGGCGATCTCGACGCGCTCTTCGGGAACTTCGGTCAGGACCGGCTTTGCCTCAACGACGGCACGGCTGCCTTCTCGGACGTCTCCGCGTCGGGTCTTCCTTCCCTGTTCGATGGCGTGCGGGATGTCGCCCTCGGCGACGTGGATGCGGACGGAGATCTCGACGCTTGGGTCGCAACCGCCGGCCTGTTCCCCGGTCCTCTCCAGCCGGCCCCGGACCGGCTCTATCTCAATGACGGCACCGGAGCCTATGCCGACGCCACGGCGACGAGTCTCCCGGCCCTCCTCGACCTGACGGAGGCGGTCGCGCTCGGCGACGTGGACGGCGACGGCGACCTCGACGCGTTCCTCGGAAACACGGCCTCGGACACAGACCCCTTCCCGGGGGATCAGAACCGCCTCTACCTGAACAGCGGGACCGGAGTGTTCACGGACGCCACGGCGACGAACGTCCCGGCCGTTCTCGACCACACGCACGCGGTCGCGCTCGGCGACGTCGACGGAGACGGCGACCTCGACGCCTTCGTCGGGAATCACAGCTCCGGCGTCGGAGGGTTCGAGCGGCTTCACCTGAACAACGGGTCCGGGGTCTTTTCGGACGCCACGACGACGAACCTCCCCTTCACCGTCAACGCGACCGAGGCGGTCGCGCTCGGCGACGTCGACGGAGACGGCGACCTCGACGCCTTCGTGGGAAACGATGGCGACTCCCCCCTCGGCCAGCAGAACCGGCTCTATCTCAACGCGGGCACGGGGGTCTTCACGGACGCCACCTCCACGCACCTGCCGGCGCTGTTCGACCCCACCCAGGACGTCGCCCTCGGCGACCTGGACGGGGACGGCGATCTCGACGCGCTCGTGGGGAATTCGAGCCTCACGGGGGGTTCGGGACAGGATCGTCTCCTCCTGAACGACGGGACGGGGGTCTTCACGGACTTCACGACGACGAGCTTGCCGGCCCGGAACGAGCGCACAAACGCGGTCGTGCTCGGGGACTTCGACGAGGACGGCGACCTTGACGTCCTTCTCGTGGACCTCGGACAGGACCGCCTCTATTCGAACACGGGCGCCGGGATCTTCACGGATGTGACGGGGTACGACCTCCCCTCCCTTCTCGACGGTGGCGACGCTGTCGCGCTCGGCGACCTGGACGGTGACGGCGACCTTGACGCGTTCGTCGGCAACTCGTCGCATCCGAGCCGCCTCTACGTCAACCTCACGCGTCAGCTCGCCTGGCGGGGGATCCCCCGAGCGGGGAAACCGCTCACGTTCGAACTCCGGGGTACCGCGAACGGCCTGTGGCTGCTCGGCGTGTCGTTGGCGAGCGCGAGCCTCCCCCTGCCTCCCTTGGGCACCCTTCGGCTCGATCCCTCGACCCTCTCCGTCGTCGCCTCGGGATCCCTCGACCCGCAAGGACGGACGACCGTCTCCTACCTCGTGCCGTCGAATCCCGTCTTCGTGGGGACCTCTCTCTACTGGCAGGCCGTCGTCGGGCCGCCCCTCCGGTTCACGAACCTGGAAGTCACGACAGTCACGAACCTGTGACCCCTCCCGGCGGGGGCATCGGTCCCCGCGCGGGCGAGGCGCGAGCGCGCCCATTCTCCTGTGGCGCGATCCGACGCGACCGGGTAGGAGCACGGCTCCTCCACGGACTCGTGCCCGCGACCCCGCTCATCGACCCCGCCCGATTCGAGGACGCCCCCGTCCTCTTCGGCCCCGACCGGATCCGCCAGGTCAATCCCCACCGCTTCGAGTTCGAGTTGCTCTCCGGGGTCCTCCACTACGCCGAGGGGGACGACCTCTTCGTCGGCTACCACGACGTGCGCTCCGACGCCTACTGGATGCGGGGGCACATCCCCGGGCGGCCGATCCTGCCCGGGGTCCTGATGATCGAGGCGGCCGCGCAGCTGTGCACCTTCTTCTGGGGGATGCGGCGCAAGCCGGTCCAGGAGAAGTTCTACGCCTTCGGCGGAGTCGACGAGGTGCGGTTCCGCGGGGCGGTCCTCCCCCCCTGCCGCCTCCTCCTCGCGGCGCGGGTGCTGAACATGCGCTCCCAGGCCGCGCGCTGGGAGACGCAGGCCTTCGTCGGAGACGAGCTCGTCTTCGAGGGGAAGATCTTCGGGACGGCCATTTGAGCGAGCGCAGGCGGGCGGAAGGGGTCCTCCTCGCCACGACGGCGATCTGGGGGACGACGTTCGTCGGGGTGAAAGAGGCGCTCGCGGTCTGGCCCCCCTTCTCCCTGATGGCGTTCCGCTTCGGGCTCGCCGCGCTCGCCTTCCTCCCGGTTCTCCTCCGGCCGGGGGCCGTCGACGGGAAGACCGTGCGGCGCGGCGCGATCCTCGGAGTCCTCGTCTACCTCGGCTTCAGCCTCCAGACCCTCGGGCTCGGTCGGACGAGCGAGGCGCGCTCCGCCTTCTTCACGGCCCTCTCGACGATCCTCGTCCCCCTCCTCGGCTGGTCCCTCCTCAAGCGGACCCCCGTCGCCGGGACGCTCGCGGCGATCCTCTTCGGGACGGGCGGGATCGTCTGCCTCTTCGGCGTTCCCCTCGAGGATGGCGTGCGGGACGGGGATCTCCTCACGGTCGCCTGCGCGATCGTCTTCGCCTTCCAGATCCTGATCCTCGGGGAGTTCCTGCGCGAATCGCCGGTCCTCGCCCTCACCGGCGTCGAGCTGGCGACGACGGCGGTACTCTCGATCGCCTCGGCCGGGATCGAGGCGCAACCCGTCCCGGCGCTCTCTGGCGGGAACATCGCGCTCCTCGTCTACCTCGCGCTCGCGGCGACGGCGGCGACCCTCTGGGGGCAGGTCTACGGACAGCGCCACACGACCGCGAATCGCGCGGCGTTCATCTTCGCCCTGGAGCCGGTCTTCGCGGTCTTCTTCGCCTGGCTCGTCCGGAGCCGGGTGCCCGGGTCGCTCGAGTGGGTCGGGGGCGCTTTCGTCGTCGTCGCCGCGATCGTCGCCGACCGACCTCTGCCTCATCGCCTGCGCCGAGGCCTCTCCGGAGAGGCCGTCGGCTGAGGCGGGAGGGCTCGCGAAGCCACGCCTGGACCTCCGGGTGCTTGTGCGTGGCGCAGTTGTCGACGACGAGGTGCAGGTCGCGCCGACGCGTTGTTTCGCGGTCGACCTGCGGAGGGAATCTGAGGTGTTCCTCGTGCCGGCAACGTTCGCTCAGTCGGCCGATCACTCTCCCGGTGGCGACGTCGAGGTCGGCGAACGGCGCCGTCGTTCCGTGGCGCATGTCGTCGTGCGTGCGCCTCTCGATGGCCCCCGGAACGGAGGGGAGGAGGGCCCCGCGCTTCATTCGCTCACCCCCCGATAGGATTCCCGCCTCGCGCGAGCGTCGACCCGATCCCGGTGTGCGGCGACGCGCGGGAGGGACCTCCATGAAGCGGACCGCCTTCGCCGCGTGCGCGTTTGCCGCGCTCGTCTCTGTCCTCGCCGCCGCGCAGGACGCAAGGAGAGAGGGGGGCAGCGAGAAGGTTCGCCTCTCCTTCCGCAAGGGAGACCGGGCCGACTACCGCGTCACCAGCGACAAGGACCAGTCGACGAAGATGGGCCCGGCCGACATGAAGACCACCGTGCACCGCGTCCAGGAGTTTTCGTTGACGGTCGAGGAAGTCGCCCCCGACGGCTCCGCGTGGGTCGGCGTCCGGTTCGGTGCGGTCCGGGGGAAGCTCGACGACCCGAGGATGGGGGAGGTCGAATTCGACTCGACGAAGCCGCCGGACGAGGAAGATCCGATGGGCGCCAGCTTGAAGCCGCTGACCGCGCTCGCCGGAAAGTCCTTCCGGCTTCGCGTCACGGCGGACGGGAAGATCTCGGAGGTCAGGGGGGCGAGCGAGGCGACGAAGGGGGAGTTTGACAAGTCGCGGCTGGTCGGGGCGATGCAGGCGAAAGCGCTGGAGTCGGCGTACTCCGACGAGCATCTGGCAAAGACGTTGCAGGCGTGGTTCCCGATGCTGTCCGCCGACTCGGTCGCGATTGGCGACTCGTGGCCCGTTGGGTTCGACATGCCCCCGTCCGGAATGGGGTTCGACATCGCCTTTCGCGGGACCTCGCAGCTCGACAAACTCGAAGCGGACGAGGTCGTCGTCACCACGAAGGGGGTGATCTCGAAGAAGGAGGAGGCGCCGGAGAGCCGCGGTCCGGAGAAAGCGCCCGAGCCGGGCAGCACGGAGGAGCGGAGGAGGGCGATCGCGGCCGGGATGAAGATCGAGAAGGGGGACCTCCGGACGACGTATCGGCAGTCGAGGAAGGACGGCCTGCCGCTCGGGTCGACGACGGAGTCGCAGCTCGACATGACGCTGCCCGATCCGAGGGAAGGCGAGGGACCCGGAGCGGTGATCCGGGTGACCGCCGTGACGAAGGCCACGCTCGAGCGGACGCCGCCCTCCAGCGAGTCTCCGTCGAGGCCCGCGAGCCGGCGGGACTAGTGGGGTGATTCCTACGGACCGTGACGATGCGTGCCGAGGCTCCGACCGCGAGATCCCTCGGTGCATGTGTCCGGAGACTTCGGCACCGCGACCCTAGGGAAGAGGAGCGCCGCGCAGACGCAGGGAGTTTCCGATGACCGAGAGAGAGCTCGCCGTCATCGCGACGGAGGCGACCATCGGATCGAGGAGGGTGCCCGTGAACGGGTAGAGGGCGCCCGCGGCGATCGGGACGGCGAGGGCGTTGTAGGCGAAAGCGAGGAAGAGGTTCTGCCGGACGTTTCGCATCACGGCCCGGGAGAGGTCGCGGGCGCGGAGGAGGGACCGGAGGCTTCCGCGGAGGAGGGTGATTCCGGCGCTCCCCTTCGCGACGTCCGTCCCCGTCCCCATCGCGATCCCGACGTCGGCCTGCGCGAGAGCGGGGGCGTCGTTCACGCCGTCCCCGGCGAAGGCGACGCGCCTCCCCTCCCCGCGAAGGCGCAGGACGAGGGCGCGCTTTCCCTCGGGGGATAGGCCCGCCTTGACCTCCTCGATCCCGACCTCGCGGGCGACCGCCTGCGCCGCGGGGGAGCCGTCGCCGGTCGCCATGACGACGCGGATCCCCTCCTCCTTCAGGGACGCGACCGCCTCGCGGGCGTCGGCGCGAATCTCGTCGCCGATGGCGAGGAACCCCACGGCGCGGCCGTCGAGTCCTAGGAAAGCCAGGGTCGCCCCTCGCGCGGCGTGCGCCTGGGCCTCGGAATCGAGGGAGTCCAGGGAGAGACCGCGCTCGAGGAGGAACGCGCGGCTGCCGAGGAGGACCCTCCCTCCCTCGACCGTGCCCTCGACGCCCCGGCCGGGGAAGGCGCGAAACTCGGACGCCGGCTCGGACCGGATCCCCTGGACTTGCGCCGCCGCCAGGATCGCCGCGGCGAGGGGATGCTCGCTTCCGCGCTCGACCCCCGCGGCGAGCCGGAGGAGGTCTCGTTCGGGAAAACCCGGGGCGGCAAGGACGGCGAGGACCCTGGGCTTCCCCTCGGTCAGCGTCCCCGTCTTGTCGAGGAGGAGGGTGTCGGCCTTCTCGAGAGTCTCGATCGCCTCGGCCTTCGAGACGAGGATCCCGGCGCGGGCTCCCCGTCCCGTGCCGACGACGATCGACATCGCAGTCGCGAGTCCGAGCGCGCAGGGGCAGGCGATGATCAGGACCGAGACGGCGGCGACGATCGCGTGCGGGAGGGGCGGCTCCGGTCCGAACGCGAGCCAGAGGGCGAAGGAGAGGAGAGCGATCGCCATGACGGCGGGGACGAACCGGGCGGAGACCCGGTCGGCGAGCCTCTGGATCGGGGCCCGGGTGAGCCGGACCTCGGCGACGGTCGAGAGGATCCGCGCGAGGACCGTCTCGGATCCGACGCGGGAGGCCCGGAGGAGGAGGGAGCCGGTCGCGTTGCGCGTCCCCCCGACGACCGCGTCGCCGGGGCGCTTCTCGACCGGGAGGGGCTCGCCCGTGACGGCCGACTCGTCGACGCCGCTCCACCCCTCGAGGACGACCCCGTCGACGGGGACGTTCTCCCCCGGCCGGACTTGAATACGGTCGCCGACCCGGACCTCGGAGACCGGCGTGTCCTCCTCCTCTCCGTCCTCCCGGAGGCGGCGGACCGTCTTCGGGACGAGATCGAGGAGCGCGCGGATCGCGTCGGCGGTCCTCCGGCGGGCCTTCCCCTCGAGGACCTGGCCGAGGAGGACGAGGAGGGTGATCGCGACCGCGGACTCGAAATGGACGCCGACGCCGCCGCCGGAGTCGCGGTAGGCGACCGGGAAGAGGCCGGGCGCGACCGTCGCAGCGAGGCTGTAGAGGTAGGCCGCTTTGATCCCCGCCGCGATCAGGGTGAACATGTTCGGCGAGCGGGCGAGGACCGAGGCGTGGGCCTTCCGATAGAAGGGGAGCGCGCTCCAGAGGACGACGGGCGTCGCGAGGGCGAGCTGGATCCACTGGGAAAGGCCGTGGGAGGCGTGCCCCCACGGGCCCATCCCGAGGACGAGGACGGGAAGGCCGAGGAGCGCCCCGAGCTTCAGGCGCCGGAGGTAGTCGGAGGTCTCGGGGTCCTCCTCCTCCAGGGCCCCGACCGCGACCGGCTCGAGCGCCATCCCGCACTTCGGGCAGGAGCCGGGCCCGTTCCGGACGACCTCCGGATGCATCGGGCAAGTGTGGAGGGTGCCCGATGGTGACGGGGTCGGGTCGGACATCTCCCCCGTCGAAGGACCCGACCGGAGATAGCGCTCGGGGTCGGCGCGGAACTTCCCGAGGCAGGCGCCGGAGCAGAAGCGGTAGGTCTTCCCCGCGTGCTGGACCTCCCCCGCCGAGGCGAAGAGGTCGACCTCCATGCCGCAGACGGGGTCGAGCGCGCGCAGGCCGGCGGGTCCCGCCCCCCCGCCCGGGGAACTCACCCCTTCTCCGCCGGGGCGTCGGTCCGGCTCTCCTCGAACATGTCGACGACGTCGAGCTCGCGGCACTCGCAGCGAACGTCGAGGAGCGAGGCGAGGCTCGGCGTCGTCCGGCCCCCCTCCCCGGAGATCGCCTCCTTGATGTAGGTCCCGTGGGCGGAGCGCACGCGGACCCGGATCCCCCCCCCCTCGACCGGGTCGACGGAGGTGAGCTCGATCCAGCGCCGCCGCTCGAGGTCGGCGCGGCGGTGGGCGACGCGCTCGGGCGTGCGCTGGACGACGTCGACGCGCCGGCCGACGAGGCCCCGCAGCCTCTCCGCGTCGGGGGGAGGCTCGGGGACGACGAGGGCCTCGTACTCCTTCACGGCGCGCCCCTCCTTCACGGCGGCGACGCGCTTGCGGTCGCACCACCGGAGGTCGAGGACCTCGAGCCTCCCGGCGTAGCGGCGGTTGATCTCCTCCTCGATCCCCGCGAGGTCGGGGCGCGGGATCTTCGGGTTGAGCACCTCGAAGACGAAGGGGCGGCCCGGGCCGAGCATCCGGACGTCGACGTCCTCGCGGCCCGCGCCGTGGAACTTGTTGCGCCGGGCCTTGAAGCGGGGCATCGCGACCCGGGCGACCAGCTCCTGGACGGAGTCCTTCGTGAGCTTGCCGTACCCCTCGCAGCGCGCGCACCCCTTCCCGCGCCCCTTGCACTCGGGGCAGAAGAAGACCGTCTGCGGGAGGTCCCTCGCGAACTTGCGGTAGCGCCCCTCGAAGAAGACGCGGGACTTCGGTCGCGGCCCGGGCGAGGGGGGAGCAGGCGTGGGGATGATCTCGTCGGTCATGGAGGGTCCCGCCGGACAGCGCGGGCCTCGCAGGATAGCCGGAAACGCGTCCCCTTCCAGGGGAGCGCTCCGCATAATCCCGCGCCCATGTGGCCGGTCCTCTGGAGGATTCCGCTCCCCTTCGGCCTCCCGGCGGTCCCCCTCCACTCCTTCGGGGTGATGATCGCCCTCGGGTTCCTCGCCGCGAGCGCGCTCGGGACCCGCTACGTGCGGCGCTATTCACCCGAGCCGGAGGAGGACGCGCGGAAGCTGAACGACCTGTCCGTCTGGGTCCTCTTCGCGGCGATCCTCGGCGCGCGCGTCCTCTACGTTTTCGTCCACCCCGAGGAGTTCGCGGGGCGGTGGCTCGAGGTCCTCTTCCTCTGGAAGGGGGGGCTCGTCTTCTACGGCGGGTTCCTCGCGGCGGTCGGCGTCGGCCTCTGGCGGGTCCGGCGCCTCCGGATGGACCTCTGGAACACGGCCGACCTCTGCCTCGCGGCCGGGTGGCTCGGCCTCGGGATCGGGCGGATCGGCTGCCTCCTGGTCGGGGACGACTACGGGCGGATCGCGCCGGAGGGGACCCCCTTCCCGATCGCGCTCCGCGTCCCCGACCCGATCCCGCCCGACGCGCAGTGGGACAGCGAGAGCGCCGGCCAGCTCGTCTACGCGACGCAGATCTTCCTCTCCGCGAACGGCTTCCTCCTCGCGGGCCTCTCTCGCTGGTTGCTCCCCCGGCGCCGCTTCAAGGGACAGGTCGTCTGGACGGGCACGGCGGTCTACTGCGTCACGCGCTCGGCGATCGAGTGCATGCGCGGGGACGACGTCGCCCGGGGGGTCGTCGACCTGCCGGAGGGGTTCCCCCTCCTGAGCGGGCTGTCGACCTCGCAGATGATCTCGATCCCCCTCTTCCTCCTCTCCCTCTTCATGCTCTGGAGGCTGGGGAAGCGCAACGGCGCCCCCCCTCCCGCGCCGTGAGCCTCAGCGGGAGGAGCTGGAGCGGGCGCGGGCGGCGGGGGTCCGGCGGGAGCGCAGCCGCACCGCCAGCCGGAAGAACTCGTTCGGCTGGATGGGCGTGCGGAGGAAGGCGCAGGGGGCGATGCGGTCGCGCTTCTCCGTGAGGACCTTCATCCAGCGCGTGTCCGAGACGATCACCGCCTCGGCCTCCTTCTCGAACTCCCGCAGCCGGGCGACGAGATCGAGGCCGTTCTCCTCGTTCGGGCCCTTCTCGTGCGGATCGTGGCCGACGAAGACCACGTCGAACTTCTTGTTGCGCGCGCGGTCGATCGCCGAGGGGCCCGAGGCCGCCACGACGGCGGTCCCTGGAACGTTCTCGAGACCGATCGCGATCATGTCGCGAAGGAGGGGATCCTGAACGATGAGGAGGACGTCCACGGCGGATCGGAGACGGGTGCGACTATCGTCCGGGCTCCCTCCCGGTCTTGAACGTCTGGAGGGGGGGATCGACGAGGCGGGCTTCGGCCCGCTCCTCGGCCCTCTCTGCATCGGCTTCGCGGCCCTGGAGGGACCCGCCGACCCCTGGACCGCGCTCTCTTCCGCCGTCGCCCGGCGGCCCTCCCCCCGCCTCCCGGCCGTCTGCGACTCGAAGGTCCTCTACCCCGGCGAGGGGGGGCTCGCGAGGCTCGAGCGGAGCGCCCTCCTCTTCCTCGCCCTCGCGCGGGGGAAGCGGCCCCGGACGGTCCGCTCGCTCCTCGACGGCCCCTTTTCTCCATCCCGGGAGACGCTCGACCGGCATCCCTGGTACCGCGACCTCGACCTCCCCTTGCCCCGGGCCGTCCCCGTCGAGGTCCTCGAGGGCGACCTCGCCCGGGCCCGCGACGCCTGCGACCGTGCCGGTCTCCGGGTCCGCGAGGTCGGCGTCCGGACCATCCCCGAGGCGGAGTTCAACGCCGGCGTGACGCGGTCCGGGAACAAGGCCGACTTCCACGTCGGCCTCGTCGCCGAGGTCCTCGCCCACCTCGCGACCCTCCCGCGCCGCGGCGAGGGGAGGATCCTCGTCGACCGCCTCGGCGGGCGGCGCTTCTACGGGGAGCCCCTCGCCTCCCTCCTCCCCGAGTTCCTGCCGACCCCTCTACGCGAGGACCCCTCCCGATCCGAGTACCTCCTCCACGGGGCGGCGGGGGGCGCGCGCCTCTCCTTCTGCGTCGGCGGGGAGAGGCTCTCCTTCGCCTGCGCGCTCGGCTCGGTCCTCGCGAAGTACGCGCGCGAGCTGCTCGTCGAGCGCCTCAACGCCTTCTTCCTCGACCGCCTCCCCGGACTGCGCCCGACGGCCGGCTATGTCGAGGACGGACGGCGCTTCCTGGAGGAGGTCCGCAGCCGCCTCGGGCCGGGCGAGGTCCCTTTCGACCTCCTCGTCCGGGTCCGCTAGGCCCGCTCAAGTCCCCCTCCCCCCGCTGCCGATGGGCCTGCTTTCCTGGTTCCGTTGAACCTCGGGGAAAGGGGAACGACGATGCGCAATCTGGCGGCGATCCTTCTCGTGGGCCTCCTCGGTGCGGGTTGCATCTTCATGGGGCGCCCGTCCGGGACCGCGACGGTCCACGTCCATGGCCTCGAGTGCGGCCACTTCTACGACGGGTCGATCTGGATTCCGCTCCCGTCGGGTCACGTCCACGGCTCCTTCTGCGGTCACGTCCGCGTCGGCAAGGCCTGGACGGTGAGCCGCTTCCGCCGGTAGGCGCCTACCTCGGCGCCTCGGGCTCGAGGCGGATCTCGATCACCTGCGGAGAGTGCTCCCCCACTTCGACGGGGAGCACTCTCTCGAGGTAGCCGCTCCTCCACGCGCGCACCTCGTAGGGGCCCGCCGGAAGGCGGATCCGGGCGATCCCGCGGTCCTCCTTCGACTCGGCCCCGGAGGGGACGCTGGCGACGGCGTACCTCCCGGGCGGGCCCGGCCAGGCGAAGGAGGCGGCCGGCCGTTCGAAGGGCTCGCCCCGCTCGTCGAGCACCCGGACGCGGACCTCCGTCCCCTGCCCGAGCGTGACGCGGACCTCGGCGGTCTCCCCTTCGCGCTCGATCCGGGTCTCTCCGAGTCCCCAGGCGTGTTCGGGGTGGGAGACGAGGACCGCGGCGGCTCCGGGAGGGATCCCGGCGAGCCGGGCGACGCCCGACTCGTCCGTCGAGTCCTGGATCCAGAACTCCCCCGCGAAGCGGACCCCCGCGCCGGAGATCGGAGCCCCGGTCGGATCCACCACCGACACGACGAGCGTCGCGCCCTCGGCGAGGGCGAAGTCGGCCGTGGTCCGCGCGCCCTCCTCCACCCGGACCTTCTCGCGCTTCGCGTGGGCCCCTCGGGGTCCCGCCCCCCTCGTCGACGGTTGGACCGTGATCGAGTAGGTCCCGGTCGGGACGTACGAGATCGAGAACCTCCCCTCGAGGTCGGTCTCGGCGGTCAGACTCGGGCTCGAGAACCGGTTCCCGGAAGTGGCTTCCTCGGCCGCCGCCCAGACGCGGGCCCCGGGGACCCCCTTCCCGTCCGAAGCCCGCGTCACCCTCCCGTCGATGCCTCCGGTCGGGAGCGCGATGTCGTGGACGAGCTCCGGCGCGTCCGGGATCTCGATCGAGGAGGGGAGGGTGGTCCTCGTCCCGGAGGACTCCCAGGCCACCTCCAGGCGAGCGGGCCCGGGGCGGACGCGGTGCACCTCGTAGGAGCCGTCCTCCCGCGTGACGCCCTGAAGAGTCTCACCGGGTCCTTGCCGCAACGACACGCCGATGTTCCTCACCCCCTTCCCCGCGAGAAGGACCCGCCCGCTCACCCGGCACCCGGGAGGAGGCGGCGGGAACTCGACGCGCGTCGTCTTCCCCTCCTCGACCCGGGCCGTCGCACGCAGCCGCCGCGCGACCGCCGACTCGCGAGATTCCCCCGAAAGCGGAAACGGAGTGACGGTCACCGTGTACTCGCCCGGCGCGAGATTCTCGAGCCGGAAGGCGCCGGCTGGATCGGTGGCGCCCCCCGCCGAGGTACGGGACGGGGTCATCCCCTCCGCCAGCGCGAAGGCCGGATGGAGCGGCCCCCCCTCCGCGCCCGCCGCGACACCCTCGAGAACGCCTCCGAAGGGGAACCGGACGACGATTCCCTCCAGCGTCTGCCCGTCGACCACCTCGACCGGTTCGCTCTTCGCTTCCGGGAACCCCGGCTTCGAGGCGCGGAACGTGAGCGTCCCCGCTCGAAGTCCGTCGAACTCGAAGGACCCGTCGGCGAGGCTCGTCGCGGGCCTCGTGCCGAACATCCCCTGGGGATTCCCGGGCGGAGCGGGCCCCTCCGCGCTGACGCTCGCCCCCTCCACCGGCCGATTCGAGGCGCGGTCCCACACGAGCCCGCGCGCGCGCACGCCGCGCCGCATCCGGATCTCGAAGTCGCGGCGGACCTCGCCCGCCTTCACGTTCACCGGGAGGATCGTCTCCGGGACGAATCCATCCGCCTTGATGGAGACCTCGTAGGTCCCCTCGCGCATCCCGAGGATCTCGAACGCTCCGTCCGGCTCCTCGAACGGGCGACCCGGGCCGGTCCTCAGGCCGCTCGCGCTTCCCTCCCGCCAGGTGAGGCTCGTGTTGAGGGTGAATCGCCGGACTGGAGCCGTCCCGCCCTCCTCCAGGATCCTCCCGGCGATTCCGGTCGGGGGAGGAAGCGTCACCACGAGATCGTCCCGGTCGCCCTCGACGCCGCGGACGACGACCCCGGAGAGGCCGCTGCGGCTCGCCTCGACGGCGAGGATCCCCTCGCCGAGGCCCTCGAGCCGGAACGTCCCGTCCGACCCCGACTCGCCCGTGGCGCGGATGAACCCGCCCGGGCGGATCGGGGCGGAGTGGTCGGGCCTCACCTCGAGGATCGCCCCCGCGACCGGTCGGCCGGAAGCGTCGATCACGCGGCCCGCGAGAAAGCGGCCGGAGGGGAGGACGATCCGCACCATCTCGGCGTTCGCGCCTGGACCGACCTCGACGCCGGGCAGGGCCGTCCCGAGCCGCCCCTCGGCCGGGTCGACGAAGACCGAGTAGCGCCCCGGCTCGAGCGCCCCCGCCAGGAACGTTCCGTCCGGGCCGGTCCGGGTCGACCGCGCCTTCCCCGCGTCGTGCGTCCCGTCGGGCCGTTCGAGGAGGATCCGGATCCCCGCGTCGTCGATCCCCTTGCCGGCCGCGTCGACCACGACCCCGCGGATCCAGGGCTCCGCATCGACCCGGAACTCGAAGCGCGCGATCTCCCCGGCGAGGACCTCGATCCCCTCTCGACGGCGCAGTCCCACGCCCGGCACGGCGACCACCGCGGCGTAGGAATCCGGCGGCACCCCCCGGATCTCGACGCGACCCGCCGCGTCGCAGCGCCCCCCGACGGCCGGCCTTCCATCCGCCGACCGGGCGAGGGTGACCTGCGAGCCTTCGAACGAAAGCCCCTCCGGCCCGAGCAGGGTCCCTTCGACCTTGCCCCCGGGCACGAGATCGAGGAGGGCCCCCTTCTCCACGGAGGCGAGGGTGAACCACGAGGCCCGGCCGGGATAGGCGGCGAAGTCCGACTCGACGTCGAACTGGAACCGCGGGAGGTCCGGGGGGACGGCGATCTCGAAGGCGCCATCGCCATCGACCCGGGCCCGCATGGACCGCTTCCAGCCGCCGACCTCCTCGAGGCTCGCCGTGAGCTTCCCCCTCGTGAGGAGGTCGTTCACGCCTGCGAGGCCACCGAGGAGGGCGACCGTCTCGGCGTGGTCGATCTCGTTCGCTCCCGTGAGGAGGGAGACGAACGTGTCGGCCGGGAGGCGCCCCCCTCCGTCGAGGACGGCGCGGCCGCGGACCCGCGCGGTCCATCCCTTCGCGAACGCCGGGACCGGGGCCTCCTCGCCGGCCGCCACCCGGACGGGAGCGGTCGTCTCGCGGGCCGGCGCCGACGAGGGTGGCGCGACGAATCCGGACGGCGTCGACTCCGCGGCCTTCTCCGGCTCCGGGGATCCGACCGGCGAGGCGACCGGTGACCTCCCGGTCCAATAGACGACGAGGAGCGCGGCGAGGAGGAGGGCCGCGACGGCGATCGGAGCGCGGAGAGGGGATCCCAAGGGACGCCGCGGTCGGGACGGGGGGATCATAGACATCGGTCGCGGGGGAGACCGGACCGGAGGCCAGCCCGCGGCCCGGGCGGATAG
This sequence comes from Planctomycetota bacterium, assembly GCA_022616055.1. Taxonomy (GTDB): domain Bacteria; phylum Planctomycetota; class UBA1135; order UBA1135; family JAKEFM01; genus JAKEFM01. The sequence continues at coordinate 40,376 of JAKEFM010000110.1, forward strand.
GATGCCGCCTCCCCACGGAGGCCCCGATGATGAGATCGCTCCTCCTCGCGCTGATGGCACCTTCCCTGGACCCCGCGCAGGTCCCCTCCCCGAGCCCGCTGACCGAAGACGAGAAGGCGCAGGGGTGGCGCCTCCTCTTCGACGGGAAGACGACCGCGGGCTGGCGCGGGTTCAAGCAGAACAACTGCCCCGCCGGCTGGGGGGTCGTCGAGGGGACGCTCCGCCGCATCGCCCCCGGCGGCGACCTCGTGACGGAGGAGGAGTTCGAGAGCTTCGAGCTCTCCCTCGACTGGAGGGTCGAGAAGGGGGGGAACAGCGGGATCTTCTTCGGCGTGACCGAGGACCACGACAACGTCTGGGAGACGGGGCCCGAGTACCAGATCCTCGACAACGCGGGGCACAAGGACGGCGTGGACGCGAAGACCTCCGCGGGGGCGAACTACGCGCTCCACGCCCCCGCGAAGGACGTTTCGAGACCGGCCGGGGAGTGGAACCAGGCGCGCATCCGCGTGGACGGGACGAAGGTCGAGCACTGGATGAACGGGGTGAAGCTCCTCGAGTACGAGCTCGGCAGCCCCGAGTGGAAGGCCCTCGTCGCGGCGAGCAAGTTCGGGAAGATGCCCGATTACGGGACGCGGCGGAGGGGACGGATCGCGCTCCAGGACCACGGCGACGCGGTGGAGTACCGGAACATCAAGATCCGGACGCTCGGCACGGCGCGCCGCTGACGGAAACTGCCCCGGCTGGGTGTTGATGGGGCTGCGGGGAGGCGATCCTTCCCCCCTCCCTTCTCGAATCCGTTTTCGTCGTCGCCTGCGCAGGCTCGCTTCCACGGCGCGCCGCCGCCCGCGAGGCCGCGGCCCGCGCCTCTTCACCTCCCTACACCGCGTCGAGCCTCCGGGAGTACCTGCCCCAGTCCTGTCTCCACCCGAGCAGC
>JAKEFM010000111.1 GCA_022616055.1 Planctomycetota bacterium
GAGATCGAGCTCGAGGACCCCTTCGAGAACATGGGGGCGAAGCTCCTGAACGAGGTCGCCTCGAAGACCTCCGACGTCGCCGGGGACGGGACGACGACGGCGACCGTCCTCGCCGAGGCGATCTTCCTCGGGGGCTTGAAGGTCCTCGCCCACGGCGTCAACTCGGTCGCCCTTCGCTCCGGCATCGACAAGGCGGTCGGCGCCGCCGTCGAGCACCTGAAGACCTTGTCACGTCCGGTCAAGAAGAAGGAGGAGATCGCCCAGGTCGGGACGATCTCCGCCAACCAGGACGTCTCGATCGGGACCCTCCTCGCCGACGCCGTCGAGAAGGTCGGCAAGGACGGGGTCATCACCATCGAGGAGGCGAAGGGGATCGAGACGAAGGTCGACTTCGTCGAGGGGCTCCAGTTCGACAAGGGGTACATCTCCCCCTACTTCATCACGAACGTCCAGGACATGACCTGCGTCCTCGAGGACGCCTACATCCTCATCCACGAGAAGAAGATCTCGAGCGTCCGGGAGTTCCTCCCGCTCCTCGAGCGGATCGCCGCCACGCGCCGGCCCCTCCTCGTCATCGCGGAGGAGGTCGAGGGGGAGGCGCTCGCGACCCTCGTCGTGAACCGCCTGAAGGGGATCCTCCAGGTCTGCGCGGTGAAGGCCCCCGGGTTCGGCGACCGCCGGAAGTCCATGCTCCAGGACATCGCGACCCTGACGAAGGGGACCGCGATCACGGAGGACCTCGGCCTGAAGCTCGAGACCCTCGAGATCTCCCAGCTCGGGCGAGCCTCGAAGATCAAGATCGACAAGGACAACACCACGATCATCGGGGGCGCCGGCGCCAGGAAGGACATCGACGCCCGCGTCGCCCAGATCCGCGCCCAGATCGAGAAGACGACCTCCGAGTACGACAAGGAGAAGCTCTCCGAGCGGCTCGCGAAGCTCACCGGCGGGGTCGCCGTCGTCCGCGTCGGCGCGGAGACGGAGACCGCGATGAAGGAGAAGAAGGCGCGCGTCGAGGACGCCCTCCACGCGACCCGCGCGGCCGCCGAGGAGGGGATCGTCCCCGGCGGCGGCGTCGCCCTCCTTCGCTGCGTCGAGCCGGTGAACGCCGTCCGGGCGAAGGGGGACGAGCGCTACGGCGTCGAGATCGTCGCCGACGCGCTCGCCGCCCCGCTCCGCCAGATCGCGCAGAACGCCGGCGAGGACGGCACGGCCGTCGTCGAGGAGGTGCGGGAGCGCAAGCCCACCGAGGGGTTCGACGCCCTCACCCACACCTACGTCGACATGTTCAAGGCGGGGATCGTCGACCCGACGAAGGTCGTCCGCATCGCCCTCCAGAACGCCGCCTCGATCTCGGGGCTCCTCCTCACCACCGACAGCCTCGTCACGGGCATCAAGGAGAAGAAGCGAAAGGTCGAGGGGGCGGTCGCCTGACCCGAATCGAAGCGAGACCCGACGGGGCGGTCGCCGCACGCGCGGAGGCCGCCCCTCTCGCCTAGGTGCGACGTGGCGGAGCGCGACTTCTACGAGATCCTCGGCGTCGAGAAGGGCGCCTCCCCCGAGGAGATCAAGCGCGCCTACCGGAAGCTCGCCTTCGAGCACCACCCCGACCGCAACCCCAACGACGCCCAGGCGGAGAAGAAGTTCAAGGAGCTGGCCGAGGCCTACGACGTCCTCTCCGACCCCACCAAGCGCGCGCAGTACGACCGGTTTGGTCGCGAGGGCGTGGGAGCCGGCGCAGGGGGCTTCGCCCCCCGCGACTTCACGAACGTCGAGGAGATCTTCCGGACCTTCGGCGACATCTTCGGCGGGGGCTCGATCTTCGAGGACCTCTTCGGCGGCGGCCGCTCCTCCCGCGGCGGCACCCGGACCCGGCGCGGCTCGAACCTCCGCATCCAGCTCGACCTCACCCTCGAGGAGATCTCCAAGGGGGCGGAAAAGACGATCTCCCTCGAGCGGGAGGAGCGGTGCGAGACCTGCCGCGGCTCGGGCGCCAAGCCCGGGACCTCCTCCAAGGTCTGCCCGACTTGCGGCGGCCGCGGGGCCGTCACCCAGTCCCAGGGCTTCTTCGCGATCCGCACCACCTGCAGCCGCTGCGGCGGAGAGGGCACCGTCGTCGAGCACCCCTGCTCGACCTGCCGCGGCTCGGGCGCCGTCCGCAAGAAGCGGGAGCTCTCCGTCCGCGTCCCGGCCGGCGTGAACGAGGGGATGCAGATCCGCCTCGAGGCCGAGGGTCAGGCCGGCGCCAACGGCGGCCCCTCGGGCGACCTCTACTGCCTCATCCGGGCCGTCCCCCACCCGATCTTCGAGCGCCGAGGCGACGACCTCTTCTGCGAGGTGCCGGTCCCCTACACCCGCCTCGCCCTCGGCGGGAAGACCGAGGTCCCGACCCTCGACGGAAAGGCCGAGGCCTCCGTCCCCCGCGGCACGCCCGACGGCCGGGTCCTCCGCCTCAAGGGCCAGGGCCTCCCCTCCTACGAGTCCCGCCGGCGGGGCGACCTCCTCGTCCGCCTCGTCGTCGACGTCCCGAAGAAGGTCGCCTCCCAGGAAGAGACCCTCCTCCGCCAGCTCGAGGAGGTCGAGAAGCGCCGCACCCCGGCCAAGGCCCGCTCCTTCTTCGAGCGCGTCAAGGGCTTCCTCGGCGGGGAGGAGGAGTAACCCCTCCATGAAGCGCAAGGAAAGAGACCCCGCGACCCTCGATCTCGCCGTCCCCGACGAGGGCTTCCTCACCCCCGAGCCCATCGCCGAGGCCCTCGCCCTTCCCGAGGACCACCTCGAACTCCAGGAACGCCTCGCCCGGCTCGCCGCCGAGTTCCAGAACAGCCGCCGCCGCCTCGAGCGCGACGGCGAGGCCAAGGTCGAGCGCGCCGTCGACTCCTTCCTCCACCGCATCCTCTCCGTCGTCGACCACCTCGACCTGGCCCTCTCCTCCAGCCAGGACGGAGGAAAGGCCTTCGTCGAGGGCGTGACCCTCATCCGGGCCGAGCTCCGCGAAATCCTCGCCTCGGAGGGCGTGGCCGAGATCGAGACCCGAAACTCCCCATTCGACCCGAAGTTCCACGAGGCGGTCGCCGTCGAGACCCGCACAGACCTCCCTCCGGGGACCGTCTGCGACGTGACCCGCCGCGGCTACACGCGCCGCGGCCGCATCCTCCGCGCCGCCCAGGTGCGCGTCAGCCGGGCTCCGGACCCGGCCCCGCAACCGCCGAAAGACCACCCTCCGGCCCCCTGACCATGCCGACCTACGAGTACAAGTGCGCGGCCTGCGGCCACCGCTTGGAAGAGCTGCAGTCGTTCTCCGCGAAGCAGCTCCGCCGTTGCCCCAAGTGCGGCAAGAGCCGCCTCCAGCGCCTGATCAGCGCCGGCGCGGGCCTCATCTTCAAGGGGTCGGGCTTCTACGCCACCGACTACAAGGCCTCGAAGTCGGCCCCCTCCTCCGAGACGAAGCCCGAGACGAAGTCCGACTCGAAGTCCGACTCCAAGTCGGACTCGAAGTCCGGGAAGAAGGGCGAGACGAAGGCGTCCTCGAGCGACTCCGGATCCGACAAGTCGTGCGGGTCTTGCGAGAAGACGGGGCCGGACGTCTGCGACTGAACGTCGCGTCTGCTCGCGCATCCCTCCAACCCGTCCGACTCCGCCTCCCGCCTTGACGACTCGGACCGCCCTCAGCGAGGCATGGAGGGCCTGCTCGTCGCCGTCTCCGTGGAACCACTCGGTCGACTCGCGCTGCCATTCGATTCGAGCGCCTCGCGAAGGATCTCCCCGAATCGACCCACCTGGGGCCCGAGCGCTTCGAGCCCGGCCCGGTTCACCCCAACAGCGCGAGCCAGCACCTCGCGAGCCCCGTCCTCGAATGCTGTGTGGACCAGGATCTTCGCAGCGGTGACCGTGGCTTCGACATCGCCGGGGAACTGGCGGGCGATCCGAAGAAAAGTCTCGAGCGCCTCCCCGGCCCGCTGCGCCCGTAGCAACGCACAACCGAGATTTATCGCGGCGTTCCGGTCGTCCGGGCGAAGCCGAACGGCCTCTTCAAGGAAGCCGACGGCCTCGGTCGCCGCGTCCACCCGCAACAGAACCGTCCCGAGGTTGTAGTTGGCCTCGAAGGATCTCGGGTCGCGCTTGACCAGACGACGGAACGACTCGATGGCCGCGGTCGTGTCGCCCCGCGCCAAGAGCAGGTTCGCGAGGTTGTTCTCGGCGAGGGTGTTTTCGGGCTCGAGCCGGAGGCAGTCACGGTATGAGCCTGCTCACGCTAATCGAGGGGATTTCCGGGCAGGCAGATCACGGACGGCGAGGGACGGGGTGGAGGATCCCTCGGCCTGCGTGATCCGTCCGTAC
>JAKEFM010000112.1 GCA_022616055.1 Planctomycetota bacterium
ACCGGGTAGGCCGAGGGGGCGATCCCCTTCGTCCTCGCGAGGAAGGAGAGCGCCGCGTGGCGGCGGAAGCCGCTGACGAGGGTGAAGAGGTCCCCCTTCCTGCGGACGGTGAGGGGGTGGATCAGGCCCTGCGCGTCGATCGAGGAGGCGAGCTCCTTGATCCGGGCGTCGGGCTTGAGGGTCCTGCGAAACCGGAACGGGCTCCCCTCGGCGTCGACCTGCGCGAGGGGGACCGTCCAGGTTTCGAGCCCCGCGTCCGTGTCGGGCGCGGGCCTCGGGCCGAGCCCCGCGGGCGGGGCCGGTCCGTTCGTGGGGGCCTTCGTCGCCTCCATGACCTCGGTCATCTGCGTCACTCCCCGGGGCCTCTCGGCCCCGAAAGTGCCTCCCCGCCGGGGCGGACGCCGCCTCGGCTTCGGCGGACGGCCCGGCCCACGTGGGGGAGGATCCGTAGTTTCCTTCCCCGGCTCGTGGAGCCGGCGCGGTCCTCGGCCGGCCCTTGATCCAGGGCCCGGCCGGACGGACGGCCGCCCGCACCCCGCCCGCGGAGCCCCGGCCCCCGGCGGGGAGGCGTAGCCTCGATGGGGGCCGCCCCTCGAGAGCGGTCCCCCTATCTATGGAGACAATCGAGGGGGCAAGATCGGCGAAGGTTTTTTTTCTTCGCCGATTCGGGCGGCTCGATTGTCTCCTCATATAGAGGGACAATCGTGCGCGGAGGCAACGGCACCATCGCGGCGAGCCCGATCGAGGTCCTCGAGAGATTCGTCGAGGCGGGATGGCCGGCCCTCGTCCGGGCGGCGCAGCGCGCCCTTCCGCTCCACGACGCCGAGGACGCCGTGCAGGAGGCCTCCTTCAAGGCGGCCGCGACCTACCTCACCCTCAGGGACCCCGACAGCCTGCGCGTCTGGTTCGGCCACATCCTCGAGAACGAGTGCCGCAACCGGATCAAACGGAAGGCTGGGGAGGCGGATCGGCTCGTGCCGCTCCCGGAGAGATCGGCCGACGACCCTGAGCTTCTCGAGGCGGAAGATGAAGAGCCGGAAGAAGGAGAGTCGGGCCTCGTGGTCAGCGAGGGCGAGGGAACCTACGGGAACGAGGAACTCTCCATCTTCATCCGGAGCGAGGTCGAGAGGCTCCCCGACCAACTCCGGGCGGCGGTCGAGGGGGTGTGGCTGGAGTGCCGATCGACCGCGGCGTTCGCGCGGGAAGCGGGGATCCCGGCCCGGACGCTGGGGTACAGGCTCGACCGTGCGTTCGAGTTGCTGCGGCTTCGGCTGGCTCGGCTGATGAGGGGGCTCGAACGATGAACTGCGAAGAGATGAACCTCGTCCTGGTCGAGGCGACCGCCGATGGCACCGAGCCCGGCGCCGAGGCGAAGGCCCACCTCGAGGGGTGCGCGGCCTGCCGGGAGAAGGCGGAGGACATGCGGCGGTTCGTCGCGGTCCTGCGCCTGGCCGGACGGCAGGAGCGGGAGCGCTCCGAGCGGAAGAAGAGGGAGACGCTCGCGAGGATGAGAGAGGAGTTCGCCCGGCAGGATCGGGAGGCGGTGGGGGAGGTGGACGAGGGTCCGCGGGCCGGACCCTCCGCTCCCGTCGCTCGGCGACGCCGGATCCGGCCGCTGGTGGTCGCCGCCCCCTTCGCGGCCGCGGCCGGGCTCTACCTCGCCCTGACCCTCGCCCGGGAGCCGAGGTTCGTCCCCCCGACGAGGGAGGAGGCCGCGAAGGGCTGGGTCGAGGTCGCGTCCGGGAACGGGAGGAGGTGGTTCCCCCTCGCCCACGCGACGGTGTGGGGCGAGCCGGGGGCCGCGTTTCGCGTCCGGGTCTGGGAGTCGGAGGCCGCCTTCGAGGCGGGCGAGGACATGCGCGTCAGGGAATGGGCGGTGGCGGCGGGGCTCCTCGCGGTGGGCTGGCCGATCGTGGAGGTCCACGTGAAGGAGGGCACGGCCCTCCTCGACAACGCCTCGGGCCGGGTCCCGGTCGGACCCGGGGCGCGGGCGTTCGCGGCCCCGTCCTGGATCCCCCTCGTGAAGGAGGCGGGCGAGGCGAGCCCTCGACTCGCGGCGGTCGAGGGGATCGTCGAAGGGGTCGCGGGCGCGGTCGCCGTCGAGGCCTACGACCTCGAGGATCGCTTTCCCGGGGAGGACTGGAAGCCGGTCCGGCGGGTTCCGGTCGACGAGTACTCGCAGTTCTCCCTCCCCCTCCTGTGCGGCCGTGCCTACCTGATCGTGCCTAGGGCGGGGGAGGAGTCCGTGTGGCCCGACCGCGTCGCGCTCGTCGTCGCCGGCGAGGATCCGAATCCCGGGGGGAGCGAGCCGAACGGCCGGGCCGTGGTCCCCCTCGACGTCGGGGTCGCCACGCACCGCGTCGAGGCGGGGGGCTCCGTGCGGACCACCCTCGCGCTGCGGCGGGCCGGGATCGTCGAGGGCACGGTCCGCGACGGCGCGGGCAAGCCCTTCCCCGGCGCGAAGGTCCGGATCCGCGCGAGGGGCACGTCGGGCCTGCTCTTCGGCCGGGAGGTGGAGACGGGGCCCGACGGCTCCTTCCGCGCGCCGGGGATCTCGGGCCGATTCAGGGCCGAGGCGACGGGCGAGGGAGGCCTGCGCGCGCGGGCGGAAGGGAGCGTCGAGGCGGGCGCGACGGCGACGCTGGAATTCACTCTCGCTCCCCTCGGGCCGGTCGTGGGGCTCGTCGTCGACACGGAAGGGAGGCCGCTCGAGGGGGCGAAGGTCTGGGCCAAGACCACGCGCGAGTGGGAGGCGGGACCCTGGGACGACCGGACCGGCGACCCATCCGGTCCCTTCCAGGTCACGGCCGGGGACGGCTCCTTCCGGATCGACTCGGGCCTGGAGCCCGAGCCCTCCCGGCTCTTCGCGGAGGCGGGCCCGAGCCGTGGAGGCTGGTCGGATGTCCTCGACCCGCGCGGGGGCAAGAGCGGCATCCGGATCGCCATGCGGGGGACGCTCTCGATCGAGGGGTCGGTCGGGGACGAGGAGGGCCGCCCGCTCGCGGCGAACCTGGACCTGAAGGACCCGGTCTCGGGCCGGATCGTGCGGTCGTGGGAATCGCCGGAGGCGAGCGGCCGATTCGCGTTCCGGCACCTCGAGCCGGGGAGGTACGTCCTCGAGGCCTGGGCGCCCGGCTGCCGCCTCGCGCGCCGCGAGATCGCGCTCGCCTCGACTTCCGAGGGGGCGGACTTCCTCCTCTCTCGGGAGACCCGCGCCGTGCGCGTGAAGTTCCGGCGACCGGACGGGGAATCGCTCCTCGCCCCGGAGGCGGCGATGCCCTCGGCGGAGGACTGGGCGCGCGTCCGCGCCGGCCTCGACGTCCGGGCGGTCTTCCTGAAGTCCGATCCCCGGGCGGCCGAGGGCCCGGTCCCTCGAGAGGAGATGCTCGGGAGCTGGCAGCGGAGCGGGGACCCCGGGCACCTGGAGATCCCGTTCCCGGCTGGGACCGACCGCGCCTGGCTCGTCCTCCAGGTCTGCGGAAGGGTCGAGGAGGCCCGAGAGGTTCGTGCGGGGGACGAGGTGCTCTTCCGCGTGGACCTTCCCGCCGCGGCCATGGAAGTCGGGGGCTTGCGCGTCCTCGGCCAGGACGCGGAGACCGGCGAGGCGGTCCCCCTCCTCTCGGTCGAGGCGCTCCACGACGGCCGGGGCATCCCCTGGACGCTCCACCCCTTCCGCGGCGAGGCGTTCGGTCCGCTCCGGGCCGGGGAGTACGAGGTCGAGGTCGGGGCCGACGGATACCAGACGAAGAGGATGGGCCGGGTCCGGATCGAGCCCGGCGAGGCCGCCGGCCCCTTCACGGTCGCCCTTCGCCGCGAGCGGTAGGCGCCCGCGGCTCCGAGAGGAGAACCCATGAGACGAGCGAAGGACCTCTATCCCCCTGGAACGCCCGCCCCCTCGTCGGGGCAGTTCGAGATCGTCCGCCGCGGCCGGCGCACGGGCGTCGAGCGGACCGTCGTGCGCGGCGAGCCGCTCCCGCCCACGCCCAGGCGCCGCGACCGCTACCGCGTCTCCGACCGGACGAGGAACCAGGCAGGTCGCCGGGACTGATTCGGTCTGCCCCGTAACGAGCTGCGGGCGCCCGTCCTCCGGTTCGCGGGTCCTCGCGCGCCCGGGCCGTCTGGTCGGCTGGCCCGCCTGATCGCGCGCCCTCGCCGAATCTGGAGGAGGGGCGACTCTTCCACCGAGCGCAGGGGAGGCTCCTCCCCGTTACCGCGCCCATCCCTTCCGCGGGACCCCTTTCCGCGCCTGCGCTGGGTTTCCCGACTCTCCGGCCGCCATGGCCGGTCCCCTCCTGCTCTCACCCGGAGCCGTTGCGCGGCTCGCCGGCGGATTCCATGATTCCGCCGTATGGGGATCTCTCTGGCCGTCCCGGCGGAGACGGGAACGATGCCCGGTCGCCTCCGCGGACCGTGGAGCCCCTCGCCCGATCAGGGGCGTGGGAGTTCGCCGGAACTCGCCGGCGCCTCCCTCGTCCGCGAGGAGATCATGGGAGGCGAAGGCCGCCTCGGCCCCCTTCGTCTGGGAGTCGTGCGTCCCGTCCGGCTCGGCGACCGGGGGAGCGCGGCGATGCGCCTGCGTCCCTCGACCCCGCGCACGGAGGACTCCTACCTCCCCTGGATAGGGGGGTCCTACCCGTTCCACGGCCGCCGCGACCCCGCGCATCTCGGGGCCGGACAGGTGAGCGCGTTCCTCACCTCGCTCGCGACGCGCGGGGGCGTCTCGGCCTCGACCCAGAATCAGGCCCTCGCGGCGCTCCTCTTCCCGTATCGAGAGGTTCTGGGCCGGGAACTGCCGTGGCTCGACCACCTGGGCCGGGAACGGAGGGCTGCGCGGCTGCCCGTGGTTCTTTCCCGGGAGGAAGTGCGGGCCCTCCTCTCGGAGAGGGGAGAGTTCCTCGGTTGATGGCGACGCTCCTCTACGGATCGGGGCTGCGCTCCCTCGAGCGCTGCCGCCTGCGCGTCAAGGACGTCGACTTCGGCCGCAACCAGATCACGGTCCGTCGCGGGAAGGGCGACGAGGATCGGGTGACGATGTTGCCCCGCGCCGTCCGCGGCGATCTCGCCGCAGACCTCCGCCAGGTGCGAGGGCACCACCATCGCGACGTGACGCAAGGCGCCGGGTGGGTCGAGCTTCCCGGCGCCCTCGACCGCATACTCCCCTCGGCGGGCCGCGACTGGGCCTGGCAGTGGGTCTTCCCCGCGACGCGCACCTACGTCGATCCCGAGACCGGCCAGCGTCGGTGCCACCACCTTCACGAATCGGTCGTCCACCACGCGGTGCGCCGGACCATCCTCAGCGCGGGCACATCGAGGAGGGCCACCTGCCACACCTTCCGGCACTCCTTCGCAACCCACCCGCTCGAAGTCGGGAGCGACATCCGGACGGTCCAGGATCTCCTCGGCCACGAGGACCTGGCGACGACGATGATCTCCACCTCCAACCGCGGCCCCGGGGGGCCTCCGCAGCCCGGCGGACCGCCTTTCCGGGGAGGGGCCGTGAGGGGCGGCCGGAGACTGGCGGCACCTCGTCCCGGCCCCCTCGCGTCGGCCAGCATCCCGCCCGCCATGTCTGCGAAGGCAGGTCTGCCTATTGCGGCGGACGTGGAGCCCGGCCGGGCCGCAATCCCCTGCCGCGGTAAGGGTTTGGTCGCGCCTGCCGGCGGAGGTGAGGGGGTTAGGCAGTTCGCGGGCGCTGCGTTCGGAGGTCGAACGATGGTCTGTCCAATACACGTTAGATGGCCCGCGTGACGAAAGGAACATGTCGAGCGCCGCACTTGCCAGCCTAGCGATCCTCAAAGTTAACTGGGATCGGCTCGGGCGCGATTACATCGAGAACTTCGTCCCATTCGTCGCAGAGGCCCTCCGGCTCCAGACCGAAGACGTGGTCTCCCTTCCTGTCCTACAACAAGCCGTACGAGCACGGTTCGCATTGGACCTACCTCTCAACCCGATCCGGCAGGTCCTGCAGCGGTGCGCGAAGCACGGCTTCGTAGAGAAGCAATCTGGAGTCTTCTATCGCGATCCACAACAGCTCCAAGACCTCAACTTCTCCGAGGTCCGACAGGTTGTCCTTTCTCTTCATGAGCGGCTTCTATCCCAGCTGCGTGAGTTCGTAAAATCAGAACGTGGGATCGACTGGAGCGAAGAGCAGGCCGCGGCCGCAATCCATTCCTTTCTGGTCAATCAGAGTCTCAAGTTCCTCTATGCCCAAGCGGAGCGGACCCCCCTCGACTTCGCACAGGTCCCGCAGGACGCAGCATATTTGGTGGCCTTGTTTCTGATGTCGTCGCGTGACACTCAGCCGACCCTCATCGACGATTTCGCCGTGTTAGTCAAGGGACACCTCTTGGCGAATGCCATTTACCTACCCGACCCAGGGAAAGTAGGTCAGCGGTTTCGAGACACATCCGTGTTCTTGGACACAAGTGTGATTGTTGATGCGGCTGGCTTTGCTGGTCCTGAGCGCCATGCTCCCTGTGGAGAACTGCTGCAGTTGCTTCGCGAATACGGCGCGTCCCTGCATTGCTTCGAGTTCACGATGAACGAAGTGCGAAGGATTCTGGACGCGTGTGCAGCAAGACTTCGGACGGGCCACCTGCGTGACGCATACGGCCCCACGATTGAATGGTTCATAGAGAGCGGACGAACATCCAGTGATATTGAGCTTATGATCGCCCGCCTGCCTGAAAGGCTCCGCTCTCTCGGGATAACGGTCGATGAGGGGCCGCCGCGCGACCGCGAATTCGAATTTCAGGTTGACGAGGAGGGTTTTGAAAAAGCTCTCGAGGGAGGTATTGGATACAAGAATCCGAAAGCCCGGGTGCACGATGTGGATGCTGTTTCGTTGATCGCGAAACTTCGGCGAGGCCGACACTCCTTCGATGTTGAAAGTTGCCGGGCGGTGTTCGTGACGACGAACTATGAGCTGGCGAGTATCGCGCGACGATTCTTTCAGGCCGACGCTCCCGAGGGGGCTGTAGCCCTTTGCATTACAGACTACTCCCTGGGAAACCTGCTGTGGCTAAAAAATCCGACGCGCGCGCCCGAGCTCCCACACAAACTGCTGATCGCCGATGCATTCGCTGCCTTGCAGCCTCCCGACGCCCTCTGGAAACTATACCTGGCTGAAATCGCTCGTCTTCAGGAGCGGGGAGACATCACGACGGACGAATACTTTGCACTTCGCCACGGCCTTACGGCCAAACGGGCTCTAATGGAACTGACGGGTGGACTTCCCGCGGTGTTCACGGAGGGCACGGTCGCGCAGGTCTTGAAGGTAGCCAAGGAGCACCTGCGGGCCGATCTCCAGGAACAGCTCGGGAAGGAACGCCAAAAGCGAGAGACGGCTGAGAACATTGCATCCGGGATGGAGCTCCGCGATGGAGCTCGGCATCAGCGCCTTATCGAACGCGCAGGTCGACTCGCTAGGATTTCAACCCACGGGATCTGCGGAGGCCTCCTCCTTGTCTTGACGGTCGGGGCTCTCCTGACCTTTCCATGGGGACTGCCCGGAGTGACGGACGCCTGGTATAGGTACGGAACTACGGGCGCCCTGATCGTATTCTTTGTCTATACGATCGCAAACATCGTCTGGGGGACGTCGGTTGCTGCTGTAGGCAAGAGAATTGAGAATCGGTTGTCGGGCATCTTCCATACGTGGCTCACACGAATAAGCGAGTAGGCCGTCTAACAGGCGGCTCCAGCCGACGGCCGGCCCACCAGCGAGACCCGGGCCCTCCGAGTGATCTCCCGGCCGCGGCTGAGCCGCAATCCGTTAGGCAGCCAAAGCCGCACTCGGGGCGCATGGGCCCGATCTGTGGTCTGCTTGTCAGCATCGTGCTGGCAATGCTCTCCGGTTGCGCGTCGTCCGGCTCAAATTTCGATGACCGTGCTTTCAGCAAGCTCATCCCTGGAACCACCACGGAGGCCCAGGCGATCGCGCTTCTTGGCGGGCAACCGTATCAGCGTTTCCGCTACGCCGATGGCACCCACCTGTCCGTCTGGTCCTATGCGCGGGCCATGCTCGCAAGCGTCGATTCGAAGGCTGTCTCCATTCTCTTCGACGAGCGCAACGTCATGGTGCGGTTCGTTTCCGGCGTTAATGTCCAGCCATTGCCGCAAGGGGCAGCGCCTGCAAGTCCCTATGCAGCTAGGCAAGTTGGCGTAGTGTTCGGCAACCGGCTACCGAGCGGTGACTTCAATCTTCAGATCACAAGTGTCAAGCAAGGTGGGTTGGCAGAGCAGGCTGGCTGGCACGCCGGCGATCTGATCGTCGAAATCGATGGGCAGCCTGTTAGCACAGCAACTGAGTGTGTTACTGCAACTCAGCGTGGTGGTCCCGTCAAGACGTACAAGCTGCGGCGTGGCGAGCTCGTCTTCGATACTGAGCTGTCCTTCGTGAGCTCGCCATGAGAATGAGGCATGCACTTGCACAGAGCTGCCTAACCAGGGCCCGCGGCCCGCGGCTGAAGGGCAGCTCGTTAGCCGGAAGTGACCATAGCGGGAGAGCCAGGGCGTATGCACCTTCATGAGGAGATTGCGGTCCGAGTGAAGCGGTGGCGCGAGGTGGGGCACCCCTCCGACCACCCGACGATCGCCGAGATCTTCGAGTACGCGACCGACGAGGGCGGCGCGGTCCGCTACCTGCGCCATCCCCAGCTTGCGGCGCTCGAGACGTATTGGTACCTACGCCTGGTCGAGCGGACGCCCCACATGTTCGAACTCTACCGCCGCCTCTACGCGAGGCAGTCCGAACTCCTCCCCGCGCTCGGCCTCGATCAGGACCAGATCCGAGACTACGTCATGGACGAGGGCATCACGGCCCTGTGGGGGCGAATCAAGACCGACGATGGATTCGTCCGTGACTTCCGGCTTGAGGCCCTCCGCGAGACGCTCTTGCTCGACTACCCGTCCTACATCCTGGCGCTGGCGATGGGCGCCGGGAAGACGGTCCTTATCGGTGCGATCATGGCGACCGAGTTCGCGATGGCGCTCGAATACGCGGATGGCCCGTTCGTCCAGAACGCCCTCGTCTTCGCGCCGGGCAAGACCATCATCGAGTCGCTCCGCGAGCTCGCCGAGATCCCGTACGAGAAGATCCTCCCGCCGCGCCTGCATCGGGCTTTCGCGGCGAGCGTCAAACTCACCTTCACGCGCGACGGCGAGAAGGACATCCCGGTCATCCGCGGGTCATCGTGGAATATCGTCGTCACGAACACGGAAAAGATCCGGATCCAGAAGGAGACGATCCGAAAGAGCGACATGGGCGACCTCTTCGCGGAGGGGAAGGAGGACGAAGTGCGGCAGGAGATCGCCAACCTCCGTCTCCAGGCGATCGCGTCGCTCCCACACCTCGCCGTCTTCTCGGACGAGGCGCACCACACGTACGGCCAGTCACTTGGCGCCGAACTCAAGAAGGTCCGGAAGACCGTGGACTACCTTGCGGAGAAGACGAACGTGATCGCGGTCGTGAACACGACGGGCACGCCGTACTTCGAGCGGCAACCCCTCCGAGACGTCGTGATCTGGTACGGCCTCTCGCAGGGGATCCGGGACGACATCCTGAAGGACCTTTCCGGGAACATCCAGGCGTACGACTTCGAGGGAGACGCGGGGAAGTACGTGGCCCACGTCGTCGAGAACTTCTTCAGGGACTACGGCGATGTCCGCCTCCCGAACGGCGCGGCCGCGCGGCTGGCGATTTACTTTCCCCAGAACGACGATCTCAAGGAACTCCGGCCCGTCGTCGAGAAGACGCTGGTCCGCCTCGGCCTCTCGCCCGAGATTTGCCTCGTGAACACCTCGGACGAGACGCTCACCAAGGTGGCCGAGATCGACGCCTTCAACCGCCTAAACGACCCGCGTTCGCCGCAGCGCGTCATCCTCCTCGTGAACAAGGGGACCGAGGGCTGGAACTGCCCGAGTCTCTTCGCTTGCGCCCTCGCCCGGCGGCTCAAGACCTCGAACAACTTCGTCCTCCAGGCCGCGACGCGGTGCCTGCGCCAGGTCCCGGGGAACACGGTGAAGGCTCGCGTCTACCTCTCGACGGACAACTTCAAGATCCTCGACCGGCAACTCCAGGAGACGTACGGCGAGTCGATCCGCGACCTGGCCTACGCCGGGCACGAGACGGCGCGCGCGCGGATCGTCCTCCGGAAGGTGGACCTCCCGGCACTCGTCGTTACGCAGATGGTCCGGACCGTCGTCCGGCGAGAAGAGACCGGCCAGGCGATCCGTCTCGAGCGCCCCACGGGTAGCCCCGAGACCCTCCGGAAGACCGTGTACACGACGGCCGAGACAGGCTTCGGCGTCCTTCAGGCCGTCGAGGCCGGGATCGAGATCGAGGCCGAGCCGGAAGGGATCGACGCGTACGCCGCCGCGGTGGATCTTGTTGGCCAATACCGACTCGATCTCTGGGCTGTCCTCGACGAGATCCGCCGCCTCTACGGCGGCGAGGAGGTCCCGCTCGCCCACCTCGGCGACCTCGCCCGGCAGATCGAGGAGGCGGCGCGGCGATACGAGGTCCGAGAGGAGAAGGTCGAGGTCGCCCTCGCACTCGTGAGACCCGAGGGGTTCGTGAAGGAACTCGACGCCTCGAACGCCGAGGTCTACACGGCCGAGATCGTCTACCCGAAGGACCGGGAGGAGTTGATCCTCCGCGCCAACATGGTTCGCGAGAATCTGGGCGGGTACGGATTCCACTACGACCCGTACAACTTCGACTCGCGGCCCGAGCGCGCCTTCTTCGAGACGCTCCTCGCTCAACTTCATCTCAAGCCCTCGGACGTCGAGGACATCCTCTTCACCGGTGCGCTCACCGACCCGGAGATGACGGACTTCTTCGTCGAGTACAAGGACGAAAAGGGCAGGATGCGGCGCTACACGCCCGACTTCGTGATCCGGAAGAAGAACGGGCGCGTCCTCATCGTCGAGGTGAAGGCCGAGCGCGAGCGCGCGCACCCGATCGACGGCGAGAAGGGGAAGAAGGCGATGGCCGTCCGCGCCTGGCGCGATCTCAACCCCGAACGGCTCAAGTACGAGATCATCTTCACGCCGGCCGAGACCATCACGGCCGATCAGATGCGCGGCGTTCTCGACTTCGTTCGCGAAGGGAGCGCCTGATGCCGAAGACGAAGGCGGGGAAGAGGGCGTCCAAGCCGCCGAAGAAACCGCGCGCGGCGAGCGCGCCCAAGGTCGTGGGTGCAGCGAACGCCGCCGAGTCCGCGCCCCCCAAGCCCGTCGAGGTCGCGGTGACGCCGGCCAAGGGACGGCCGATGCTCCATTGGGTCGGGAAGCGCCCGCTCTCGCGCGTCCGGTTCTTCCCGGCCCAGCACATGGAGGCGTTCGAGGCGCGGGGCGCCGCGCCCGCGCGGGCCGAGGACTGGGCCGAGTGGCCGGCCGGGTATCCGAAGGGCGGCCTGCTCTTCCACGGCGACAACAAGGAGGTGCTCGGGCATCTCCTCGCGAGCGGCTTCCGGGGCAAGATGAACCTCGTCTACATCGATCCGCCGTTCGACTCGGGAGCGGACTACGTCCGGAAGGTGAGCCTCCGCGGGCCGAAGGGCACGGCCAAGATCGAGGGTGAGACGTACTCGCTCGGGGAACAAATCCAGTACACGGACATCTGGGCGAACGACAACTACCTGCAGTTCATGTATGAGCGGCTCATGTTGCTGAAGGAGTTGATGGCGACTGATAGCGCCATTTACCTTCACGCCGATCCAAGCAAGAACTACCTCTTGCGAAGCCTCATGGATGAGGTGTTCGGCCAGGATTGCTTCACGAACGAGATCGTCTGGTGGTACTGGAACAAGTTCCAAGGCAACGTGAATCACTTCGCTATGAACCACGACACGATCTTCTGCTACCGCAAAGGCTTGCCCCCATTCCACAAGGTTCTCGAGGAACGCGAAGCGATCGTCCGGCAACTAAAACGCGCGTGGGATCCCATCAAGGGGATGCTCGTAAACGTCCGAGATGAGAAGGGAAACATCGTCTACCAGGATCGAGGCGAGAAGACGGTCGATGACGTCTGGCGCATCTCGATGCTTCAGCCAGCCGACGAGACCGAGAACCTCCGCTACCAGACCCAGAAGCCGGAGGAACTCTTGAGCAGCATCGTCGGATCCTCGTCCAACCCCGGCGATCTCGTCCTCGACTGCTTCGTGGGATCCGGTACGACCGCGGCGGTGGCCCAGCGCCTCGGCCGACGCTGGATCGCGGCGGATATCAACAAGGGCGCGATCCAGACGACGTCCAAGCGGCTTCAATCGATCATCGCGGAGCAAGGCGAGGCCAAGGGGACCGGGAAACTCCCCGGCATGGAGGCGAAGGACGCGCCGCCCGCGCCCGCGCAGGCGTCGTTCACCGTCTGGCGGGTGAACGACTACGACCTCGCCATCCAGCACAACGAGGCCGTGAACCTCGCGTGCGAGAAGCTCGGCGTCGAGAGGAAGAAGACCGACGCCTTCTTCGAGGGCACGCTCGGGAAGAGCCTGGCAAAGATCGTCCCCTTCGGCCACCCGCTCACGCCGGTCGACCTCGAGGAGATCAAGCGCGAACTCGAGGCGCGGCCGGAGGAGGACCGACCCGTGGGCGTCGTCGCCCTGGGCGTCGAGATCGCGGCGCGCGCTTGGGTGGAGGACTGGAACCGGCTCCGGAAGGGCATAGACGCCGTGAACCGGTTCACAGTGATCGACCTCCGGACCGATCCCAAGCACGGCGGGTTCCTGCGTCACGAGCCTGCGCGGGCCAAGGTAAAGATCGCTCGGCGGAAGGACACGATCGTCATCGAGATCGAGGACTTCGTCTCACCGACGATCATCGAGCGCCTCCGTGAGCAGGCCGGGATCCTCAAGCCCAAGATCGACGACTGGCGGGCGATGGTGGACTACGTGATGGTGGACCCTGCGTACGACGGCAATGTCTTCAAGGTCTCGGTCTCGGACGTACCCGAGCGGAGGACGGACCTTGTCGCGGCCAAGTACGAGATCCCGGCACCGAAGGGGGAGACGACGGTGGCCGTGAAACTCGTCGACATGCTGGGCGAGGAGGTTCTCATCACGAAGCACTTGGAGGCCCTGCGTGGATGACTGGCTCCGGCTAACAACCGGTTGCAGCGGACGGTCCGCTGCGCGGCCCGCCGTTGAACCGGAGCGTTTGACCCGGAGCTTCGAGCGCGATACTGCGCCGAGTCAAGCGATAAGCTTCAAGCGAGACGGCGGAAGCACATTGGACGTAGAATCAGGGGCTGACGAGGAGGTGCTCTTCCATGACGATCCGCGAGCTCTTGGACGGCATCAAGAAACTTGACCTCGTGCTCCCCGAGTTCCAGCGGGAGTACGTCTGGGAGCGGGAGCAGGCCAAGCAGCTCCTGGTGTCGCTCCTTCGCGGCTATCCGACCGGGAGCCTCCTCGTCTGGAAGACCGACCGGCCGCCAGACATCAAGAACAGCGCCATCGACCGCGAGCGCATCGGCTCTACCTCGGTAATCCTCGATGGGCAACAGCGGCTTACGACCCTCTACCTCTTCACCCGCGGTGAGATCCCGCCCTACTACACCGCGGCGGATATCCAGAACGACCCCCGCGACCTCTACTTCGACCTCGAGAGCGGCGAGTTCCAGTACTACCAAACAGTGCGGATGCAGGCGAACCCGACCTGGGTCCAGGTGGTCGAGTGCTTCCGTCCCGAGCCACTCAACGTATTCGAGATCGCTCGCACGAAGGCGGGACCGGACCAGGACCCCTTCCAGCTCGCCCAGGTCTACAACAACAACCTGAACCGGCTGCGCAACGTCCTGGAGAAGGACTACCCGATCCAGACCGTCCCCTCGAATGCGAACATCGACGACGCGATTGACGTCTTCGACCGAGTGAACAGTCTCGGCACGAAGCTGACCGACGCCGAGCTCGCGCTCGCGCACGTCACCGGGAAGTGGCCGCACGCGAGGCGGGTAATGAAGGAGAAGCTCGCCGAGCTCGACCACCGGCACTTCTACTTCGACCTCACCTTCTTGGTCCGGAGCCTGACGGGCGTGGTGAAGGGGAGGGCGCTCTTCGAGACCATCCACGACACCGAGGCTGGACAGGTGGAGGAGGGCTGGAGCCGGCTCAATAAGTTCCTCGACTACCTGGTCAGCATCCTCCCCAGGCATGGCCACATCAACTCCACCCAGGATCTCAACACGACCAACGTCCTGGTGCCGGCGGTCGTCTACCTCGCCCGGCACGACGGAAAGTTCGCTTCGGACCAGGAGCTACGCCGGTTCCTCCATTGGATGTATGCGGCATCGGTCTGGAGCCGGTACACGAGCCAAACCGACCAGCGACTCGACCATGACCTCTCGATCATCGTCCGCGCCGATGAGCCGTGGGCGGAGCTGGTGGATGCGATCGTGGAGCAGCGCGGCCGGATCGAGGTCAAGCCGGCCGATCTCGAGGGCCGCGGGACACAGCACCCACTCTACCGCATGTTGTACGTCCTCGCAAAGCGCCGCGGCGCGGCCGACTGGTTCAACGGCCTGCCACTCGACACGAACATCGGCAAGTCATACGATATTCACAGCCACCACATCTTCCCCACCTCGCTGCTCTATGAGGGTGGGCGGTACAGCGTCGACAACCACCTGCACAAGAAGATCGTGAACGAAATCGCCAACCGAGCCTTCCTCATCGACGAGACTAACCTGGAGCTCACAAACCGGCCCCCGGCCGAGTATCTCGAAGAGATCCGGACCCGCTATCCGGGAGCCCTGGAGAAGCAGTTCATCCCGATCGACCCGGCGCTCTGGTCTCTGGACGCCTACGAGGGCTTCCTCGGGCAAAGGCGCAAGCTCATCGCCGATGCGTTCAACGAGCTCATGGCCTCGCTATCCACGGACCTACAGCCGCAGCGCGACCAGAGCCTCGCCGAACTCGCCCGCGGCGGCGAGAACGCTACTGTCGAGTTCAAGTCCTCCTTGCGCTGGGACGTGCGCGAAAGCCGCGTCAACAAGGATCTCGAAAAGGTGGTTGCGAAGACCATCGCCGGGTTTCTGAACGTGGAGGGAGGAGTGCTCCTGGTCGGGGTCGCGGATGACGGCACCGTCCTCGGCCTGAGGAAGGACTTCGAGACCGTTCTGCACCAGAATCGGGACGGATTCCAATCGCACTTGACCGCCATGGTGTCGACCTTCCTGGGTGCCGAGTTCGTCCCCTACCTCAGGATTAGCTTTGAGGATGCCGACGGCAAAACCGCGTGCATCGTTCGGGTGACCCAGAGCCCCCGCCCCGTGTTTCTTGCCGATCGGGGGGAGAAAGAGTTCTACATCCGGGCCGGGAACACGACGCGGCCTCTCGACATGGAGGCGATGCACAGTTACATCGGGATGCACTGGGAGGCTTAACAGCACTGAAAGGACACCCTGGCGGGAGTACGAGAAGCACGGTAAGGTGCCCTTCACCTCCGCCAGCTGCGACAGTTTGCAGCAATGCTGCCGCGAGCTCCCAAGACGAAGGTGGGAAGGTGCGTCTAACCCGCCGCTCCACCCGACCGGCTGTGCCGGCGGCGGAGCGGCAACGTTAGAGCCTCCGTCAGGACCGGGTAGGACCGAGAGTGATTCGACGTCGAAGCGCGCTCAGTCGTGCGCTGCCTTTGGCGCCCCATCTCAACCGATCCCTGCGAAGGAGACGGTTGCTTCGCTCGCGCCTGTTGCGCGGGGGGGCGTTCCATGCGAGCCGCCCACCGAGAGGCGCGACCAAGGCAGACGAGAACCGGATCCTCCGTCGCGCACGATCGGTGGGGGGCGAGAGGGCACTCTCCGTCGCGGGTGTTCCTAGAAGAGCCGCGCGAGGGTCCTCGGGGCGGCCCCCTGGAGCGCCCGTACGTAGGCCGGGAGCGTCGCCCGCGCGCAGGCTTCCCAGGTGAACGCGGCGGCGCGGGCGCGGCCCCGCTCGACGAGAGTCCCCCGTAGGGTCCGGTCCTCGAGGACCCGCGCCGCCGCCTCCGCGATCGCCCCCGGGTCGCGCGGGTCGACGAGGAGCGCGGCGTCCCCGCAGACCTCGGGGAGCGCCGCGACGGCCGAGGCGACGACCGGGATCCCCCGCGCCATCGCCTCGATCGGGGGGAGGCCGAACCCCTCGTACAGGGAGGGATAGAGGAGGAGGGCGGCGCCCGCGTAGCACGCCTCGAGCTCCGCCTCGTCCACCTCGCCGCGGAGGTCGACCGCGTCGCGGACGGGGGAGCGGGCGAGCCGGTCGAGGAAGGGCTCGTAGAGCCACCCCTTCCTCCCGACGACGATCCAGCGGTGCGGGAAGCCCTTCGCGCGGAGGCGCTCGAACGCATCGAGGGCGAGGAGGTGGTTCTTCCGGGGCTCGAGTGTCCCGACGGTGAGGAGGTAGGGAGGGCCGGCGGCGGGGCGTTCCGCCGCGACCCTCGCGTGGTCGGCGCCGGGCGGGGTCACGAAGACCCGCGAGGGGTGGGCGCCGAGGCGGAGCACCACCTCCCCCGCGGCGAAGGCGGAGGGAGCGAGGACCGCCCGGGCCCCGTGGACGATCGCCTCGGTCCGGCGGCGCAGGACCTCGCTCTGCTTCGGCCCGTGGAAGGCGGGGTCGACCGCGAAGGAGGCGTCGAAGATCGTCGCCACGAACGGCGAGCGGCGAAGGGGCGGGTAGATGAAGTCGGTGTAGTGGAAGAGATCGGCCCCGCCGACGAGATCGTCCGCCCCGATCCCGAGCCGGGAGAGGAGCGGCAGGACCCTTCCCGGGATCCGCCTGCGGTAGAGGCGCGCGCCGGCGACGAGCGCGCGCGACTCGGGGACCCGGATTGGCGCGAATGAGTCCCCGAAGAGGGCGAGGTCGGGGGCTCCCTCGAGCGGGCCAAGGGCGCGGACCAGCTCCCGGACGTAGCGCCCGATCCCCGTCCTCTGGAGGAGCGCGGGCCGGTAGTCGATCCCGACCCGCATTCAGCTCCTCTCCCGTTTCCGGGCGAGGAGGCACGCGGCGAGGACGAAGCCCTCCGTCGCCGCCGTCGCGACCGCCGCTCCGCGGTCGGCGTACGCCGGGACGAGGAGGGCGTCGAGGGCGGCGCGGACGGCGAGCCCGGCCGCCGAGATCCGGAGGAGGGTCGCGGACCGGTCGCGGGCGATCAGTCCGACGACGAAGAGGTTGGCGGGGAAGGCGAAGATCCCCGCGGGCACGAGGAGGCGCATCGCGGGGGCCGCGCCCCTCCCGACCTCACCGTAGAGGAGGTCGAGGATCGGTTCGGCGAGGAGGAGCGCGGCGGCCCCTCCAGCGAGGGCGACGGCGAGGAGGGTCCGGGCGATCCGCCCCTCGAGGATCGCGCGCTCGGGGAGGCTCGCCCGGGCGAGCACCGGAAGCGCCGCGGCGGACGCGTAGCCCGGGAGGGCGCAGGAGACGAGGAGGAGGCGGTGGGGCGCGTTGAATCGCGCGAGGGCGGCGGGCCCGCCCCACGGCCGCAGGAAGAAGGAATCGAGGTGGGCGCATATTTGACGGAGCAGGGTCCCCGCTCCGAGGGCCATGGACTCCCGGAGGAATCCCTCCGGCGGGCGCGAGGGGAAAGGAGCCGGCGCGAGAGGGGAGAGCCGGCGGGCGGCGAGCGCGGCCGCCGCGTTCGAGACGACGGAGCCCGTCCCCCAGGCGAGGAGGAAGAAGGCGGGATGGAGGGCGCGGGACGCGGAGAGGACCGCCGTCGCGAGGAGTCCCGCGAGGGCCCCGGTCGCCCGGCAGGCGGCGACGGTCCCGAAGCGAAGCTCGACATGGAGGGGGATCGAGAAGGGGGCGAGGGCGTGGCCGAAGAGGTAGGTCGCCGCGATCGCGAAGGTCCCCGGTCGATCCTCCCCGCAAGCCGAAGCGACGCAGGCCGTCGCGACGACCCCGAGGGCGGCGAGGAGGAGCCGGACCCGGGCGGCCCGGCCGATCGCCGCCCGCGCGCAGGACGGACTCGAGGCCGCGCGCCGGATCGCGGCCCCCATGGTTCCGAGGTCGACCAGGGGATCGAGGATCGCGAAGAGCGCGAGGAAGAAGGTGGTCCGTCCGAACCCTTCCTCCCCGAGAGCCCGCGCCGCGAGACCTAAGGTCGCGAGGGTCGCGAGCGAGGAGACGGCGTGGCCCGCGACCTGGAGGGCTGTGGCGCGAGCGATGGAGGGGAGAGCGGTCGACCTCGCCACGGCGCGACGATAGCGCGGCGCCGGAGGAGGGATCCTCCGGCCGCGACTGCCGCTTCGTCGGCGCTCCCCTTATCCTTATTCCTTCACAGGGCACGCGTGGGCCGGCCCCCTCGGCGCCTGGCGGCGTCACCGGGGAAGGGTCCTCGACTATCCTGGGTCTGCGGGCCGTATCACCCCGACGGAATGAAACGAGGCGAGAGAATCCTCCTCGGCGTCGTCGCCGCCGTGGTCCTCCTCGGGATCGGAGGGGGGGGTCTCCTCCTCCTCGAGTCGGGGGGGAGCCACGGTCCGGCGACGCGAGAAGAAGGCGACGGGGGATCCCCCACGACCTCGGGCGAGCCGCGCGCCGAGGTCGACGACGGGACGGTTCCCGCCCCGCCGCCGAGGACGGAGCCTCCGGCGCCCCCGGTCCCCTCCGATCTCCCGCTCGTCGAGATCCTCGTCCACCGGCGGTTCGATCCCTACGCCGCGGGGAACAACCGCGGCGCCCCGGAGCGGGGGGCCGGTCGCTCCTCCGCCCTCGACGGGCTCGTCACCGACGCCGCGGGGACCGCGGTCGCGGCGGCGCGCCTGCGTTTCCTCCACGGTCTCAACGCGGGAGAGGAGACGGCGGCGGACGGGGAGGGACGGTACGCCTTCGCGCGCCTGTACCCCGGGGCGTCGCTCCTCGAGATCGAGGTTCCCGGGATGGAGCCGGTCGTTCGCGAGGTGAGGCTCCTGCCGGACCGTCCGGAGCGCGCGAACTTCCACCTCGCGCCTCCCGTCGACGTCGCCGGCCGCGTCCTCGACCGCCGGGGGAAGCCGGTCGCGGGGGCCGAGCTGCGGATCGACCGCCGGACGACGACGAGCGACGAGGAGGGGAGGTTCACCTTCCTCGCGATCACTCCCGGGCCGGGGATCGCCTACGTCCGGGCGAAGGGGTTCGCGCCGCTGCGCGCCCCCCTCGAGGTCGCCGCGGGGATCGATCCCGACCGCATCAGGCTCGTCCTCGAGCCGGCCGGGACCCTCCTCGGCGAGACGCGCGGCTCCCCCTTCGAGGGGGGCGCCCCCTACCTCGCCCTCGTCCCCGACACGCCGCCGATCGACCGGTCCTTCCCCTTCGAGGAGTTCGGCCGCATCGAGGTCCAGGGGAACGCCCCCTTCGAGATTCCCGGGGTCCCGCTCCGGAAGCTCCTGCGCGTGCGCGCCTTCCACCCCTACTCCCGGGCGAAGCCCCCGATGCGGACGGTCTTCCTCCGCGAGGACGGGGAGCGCAACATCGTGCCCGCCTCCTTCCAGTTCGAGCCGGTCCGTCCCGTCCGGGGGCGCGTCCTCGACGGGGAGACGGGAAGGGCCCTCGCCGGCGCGAGCGTCTCCCTCGAGGTCGCGGATCTCTTCCGCGAGTCGGTCGCCGCCCTGCCGGGGGCGGGGGGAACCCTCAACGCCTACGTGGCGACCCCCCCCGCCGACCTGAAGAGCACGGCGAAGACGGACGCGGAGGGGCGGTTCCTCCTCGGGACGGGGGAGGGGGAGGGGTGGCGCTGGCTCGTCGTCACGGCGCCGGGCTACCGGCCGCTCGAGCGCGCGATCCCCGGCGCGAAGGCCGAGATCGGCGGGCTGGTCCTCTTCAAGGAGGGGGCGTTCCCGGAGGGAGGGAAGCTCGTCGTCTTCTTCTCCGCTTCACACGCGCGGAGGATCGCCCTCACCCTCAACGCCTCGGCGAAGCCGGAGGCGGCGCTCGCGGCGGAGGACCCGTTCGTGCTCGGCGGGCTCGAGCCGGGGCTCTACGAGGTGAAGGTCCGGCTCGGGGGGAAGACCGTCTTCTCCCAGCCCGACGTCCCGATCGGGTCGACCCGGGAAATCCGGGTGCCGGAGTAGATCAGACGTCGATCTGGAGGCCGGGGGAGGCCGAGAAGCCGCCCGGGGCTCCCGGATCGAGCCCGAAGTACTGGGCGAAGACGGATCCCGCCGGCGTCCCCGCCGGCACGGGGAGCACGATCGCCGCACGGCCGGCCGCGTCGAGCGCCGCCGGGAGGGGGAAGAAGAGGGGGACGAAGGCCACGTTCACGTTGGCGCCGAGGAGCTGGATCGGCGGGACCTGAGGACCGAGCGCGAGGACGAGGAACCCCGCGCCGGAGGGGAGGCCCTGCACGACCGCCAGCGCGAAGTCGAGGTTGCCGCCGGCCGCCGGCCCGTTGGCGAAGAGGCCCGGAACCAGGCCCCCGGTCCCGGCCGTGCCCGCCCCGTAGGGGAGGGTGTTCGTGCTCCCGCTCGCGACGTAGACCCTCGCGTCCGGCGCGCCGGCGAGCGTCGTCGAGGAGCCGGCGTTGCCGTGCTCGTCCACGGAGACGGCGGAGTAGGTGATCGTCCCGACGTACCAGCCCGGGATCGTCCCCCGGAAGAGCTGCCCGCCCGCGTACCGCATCGGCCGGTCGGGCATGGGGCAGCCGTTCACCGCGACCTCGAGGCTCGTCGCGTTCCGGCCCGCCTGGTAGAGCGGGGAATTGTCGTAGACCTGGACTCGGACGACCGTCGGGGCGGCGCCCGCGACGCGGTCGGTCGCCGCCTCGAGGCGCTTGACCGCGGGCGGGGTGAGGTCGTCCGAGGTCGTGTCGTTGCGGAGGAAGACCTCGTTCCCCCCCTGGTCCACCGCCCAGGCGACGTCGTAGTCCCCGTCGTTGTCCCAGTCCGCGACGTCCACGTCGAGGGTGATCCCCGGGACCGGCGGGAGCCCCGGGAGGACCGAGAAGGTCCCGATCGGGGGCCCGTTCACGTAGATCCGGTCGACGAGATTGAACGCCGCCACGACGAGGTCCATGTCCCCGTCGTTGTCGAAGTCGATGAAGTCGGGCTCGTTGTCGCTCCCGGAGGAGGCGGGGAGGGTCGTGAAGTCGACCAGCTTCCCCGCCCCGTCGTTGAAGGCGACGAGATCCGCGAGGGAGTCGGCGGCGGTGCCGTAGTCGAGGAGGTAGGCGTCGAGGTCGAAGTCGTTGTCGAGGTCGGCGAGGTTCTGCTCGTAGTTGTTCGCCCCGACGGCGCTCGCGATGTAGACGAAGGCGGTCATGTCGCGCCAGAGGAGGCTCCCCGTCTCCTGCAGCCGGTTGAAGTAGGCGCGCGGCTGGGTGTTCCTCGACCCGAGGAAGATGTCGAGGTCGAGGTCGTTGTCGAGGTCGGCGAACATCGCGGCGAGCTGGTGGGTCGCGATGTCGCAGTTCGTCCCCGTCGTGTCCGTCGTGCCGTGGAGCTGCGTCCCCTCGCACCAGAGGCCGGGGTTCCCGTTCGCGATCGAGTCCCCCGGGAGCTGGAACCCCGAGGGGTTGAACTCCGAGAAGAAGCCGGCCCCGTCGTTAAGGAAGATGCGCGTCGGGGCGTTCCCGTTGAAGGCGTTGCCGTAGGAGGCGTGGAGGAGGTCCATGTCCCCGTCGTTGTCGACGTCCCCGAACCCGCACTCGCACGACCAGTCCTTGAACCCCCCGAGGATGGAGAGGCCGGCGAGGAGTCCCGGCGCGACGGAGGACGCGTAGGGGTGGCCGGGCCCCGGCCCCTGCCCGAGCCCGACCCACCGGGCGATCGTCTGGTCCTGGAAGTACCCCGCCGTCCCCCCCTGCGCGCCCCCCATGTTGACGACCCAGCGGTTGCCCTGCGCGCTCACGGTCGAGGTGTTTGCGATGTAGGCGTCGAGGTCGCCGTCGGCGTCGATGTCGACGAGCTCGACGTCGCGGCTGTCGTCCGCGAGCCCGGTCCACCGGGCGGGGGTCTCGTCGGCGAACGCGCCGATCGTCCCGCCCTGGAGCCCCCCGAGGTTGATCCAGACGCGGTTGACGTCGTTCCCGAAGTCCCCCCCGTTCGCGAGGACGACGTCGAGGTCGCCGTCCCCGTCGAGGTCCCCGAACATGAGCCGCTCCGTGTAGCCGAAGGTCGAGGGGACCGCGATCGGGGTGAACTGCGCCCGCGTCGTGGATGCGGCCACTCCGAGGAGGAGCAAGGTCCGGGCGATCGCCATGGGGGGGCCTCCCGCGGGAGCGCGTCGGGGCGCTCGGGCCGATCGAGTCTAGGGACGCCGGAAGGGACCGGCAATCGAACTGGCGCCGGGGACCGCGCTCGCCAGAATGACGCTGGCGAGGTCTCCCTCTTGCACGCGATCGAGCTCGGCGGCCGCGGTCTCACCCTCGAGGATCTGGCGCCGGTCCTCCGCGGAGAAGGGGTCCGCGTCTCCCTCGCGGAGGAGGCGCGCCGCAGGGTCGCCGCGGCGCGGCGAGGCCTCGAGACGCGGATCGCCGGGGGGCAGGTCGTCTACGGCGTGAACACCGGCTTCGGCCGGTTCGCCCGCGTGCGCGTCTCGGAGGCCGACGCGCGGACCCTCCAGCGCAATCTCCTCCTCTCCCACGCCTGCGGGACGGGGGAGCCGCTCCCGGAGGGGGTGGCGCGCCTCGCCCTCCTCCTCCGCATCCAGGCCCTCGCGCAGGGGAGGAGCGGCGTCCGTCTCGAGCTGGTCGAACGGCTCCTCGCCTTCCTCGATGGGGGGCTCGTCCCGGTCGTCCCGTCGCAGGGCTCCGTCGGGGCGAGCGGGGATCTCGCCCCCCTCTCTCACCTCGCCCTCCCCCTCCTCGGCCTCGGGGAGGCGTGGGTCGGGGGGAAGCGCATGGACGGGGCCGCCGCCCTCGCGCGCCTGTCCCTCCCCCCCTTCGAGCTCGAGGCGAAGGAGGGGCTCTCCCTGATCAACGGCACGCAGGTCTCGACGGCGGTCGGGATCGCGGCCGCCGAGGCGGCGCGCACCCTCTCGAAGAGCGCCGACGCGATCGGCGCGCTCACCCTCGAGGCGCTCAAGGGCTCCGCGGGCCCCTTCGACGAGCGCCTCGCCCGGCTGCGGTCCCACCCCGGCCACGGGAGGTGCGCCGCGAACCTGCGCCGGTGCCTCGAGGGGAGCGAGGTCCTCCCGTCCCACCGCGACTGCGACAAGGTCCAGGACGCCTACTCCCTGCGGTGCATGCCCCAGGTCCACGGGGCCTCGAAGGACGCGCTCCGCTTCGCCGCCGGGGTCCTCGAGCGGGAGGCGAACGCGGTCACGGACAATCCGGTCGTCCTCGAGGAGGGGGAGGTCGTGAACGGGGGGAACTTCCACGGCCAGCCCCTCGCCTCCGCGCTCGACTTCCTCTCGATCGCCCTCGCGACCTGGGCGAACGTGGCCGAGCGGCGCGTCGAGCAGCTCGTGAACCCCGACCACTCCGGCCTCCCCGCCTTCCTCACGCGGAAGGGGGGGCTCAACTCGGGCCTCATGATGCCGCAGGTCGTCGCCGCCGCGATCGTCTCGGAGGGGAAGACCCTCGCGCACCCGGCGAGCGTCGACTCGATCCCGACCTCGGCGGCGCGCGAGGACTTCGTCCCGATGTCGCTCTGGGCGGCGCGCAAGGCGGGGATGCTGGCGGCGAACGCCGGGACGGTCCTCGGGATCGAGGCGCTCTGCGCCGCCCAGGCCCGCGAGTTCACGACGGGCCTTCGCGCCGGGCGCGGGGCGGAGGCCGCGTTCGCCGCCGTCCGCTCCCGGGTCGCGCCCCTCGGCGACGACCGCCTCCTCGCCCCGGACCTCGAGGCGGCGGGCGACCTCGTCGCCTCCGGCGCCCTCCTCGCCGCGGTCGAGCGCGAGGTCGGTCCCCTCGAGTGGTGATGGCGCCGCCGGGGGGGGAGGAGCGGACGCTGCGGATCGCCTACGCGGCGTGCGGCCTGCTCGTCGCGGCGCCCCTCGCCTGGGGGGCGATGCGGGGCTTTCCGGAGTCCTTCCTCTTTTTCCTCCCGATCCTCGCCGGCTTCTGCGCCGTGCTCCTCGCCGTCGAATCGAGCCTGCGCTCGCTGCGGTCGCGCATCGAGTCGCTCGAGCGGCGGCCTCCGGCCGGGCCCCCCGCGAGCCCTCCGCCGATCCTCCCCCACGGGTACGACCCGGGCGCGCCGGGGCCCCGGAGGGGCTAGCCCCCGCGGATGTCGCCGCTGCGCCGTCCGTTCGCCCTCGTCCTCGTCCCCTTCCTTCTCCTCGAGTCGTACCTCGCGGTCGCGCTCCCTCCCTACGCCGGGACGGACGAGGTGATGCACGTCGTCTACGAGGAATTCATGCGGCGCGAGCGGCGCATCCCCGATCCGTTCCTCGACCAGGTGGGGAACGACAAGCACCCGCCGCTCTACTACGCCCTGGCGGCGGTCCTCGTCGAGGGGACGGAGAGGATCGCCCCCCTCCTCCCGGACTCCCTGCCGCTCCCCGGCCCCTTCGTCGGCGAGATCTCCCTCGCCCGGCGGGAGAAGTACTTCCGCGCCGACGTATCGGGCGCCTCCCTCCTCGCGATGCGCTTCCTCTCGATCGCGTGCGCGGCGGTGGCCCTCCTCTTCGTCCGCCGCTGCGCCCTGCTCCTCGAGCCGGGCGCGCACCGCGCCGCGGCGGGGGTGACCGCCTTCGTCGCGTTCAATCCTCTCTTCCTCCTCCAGGGAGCGATCGCGAACAACGACGCGGCCTCCGTCACGGTCGGGGCGGCCGCCGCCTGGCTCCTGCTCCGGGGGCTCACTCCCCGGGGGCCGGTCCGTCCCTTCCTCGCGGGCGCGGTCGCCGGGCTCGGCTACCTCGTCAAGGCGAACTGCGTCGTCCTCCTCCCGATCGGGCTCCTCGCCCTCTTCGTCCGGCGGAAGCGGGAGGGGGCGAGGCCGCGGGTCGAGACGGCGCTGTTCCTCGCCGGATGGATCCTCCTCGCCGGGGCCTGGCTGGCCCGGAACCTGATCCGCCTCGGGGAACCGCTCGGCGTCGGGGGGGTCGTCGCGACCTGGGGGGGGATCTTCTTCCCCGGACCGAAGACCTGGCCCCTCCTCGACACCTCCCTCGGGGATCTCTTCTTCGCCTTCTGGGAGCCCGGGCCCGTCTGGAACGCGGGGCGGGTCGCCCGCCTCGTCTTCGGTTCCGTCGTCGCCGCGGCCCTCCTGGGGACCTGCCTCCGGATCCTGCACCGGGGCGTCCGGGACGAGGCGCCGGCGCAGGCCCACCCCCTCCTGCTCTCCCTCGCCGCGGGAGCCTGCTTCTACCTCCTCGTCGCGGCGGGGAACCTCTCCGTCCCCTCGACCCCCGGGCGTCTCCTGTTCCCCGGAGTCGGATTCCTCGGGGCGGTCCTCGCCGCCGGGCTTCCGGCGGCCCTGCGCGTGCGGGCGGACGCGATCGGGGCTCCCCTCGGCGGTGCGGCGGGACTCGCCGGCCTCGTCTTCTTCTTCGGGCTCCTCCTCCCCAAGTACCTCCTCCCGAAGTCCGCCTTCACCCGCGACACGATCGCCTACGTCGACTGCGGGCATCCGGCGTCGGAGGCCTCCGTCAAGCGAGGGATGAGCCTCCAGCCGGGCTTCCTCTTCGGCTGGACCTTCGCCGCCTACACGGCGGCCGTCGACGGGGAACGGGTGGAGGTCGAGGCCGGCGGGCTCGACCCCTCCGTCCCGATGCGGCTCGAGGTGACTTACGCCTCGGCGGACGTCACCTACGACGACGCGTACGTCGGGGACTTCGTCGAGCACGTCGTCCGTCCGGTCGTCCAGCGGCTTTGCGCCGGAGAGGTCGAGCTGCACGGCCCCCTCACCGTGACGCATCACGCGCGGACCTACGCCTACCGCGTCCCGCCGGATTCGATCCGGGAGGGCCGGCTGCGGCTCGCCTTCCATAAGGTCTCCGGGCTCTACGCGACCGTCAGCGAGGTCCGGCTGCGCCGCGATCCGACGAGGCTCGAGGCGTCGCTCGAGCGGAAGGGGGAAGGGAACCTCGCCGTCCGCGTCGTGCCGGCAGGGACGGAAGCCTCGCTCGTCGCGGGATGGTTCACCCCCGTCTCCGACCCCTCGAGGCTCCTCGGCTTCCACGTGCACCCGGCGAGGCCGGGGGCGGAGATCCTCTTCGAGTCCTCCGCTCTGCCGGCCGGCCGGTACCGCTTCGCAGCGGCCCTCGTCGATCCCGACGCCTCCCCCTTCGCCTCGGTCGAGGCCGAGACCCTCCCGCACCCGGGGTGGAGGGTCTTCGCGGACCCGAAGGCCTTCGAGCGCTACGTGATCCGCGCGACGGAGGGGTGGACGAAGCCGGGCGACTCGATCCCCTTCTCCCTCCCGGGCGTTCCCGCCGGAGCCTACCTCGCCGGGATCCGCTATTCCTCGAAGGGCGCGGGGGGATCGGCGGGGCTGGCCCTCGGCGCCGACCTCCCCGACACCGGAGGGGGTTTCCGGGAGGTCCGCACCCTCCTCGAGGCGGACGGCGGGACCGTCTCGGGGACGGCCTCCTTCGGCGGGCGCGGGAGGCTCGCCCTCGATCGCTTCACCCTGACCGCCGCGGCGGGACCCTGCGCCCGGCCCGACGCGACCCTCGAGTTCGAGGTGCCGTGATCGGGGACAAGCGCATCGTCGTCGTCATGCCCGCCTACAACGCGGAGAAGACGCTGCGCGAGACGGTGGCGGAGGTCCCGCGCGAGATCGTCGACGAGGTCGTCCTCGTCGACGACGCCTCGGGGGACCGCACGGCCACGGTCGCCCGCTCGCTCGGGCTGCGCACGATCGTCCACGCGCGCAACCGCGGGTACGGCGGGAACCAGAAGACCTGCTACCGCGAGGCCCTGCGCCTGGGGGCCGGCGTGGTCGTGATGGTCCACCCCGACTACCAGTACTCACCCCGCCTGATCCCCTCCCTCGCCCACCTGGTCGCCTCGGGCCTCTACGACGTGGCGCTCGGCTCCCGCATCCTCGGCCCCGGCGCGCGCAAGGGGGGGATGCCCCTCTACAAGTACGTCTCGAATCGCGTCCTCACCCTCGCCGAGAACCTCCTCCTCGGGCACAAGCTCACGGAGTACCACACCGGCTTCCGCGCCTTCTCCCGCCGCGTCCTCCTCGACCTTCCCCTCGAGGAGAACTCCGACGACTTCGTCTTCGACAACCAGATGCTCGCCCAGGCGATCCTCTTCGGCTTCCGGATCGGGGAGGTCTCCTGCCCGACGAGGTACTTCGCCGAGGCCTCGAGCATCCCGTTCGGCCGGTCGGTGAAGTACGGCTTCGGCGTGCTGCGGACCGCCCTCGCCGGCTTCGCGGCGCGCAAGGGGCTCGGGCGGGCGCGGTTCCTCCATGCCGAGGGGAGGAGACTCGCCGTCGACTCGGTCCCTCCTAGGGGACCAGGTTGAGCGGGACCGGATTCGACGCGAGCACGGGAACGCCGAGGGGGGTGAGGACGATGGCGGCGCTGTTGAGCATCAATCCCGCCGCCACCGGCCCGAGCACCGGCACGTTGAAGGAGGCGAACGCCCGCCCGTTCGCGTCGAGGAAGCCGAAGGTGTTCGTCCAGATCGCGCCGTTCGCGTTCGTGAGGGAGATCTGGACGAGGGGATCGAAGTTGAGAGGGACGAGGACCGGGGGGACGGGCAGGCCGGGGACGGTTCCCGTGAAGTTCGTCGCCATGAGATAGACGGCGCCCGCGTTGGCCGGTCCGGCGTCCAGGTTGAGCCGCTGCGTGCCGCCAAGGGCGACGGAGATCCCGGGGATCGGGTTCGGCGCGCCGGGGGAGTCGTTGACCCCGGCCGCGAAGGCTCCGACGTTCCAGCTCGAGAGCACGGCCGCGCCGTCGGGGTTTCGGAAGACGTGCCCGGGGGCGAAGGCGCCGTCCGGCCCGACGAGCGGCGGGCCGTAGTGGTACTCGGTCGTGGCCGGGGGGTTGTTCTGGAGGATCACCGCGACGAGGTCGACGACCGAGGTCCAGGGCGTCACGTCGAGCACCCCGTCGTCGTTCGTGTCGAGGTCGGTCAGGAGGGTGCCGGTGTAGCCGGTGACGAGGAGGTGCGTGACGTTGTCGCTGTTCTCGAAGTTGACCAGCGTCGTCAGGTTCGCCACCCCGAGGGCGAACGTCCCCTCCGCGGCGACGAAGAGGCCGGAGGCCGGGATCACGCTCCCGGTCAGGTCGAGGGCCTCCTCGATCACGCCGCTGCCGAGCGGCGCGGTCGAGGTGTCGCCGAGGATGACGTAGGTGAGGCCGGCGAGCGGCGTGCCCGGGGGCCCGGCGAGCTCGAAGTACTCGTTGACGTCGGTCCCGGGCTCGTCCGTGCGGATCTCGTTGATGCGCACCTGGGCGGGAGCGAGGGACGCGACAAGGGACATCCAGCCGGCGGCCGCGAAGGCGAGGAGACTCTTCATCGGGGAACCCTCCAGGATGTGGAGCCAGCGTAGCGGGGCGCGACGATCCCCGCCACGAGGCCGGGTCGAGTCCGCGACGGGGGCCGCCGTGTGGGCGGCTCCCCGAGCCCGCGGAGGTCGCCGCGAACGACGGAGCGGGGAACTTCGAGTTGACGGGCGTGGAGCCGCATGGGGCCCGGCTCCGCGTGTCCCATCCCGACCTTGTGGAGGAAACGACCAGGACCGTCGGATTCGCCGACGAAGATCGAGCGAAGGGGATCGCCTTCCGTCTCCGTGCGAGGCGCGAGCGAGACGGCTCGCCCTTCGACCACCCGTTCGCGGGACGACGAGAGTCGAAAGGGGCGCGGTCCGGAGGGGGGACGCCCGGACGGTCGGGGCAGGGGAAGGCGCGCGCCCGGGGTAGGGCGATCCCCTGGAACCCTCCCCTTCGCCCGCTCTCCCCGTCTCTACCGGACCAGGTGGAGGGGGACCGGGTTCGACGCGAGGACGGGGACGAGGGAGGGAGTCAGGAGGACGGCGGCGCTGTTCAGCGTCAGACCTGCGGCGTCGCCGGGGAGCGGGGGCAGGTTGATCGAGGCGAACGCCCGGCCGTCCGAACCGACGGAGCCGAACGTGTTCGTCCAGATCGGTCCGTTCGCCATCTGGAGGGAGAGGTCGAGGAGAGTGTCGAAGTTGAGGGGGACGACGATGGGCGGGACGAAGAGGCCGGGCGAGGTCCCCGTGAAGTTCGTGGCGATGATGTAGAGATCGCCCGCGTAGGACGGACCGGCCTCGATCTGGAGCTGCTGGGTGCCGCCGGAGGCGAGGGAGATCGAGGGGACCTGGTTCGGCGCGCCGGGGGTGTCGGTCACGCCGGCCGCGAACTCCCCGATGTTCCAGGAGGAGAGGACCGCCGCGCCGTCGGGACTGCGGAAGACGTGGCGCGGGACCGCGCTCCCCTGGGGCCCGACGATCGCGGGGCCGTAGTGGTACTCCGAGGTCGCGGGGGGATTGTTCTCCCGGATCAGCGCGACGCGGTCGACCACCGACGTCCAGGGCGTCACGTCGAGCACGCCGTCGTCGTTCGTGTCGAGGTCCTGGCCGTCGGCGCCGGTGAATCCGGTGACGAGGAAGTGCGTGACGTTGTCGTCGCTCTCGAACTCGAGGAACTCGATCCGGTCCGCGACGCCGAGGATGAAGGTCGCCTCGGCGAGGACGAAGAAGCCGGAGGGGGGGATCGCGCTCCCCGTCAGGGGCTGCGCCTCCTCGATCACGCCGCTGGCGAGGAGGGTCGACGTCTCGTCGCCGAGGACGACGTACGTGTACCCGTCGAGGGAAGCGCCCGGCGGCCCCGCGAGCTCGACGTACTCGTTGAGGTCGAGGCCGGGCTCGTTGATCCGGATCTCGTTGATGCGGACCTGGGCCGGAGCCGGCGAGGACGCGAGGACGACGCAGGCGGGGAGCAGGCAGGCGATCGAGCGCTTCATGGGGAACCCTCCGAGATGCTGGACCCGACCCATCGGGGACGGCTTAGGAACGTGTAAATCTACACCCGGCGCGCCCGGTCGGCACGGCAGGAGCGGGGACCCTCCCGGCGGCGACGGGCCCTCCGGAGCGCGATCGGCCGGTCCTCCCTCGGGTCGCTCCGCGCAAGACCCGCGGCCCGGGGCCGAATCCCGGACCGGGCCGACTCCCCTGGAGACGGGCACCCGCTCCCGGGGGGGGGGGTCCCGCCCGGGGGCGAGCGGAAGGGGTCCTTGACCCCCATCGCGGCCCGGCGGGATCTTCGTGGAGGAAGCGATGGTTCCTCCGACCGTGCTCTCCGACCCCGAGACCCTGCTGACGCACGGCGACTTCGTCCGGGCCCT
This sequence comes from Planctomycetota bacterium, assembly GCA_022616055.1. Classification (GTDB taxonomy): domain Bacteria; phylum Planctomycetota; class UBA1135; order UBA1135; family JAKEFM01; genus JAKEFM01. The sequence continues at coordinate 30,163 of JAKEFM010000112.1, forward strand.
CGCCCGCGCGCTCCTCGACGAGCACCGCGCGGAGGACGTCGTCCAGCAGACCTGGCTCGCCGCCCTCGAGAGGCCGCCGCGGGCGCCGGGACGGCTGCGGGCATGGCTCGCGATCGTCGCGAAGAACTTCGCCGCCCGCGCCGCCCGCTCGGAGGATCGCCGGGTCCGGCGCGAGCAGGCGGCCGCGCGCCCCGAGCGCGTCCCGTCGACCGCGGAGGTCTTCGAGCGGGAGGCCGCTCGCCGCCGCGTCGTCGAGGCGGTCGTCGCGCTCGCCGAGCCCTACCGATCGGCGGTGCTGCTCCGCTACTTCGAGAATCTCCCCCCCCGGGAGATCGCCGCACGCCTCGACGTCCCGGTGGCGACGGTGCAGACCCGCCTCAAGCGGGCGCTCGCGCAGCTACGGGCCCGACTGGACCGAGACCATGGGGGCGACGGCCGGACATGGGCCCTCGTTCTCGCGCCGCTCGCCGCGCCGGCGGCCGCCGAGGGCGCGGTCGGCGGCGCCGTCGCGGGAGTCCTGGCGATGAAGACCGGAACGAAGGTCGCGGCGGCCGTCCTCCTCCTCGGCGGATCGGCAGTCCTTTGGGTCGCGTCGGAACCGGAGGGGAGAGGGGAAGGGAAGAGCCCTCCCCTCCTCGCGGCGACAGCGCCCCCGCCCGACCGGATTCCCTCGTACGCCCCTCCGACTCCGCCAGTCCAGGCGACCGCCGTCGAGCGCGAACCCGCGGCGAAGCGCCGCCCGCTCGACGTCCCGCGATCCGAGTTGCGGGGCCGCGTCCTCGACGATCGGGGAGCGCCGATCCGGGGGGCGGAGGTTGCGGCGGCCGGGCGCGCCGTGGCGAGCGACGGGAGCGGCGAGTTCCGCCTCGAGGTTCCCGGCGGCGAGGAGCGGGAGGTGACCGCCTCGCATCCGGATCACTTCGCCGGGTCGGCGACCTGGCCGGATGGTTCCACGGAGCCCTTGCTGGTCGTCCTTCCCCGCCGCCTCTCGATCTCCGGGATCGTCCTCGACGCGGCGGGATCCCCCGTGGCCGGGGCCTCCGTGCGCGCGATCCGACCGGAGGAGCGGCTCCAATACCTGGCGCGGGCGGCGCTCCGCGGCCGGGAGGCGAAGGAGATCGCCCGTCTTCGCCTCGTGCCGACATTGGCCCTCCTCGAGGGGAGGGGGGGACTCACCGTGACCACCCTGGAGTCGTCGCGGAACCTGCGGAGCATGGAGGATCCCTTCTTCGGCGGGGCCCCCGCGATCGCCCCGCAACGATTCGTCCGCTCCGAGGTCAGGGTTCGACTGGAAGCCCTCGTCGGCGGACCCCGGCTCGAGGCGACGAGCGGCCCCGACGGCCGCTTCGTCCTCGCGCCGCTCCCGCCCGCCCGGTGGCAGGTCGAGGGGGACGCGAAGGGGGGTCCGATCGAGGGCCAGACCATCGACCTCGAGGTTTCCCACCCCGACCTCAGGCTCACGGTCCTTGGCGGTCGCATCTGGATCGGCGGCGCCGTCCGGGACTGCGGCACGGGGGCGGCGATCCCGGGCGCCAGGGTCGTCGCGGTCGCGAGGTCCCTCGAGGCGCGCGTCCTGGAGACGGCCGAGACGAGTTCGCCCGAATCGACCGGGGCGCCCGGCCGAGAGGAGGATCCCCTCTCGGCGGCGGGGAGCTTCCGTCTCGCCCTGTACGACCGGTCCTTCGCGGAGCGGCCGCCGAGCCGCCTGATGGTCGGGCTCGGCGCCGAGGGATACGAGGGGATCATCCTCGATCTCGATCCGAGAGACGGGGGGCTCGAGAGGCTCGAGGCCTGCCTCGCGCGCGCGGGCGGCGAGAGCGGGGGGATCGAGGCCGAGATCCTCTTCGACGACGGGGAGAGGGTCGAGGGTCCCGTGGAGTTCAAGCTTGTCCATCCCACGGTCGGAGAGCCGGAGGAGGTGGAGCTCGTCGGCGACCGCGCCCTCTTCCCGGTGGGAGGGGCTTTCCACCTCGAGGGGCTCGCGGCCGGGGACTGGTTCGTCTATCCGCGGATCCCGGGACAGGCCGACCTCGACTGGGAGCTCGCGCAGATCGCGCGGGTGCCCGCCGGGGCGCGGGTCCGGGTCCGGTGGACGATCCCCCGCGGCGGGGAGGTCGTCGTCGAGGCGCGGAACGAGAAGGGGGAGCCGGCCCCCGAGTTCGAGATCCGCCTCGAGAACGAGGCGCGACGGATCGAGCTCCACGGAAGGGAAGGGCGCGCGTCGCTCGCGGGGGTTCCCCCGGGCGTGTACCGGATCCCGGCGGAGGTCCTCCCGGAGGGGATGGGGGAGCGCTCCGTCGTCGTCCGGAAGGGGGAGACGACGCACCTCCTCCTGAAACTGCCCCAGCTCGGTGTTGATCGGGCTGCTCGCGGCTGACCCTCCCGCCCGTCCCGTCGGGTTCGATTCCGTACTCGCCCGCGCGCGCGCGCCAGCCCGGGGCCCTACCGCCC
>JAKEFM010000009.1 GCA_022616055.1 Planctomycetota bacterium
CAGGCGGGCGATGACCTGCATGGCGAGCAGGGAGTGGCCACCGAGGTCGAAGAAATTGTCGTAAGCGCTGACGTGGGGGAGGCCGAGGAGGTCGCGCCAGATCTCGGCGATGAGCTGTTCGAGGGGAGAGGCCGGAGGATCGGCGAGGGCGGCCGGGGCGGAGAGATCGACCCGGGGTGGGGGAAGGGCCTTGCGGTCGACCTTGCCGGAGGGGGTGAGGGGGAAGGCGTCGAGGGGGACGAAGGCGGCGGGGAGCATGTAGAGGGGGAGGCGATCCTTGAGGAAATCGCGGAGGGCGGCGGGGGCGAGGGCGGCGGGGTCGTGGGCGACGAGATAGGCGACGAGGCGGCGGTCGCCGGGGCGGTCGTCGCGGAGGAGGACGACGGCCTGGCGGATGGCGGGATGCTGTTCGAGGGTGGCCTCGATTTCGCCCAGTTCGATGCGGAAGCCACGGAGTTTGACCTGATGGTCGAGGCGGCCGAGGTAGAGCAGGGAGCCGTCGGAACGATAGCGGGCGAGGTCCCCGGTCTTGTAGAGGCGCGCCTGGGGATCGGGATGGAAGGGGTGGGGGATGAACTTGGCGGCGGTGAGGTCAGGGCGCTCGAGATAGCCGCGGGCGAGGCCGAGGCCGCCGATGTGCAGTTCGCCGGGGACACCGAGGGGGACGGGCTGCAGGGAAGGGTCGAGGAGATAGATCTCGGTGTTGGCGATGGGGCGGCCGAGGGGGACGGGCTCGTCGGCGGCGGCGACGCGATGCAGGGTGGACCAGATGGTGGTTTCGGTGGGCCCGTAGAGATTGAAGACACGGGGAGTCCGGGCGCAGAGAGCCGCGGCGAGGTCGGCGGAGAGGGCCTCACCGCCACAGAGGACGGTGAGGGGGGGAGAGCCCATCCAGCCGGCTTCGAGGAGCAGGTGCCAGGTGGTGGGGGTGGCCTGCATGACGGTGACGGAGTGGCGGTGGAGGAGGTCGAGGAGCTGAGCGCCATCGGCGGCGGCATGCCGACTGGCGAGGACGATCTTGGCGCCGACGAGCAGGGGGAGGAACAGTTCGAGGCCGGCGATATCGAAGGAGAGGGTGGTGACGGCGAGCAGGCAGTC
>JAKEFM010000113.1 GCA_022616055.1 Planctomycetota bacterium
CTGGCGCTTCGCCTTTCCCCGGGAACCTCGAGCGCCTCCAGGAACCAGGCGAACTCGATGCCGTGGAGCAGCCGGGCCGATTCGCGCAGCTCGCGCTGGCTCCAGGCGTCGAGGGTTGATGCGGCGCCCACGGCGAGGAACCGCTCCCGGGTGAAGGTCGGGGCGAGGAGCACGAGCCGATGCGGGAGGGCCGATCCCTCCGGCTGCGGAAGGCGCAGAGCATCGGCGTCTCCGGGAGGCTCGACCAGCTCCAGCTCGGGAAGGTCCGCCTCCAGCGCGGCAGGACCGATCGTCGCCTGCTTTGGCAGGCCCTCGAGGACGACCGACAGCGCCTGCGGCTCTCCCGCGATCGACCAGGCGAGGTCCGAACCGATCGAGACGAGGAGGCGTCCCCGGCGGACCCGACCGCGGAACATCGAGGGGCCGCGACCCCAGTCGACCGTCGTCGAGAGGAGGAGCCCCTCCGCGCCATCCACGGCGAGAGCGAGGACGGCGTACCGGCGAGGATCGACCGGTCCCCCGCGGAGTCGAAGGCTGCGCGCCCCCTCCTTGCTCCCTTCCTCCGTCGCCTCGAGCCGGACCGGCGCGGCGGGCCCGGGCGGGGTCCAGTCGTACTCCTCTCCGGCTGGTCCGGATCCGACGAGCCGCACGCCTCCGGCCCGCAGGGCGTGGAAGGGGGCTCCGTCCCTCTCGGCGATCAGCGTGTTGAGCGCCAGCGGCGCCCGCCGGTTCCGCGCGAAGGGGCCGACGAGGGCGGGGGCGATCCCCTCGACGCGAGCCGCGCCCCCTTCGAGGAAGATCTGGATCCCCGGCTCGGCCTCCGGGTAGAGGCCGACGGCGACCCTTCCCCCTCCCTCGGAGACCCTGGGTTGGAGGAAGGCGAGAGCCCGCCGGGCGTGCTCCCCTGCCGCCCTCCACCTCTCGAGGCCGAGCCGGAGGGAAACCGCGCCGATCCCGGCGAGGGCGGCCATCGCGACGGCGACCAGGCGGCGCCTCGCTCGGGAGCC
>JAKEFM010000114.1 GCA_022616055.1 Planctomycetota bacterium
GACGCCGCGACGGCGATGCGCTTGTTCCCGTCGACGAAGGCGTGGGCCTGGCAGAGGTGGAACAGGTAGGCGGCCGCCTTGTCGGAGAGCGTGGGGTGGAGGTCCTCCCCAGCGAAGGCCGCCATCGGCTGAGCCAGGGCGGACTCGAGCTTCCCCCGGTCGGCGAGCCCGGGGGAGCCCCCGTACATGCGGATCGCCTCCGCCTGGAGCGCGACCGCGATCTCCAGGTCGAGGTATCTCGTCACCCGCCCCGGGCGAGGTTTCGCATCGCCCTCCCGTACATCCGGTCGAGCCCCTCCATGAACGGGCCGACCCCCGCCATCCCGCCGAGCCTGCGCGCCTCCAGCCACTTCGCGAGCGCCTCCTCCCCGATCTCGGAGAGGGGCTTCCCCACCGCGGCGGCGGCGATCTTGATCCGGCGGAACAGTTCGGGAGGGACGAGGGCCTGAAACTTCGCGTAGCCCCTCGAGCGGCGGCCTCCCCGCGGCCGGCCGACGGGCCGTGCCTTCCCCTTGCGCTTCGTCCGGTTCTTGGTTCTGGGCATGGCGACCTCAGGGGAATGTGTTTCGGAATAATAGCATCACGAAATCACGGCGCGAGAGTGCCCGGGTACGCCCACCGCCTCCGCGGAGGACTCCTCGGCGCCGGCGTCCCCTCAGGACGCCTTCGTCGGGGAGGGAGCGAGCGCGGCCCTCTCGCTCCCCGCGTCGCCGGCCTTCTCCCCTTCGAGGAGGAGGGCGACCATCGTGCCGAGGAGGGCGAGGATCATGGGCCCGTAGAGGATCCCCGCGGGCCCGAAGAGCCGGAGCGCCCCGAGGATCGAGAGGAGGATCCACATCGGGTGGACGCGGAGGCCTCCCCGCATGAGCCGCGTCCGGACCACGTTGTCGAGGGTGCCGATGAGGAGCGCCACGATCGCGAGGAAGATCCCCTTCCCCCAGTGGCCGCCGATCGCGAAGAAGACGATCATCGGCACGGTGACGAGGCCCGTGCCGAACGGGGGGACGAGGGAGCAGATCGTGGCGACGCCTCCCCAGAAGAGCGCGGGAAGGCCGAGGACGGCGAACGCCACGGTCGCCACGATCCCCTGGGCGAGGGCGGTCCCGAACGAGCCCCGGAGGATCGACCGGCTCACCTCGCGGAAGGTCTGGATCACCCTGTCCTGCTCCGCCTTCTCCAGGGGGATCGCCCGCTGGAAGGACTGGAGGATCTGCGGGCCATCCTTCAGGAAGAAGAAGAGGAGGAAGAGCATCACGACGGACTGGAAGAAAGCGTGCAGCGCGTGGCCGAGGATCCCCGCCAGGGCCCCCGTCACGCGGCCGGCCAGCGACGCGATCCACGCGGGCCGCTCGGCCGCCTTGGCGCCCGGTTCTCCACTCGCCGGCACGTTCGGGCC
>JAKEFM010000115.1 GCA_022616055.1 Planctomycetota bacterium
ATTGAGGAAGTGACCCCGGACGCGGCGCAGGCCGCTCATCGTCTCCAGCGCGGCCTCGAGGCGCTCCACCGCTTCCAGGGTTCCGATCCAGCCCAGATCGCGGGCGACCATCGTGCTGAGCAGCGAGAGCCCCAGGTTCGTCGGCGAGGTGCGGCGGGCTTCGACGGGAGAGGGATCCTCCTGGAAGTTGTCCGGCGGGAGTCCGTGGTTGCGCGCGTCGACGAAGGTCTCGAAGAAGCGCCAGGTCCGCCGGGCGATGAGCCGCAGGGCGCGCGTCTCCTCGGAGGAGAGGACCTGGGACCTCGCGATCCTCGGGGGGGCGCTGATCCACCAGGCGAGGACGGGGGACGACGCCCAGAGGAGGACGAACGGCGCGGCGACGGGCCAGGCGCCCGGTCGGAGCGCGACGAGGAGCGCGCCGGCTCCGGCGGCCAGCAGGACGCCGCCGCGGAGGTGCCAGGCGAAGACGCGGAGCCGCAGGTCGGCGCCGTAGTCCGCCTGCGCGGCCGTCACCCACTCGAGGAGGTTCCGCTTCGTGACGTAGAGCCGGCCCAGGGTGCGGATCACGGCGTCCACCATGAGCCCGGCCTGGTGGGCGAGCATGGCGACGGCGAGGAGCGTCTGCGACACGGCCGCGTGCACGTCGTGACCCACGGCGCGAAGGTGGCTCCGCTTGGAGATCCCCCGTCGCCGCGGGACGAGGCCGTCGAGGACCGGGAGCACGGCCGGCAAGACGAGGGATCCGACGGACAGGCCGGTCCAGAGGAGAGGGGGAACGGCCGGCAGGATCCAGGCGCACACCGCCACCAGGAACGCCGCGGGCGCGGCGAGGCTTCGCCGGAGGTTGTCCACCATCTTCCATCGCCCATGCGGCGGGATGCGCGCCGACCGTCTCGCTCCCGAGGCGTCGCGCGCGTGGCCCAGGATCCAGGGCAAGAGCTGCCAGTCCCCCCGTACCCATCGATGGTGGCGGCGGGCGGCCACCTCGTAATTCGTGGGGAATTCCTCGAACAGCTCCACGTCGGTCGCCAGGCCTGCGCGCGCGAACGAGCTCTCGAAGAGGTCGTGGCTGAGGAGCGCGTTCTCCGGCACCTTGCCCTCGAGGGCCGCCTCGAACGCGTCGACGTCGTAGATCCCCTTCCCCGTGTACGACCCCTCGCCGAAGAGGTCCTGATACACGTCGGAGACCGCGGCCGCGTAGGGGTCCACGCCTCCGGGACCGGAGAGGATCCGCTGATAGGTCGTGCTTCCGGGTCCCGTCGGCAAGGACGGCGTGAGCCGGGGCTGCAGGATCCCGTAGCCCTCGACGACGCGTCCCCTCCGGGGATCGAAGCGCGGCCGGTTCAGGGGGTGCGCCATCGCGCCGACCAGGCGGCGGGCGGTCCCCATGGGAAGCCGGGTGTCGGAATCCAGGGTGAGCACGTACCGGACGCCCGCCGGAACCGCGGGCGGCCGGCCTCGGATGGGAACGAACGTGGTGTCCCCGGCGCCGCGCAGGAGCCGGTTCAGCTCGTGGAGCTTGCCGCGCTTCCTCTCCCAGCCGATCCACTTGCCTTCCTTGTCGTTCCAGAGACGCCGACGATGCAGCAGGAGGAACCGCTCCCCGCCGCCCGGCGCGCTCCCGTACCGCGCGTTGAGGCGCGCGACGCCGTCGGCCAGCGTGGCGAGGAGTTCCGCGTCCCCGGGCGTGCTCTCCTCGGTCGCGTCCGCCCAGTCCGTGAGGAGGGCGAAGTGGAGGTGCCCCTCGGAGTTTGCGAGGTAGTGCACCTCGAGCCGCTCGAGCCGCCCCTCGATGTCGGTCCGGCGCGTGAGCAGCGTGGGCACGACGACCAGGGTCCGGAGCTCCGGGGGCACGCCCTCCGGAAGCTCGAGCTTGGGGAGCAGCCTGGGTGGGACGAGGAACGGAACCAGGCGGTGGACGAGCGACACCGCAAGGTCCGAGGCGGGCACCAGGCCGAGGATCCCCAGCAGGACGAGGATCCAGGGGGCCGCCCCCGCGGTCCCGGTCCCATACAGGAGGCCGGCGAGCAGGAGGGCGGTGAGGGCCGCGATCCCTCCCAGGTACCCGGTCATCGCGTGGGCGCGATAGGCGCGGCGGAGCCGGATGCGCAGGGGGACGCGGAACCCGAGGCGCCTCTCGAAGGCCCTCCGGCCCCCGGCCACGAGGTAGTACCCGGGGTCCTCCTCGGCGCGCCCGGGAACGCCGGGAAGCGTCCGCGCTCGCGCGTTCTCCTGGCCCGCGCTCCGGGCGAGGAGCACCGCTTGCCGCGCCACCTCGATCTCGGATCGCCCCGAGCCCCGGGAGAGCAGCTCGATCCGCGCCCGGTACTCGTCCCGTGTCGTGAAGTCCATGGCGGCGAACCCGGGCGCGGTGCGGAGGACCTCGTCCGCCAGGCTGACGCTCTCGAAGAGCCCGGGCCAGTCGACGGAGGACATCCATCGCATGCTGGTGATGATGTTCCGGACGGTGACGTTGGCCGCGGCCTGGGCATGGTGCTCCTCCGCGACCGCCTCGTCCGCGGAGGTCCCCTGGGCGCCGAGCTTCCCTTCGAGCCAGGCGAGGACCGGCATCGTCGAGGGGTCCTGGCCGCGAAGCCACTGGACGAGCTGCACGGCGAACGCGCGGGTCAGGAGGGCGTCGCTGAGACTGCTCAGGATCGCGTCCGGGCGCTCCACCGGCCGCTCGCTGAGACCGAGCAGGCGGTCCGCCAGCTCGTCGGCCCGGGCCCGCTCCTCGCGGGACTGGAGGATCTGCTGCGACAGCCGCCGCAGGTTCTCCACGAGAGCCACGCGGAGGTGGATGGCGACCGCCCAGAGCTCCCCGATCGTCAGCGGCTGGATGCGCTGGTAGGCCCGGACGAATCGCTGGAGCGTCTCCATCTCGAAGCGACTGTCGGTGTGGGCGACGTAGGCCCAGGCCAGCCCGTAGACGCGCGGGTATCCCGCGAGGTGGCCCGCGCCGATCTTCGGCAGCAGGCGGTAGTAGCTCCCCGGGAGGTGATCCCGGATCCCCCGGAGCTGCTCGTCCACGACGTGGAAGTTGTCGAGGATCCACTCCGCGGCGGGCGTGATCTCGCGCCTCGCCAGGGCGGTTTCGGCGATGTTCCGATACCCCGCGAGGAGCACCCGCGCGTTCTCGCGAACCCGGAGGAGGAGATTCCGTCCCCGGGGGGCCTTCCCGGTCCCCCGATGGGCCGCAGCCAGGCTCTCCGCGTGCTGCTCCAGGCGCTCGATGCCGAAGAGCTCGGCACGGATCGGTTCCTCCACCGGGGAAGGACGGTCGAGGACGGCGATCGCGGCCCTCATCTCGAGCGATCGTCCCCGGATGCCGGCAGGGTGGCCTCCTCCCCTTCTCCGGGCCAGTCGCTCGGTGCGTTCGACGGGGGAGAGGTCGGGAAGGGGGACGATGCTAGCGGGGAGTCCTCCATGCTGCCCAGAGGCATGGGGGGCATGGACGCGCGCGCCGACGAGGGAGGGAGCCGCTCCCCCTCCCCGGGGAAAGCGTCGCCCGCGCCTCGTCGGCGACGGCCGTCGATCGCGCGAGCGGGCCGCCCGCGAGGGGCTCCTGCGGGATCGCTGAATGGGGAGGCTCCCCGCCGGTCGGGGAAGGATTCCGGAATCTTCGTTTCCCAGGGGACGGAGGCCCGCTTATCCTCGAACGGGAAGTGGAGAACCCGACCCCGATGCCCGCGTCCGCGGGGGGGTCGAGGCACCCTCTCGACCCGCCCCTGCGGACGACCCCCTCCGAGCGCGCCTGGGAGGAGTACCTCGAGGGCCTCCTCGCCGGCCGGCCGGAGGACCTCGAGGCGTTCTGCGCGCGCCATCCGGAGGCCGGGCCGGAGGTCCGGCGGCGGCTCGAGGCCTTCCGGCGGATGCTCGCCCCGCCGCCGCGGGGCGAGGGGACCGGCGGGCCCTCCCCGGAGCCGGCCCTCCCCTTCGAGCGCCTCGGGGACTTCCGCCTCCTCCGGCGGCTCGGCGAGGGGGGGATGGGGGTCGTCTACATCGCCCGGCAGGAATCGCTCGGTCGGCTCGTCGCGCTGAAGATCGTGCGCCCCGATCGGATGGGGAACCCGGAGGCGGCCGCGCGGTTCGAGCGCGAGGCGAAGTCCGTCGCCCGCCTCCGCCACCCGAACATCATCACCGTCTTCGCGACGGGAGAGGAAGGGGGGGTGCTCTACCTGGCGATGGAGCTCGTCCCCGGCCGAAGCCTCGAGGAGGTCCTTCGCGAGGAGGGAGGGGAGGAGATCCCGATCCCGGTCCGCGTCCGGTGGATCGCGGAGATCGCCCGCGCGCTCGGCTGCGTCCACCGCGCGGGCCTCATCCACCGGGACGTCAAACCCTCCAACATCCGCATCACGCCGGAGGGGCTGGCGCTCCTCGTCGACTTCGGCCTCGTCCGGCCGGCGAACGCCCGCGCGCTGACGCTCTCCGGGGAGTTCCGCGGGACCCCCTGCTACGCCTCCCCCGAGCAGGTGGCCGGCAAGGGGCTGCCGATCGGCCCGGCGACGGACCTCTACTCCCTCGGCTGCACCCTCTACGAGGCGGTGACGGGGAGCGTCCCGTTCCGGGCCGAGTCGACCGCGCAGCTCTTCGGCCAGATCCTCACGAGGGATCCCCCCTCGCCGAGGCGGGCGAACCCCTCGATCTCCCGCGACCTCGAGACGGTGATCCTGAAGGCCCTCGAGAAGGACCCGGGCCGACGCTACCGCACGGCGGAGGAGTTCGCCGAGGACCTCGACGCGCTCCTCGAGATCCGGCCGATCCGCGCCCGCCCGTCCGGGCCGGCGACCCGCTTCGCGCGCTGGATCCGGCGCCGCCCCGAGCCCGCCCTCGCAGTCGGGGCGATCCTGGCCGCCGTGGGGTTCGCGGGGATCTCCGCCCTCGTGAGCCGCCGCTCCGCGGAGCGGGCGTTCCAGAGCGACCTCGCCGCGGCGGAGGGCTCCCTGGAGGAGGGGGACTTCGAGGGCGCGCTCGCGGCGATCGACCACGCCCTCGGGAAGAGGCCCGCCGATCCGGAGGCGACGCGCCGGCGCGACGAGGTCGTGCAGGCGCGCCGGCGGGAGGGGGCCCGGCGGGCGCTCGGGGAGGCCCGCCGCGCCCTCGAGGACTACGGCCGGCTCCGCGCGGAGCTCGGCCCGATCCACCGGCGGATCGACGAGCTCCGGGCGAGGGCCGAGACCTCCCGTCTCTCCCCGGGGGAGCGCGAGGATCTCCAGGGGGACCTCGCCCGGCTTCGCCGCATCGGCGCGGAGTCGGAGGAGCACGGGTTGACGATCCTCGAGGCGCTGAAGCGCGCCGCCCGCGACGATCCGGAGGACCCCGAGGTCCGCGCCGCGTTCGCGAGCCTCTACCTCGAGAAGTGGCGCGAGGCCCACGCGGCGGGGGACCGCGTCGCGGAGGAGATGTACAGAGGGAAGGTGGTCGAGTTCGACGGGAGGGGCGCGCTCCGGGAGGAGATCGAGGGGGGAGGAACCCTCGCGATCGACGGGGTGCCGCAGGGGGCGGAGGCCTTCCTCTTCCGCTACGAGCCGCAGGCGGCGGTCCGGGCGGGCGGGGAGACGCGGCTCGTCCCCGTCCCCTTCCACCCCGCCCGCGGCCTCCTCCGCGGGGAAGAGGGAAGCGGGGGAGGCGCGAAGGAGGAGCCCTCCCCGCCCGGCCCCGGCAGCGTCGTGCTCCGCGTCGAGCGCGTCGCGCCGGACTCTCCGGCCGAACGGGCGGGGATCCGTCCGGAGGAGCTCGTCCTCTCCGTCGCCGGCGTGGAGGTGGAGGAGGGGGTCTTCGCCGTCCACCCGCAGCCGAACGGCCCCGCGGCGCAGGCGGGCGTCCGGTCCTTCGACCGGATCGCGAGGATCGCCGGACAGCGCGTGCAGGGGGTGCACACGCTCGAGCAGGCCTACGAGGACCTCCCCGCGGGGGAGAACTTCAAGGTCGTCTTCCAGCGGGGAGGCGCCGAGCTCCGCGTCGCGGCGACGAAGAGCGGCTCGGGCCTGCCGGCCGACCTCGGGACCTCCCTCCTCCCGGCCGAGGAGGCGCTGCGGGCCGATCCGTTCCCCGAGGATCTGGTCGAGGTCCGCTGGTGGTCGGGGGGGCGGATCCGCAGGACTTCGTTCGCGGGCCCGCCGCCGATCGGGCTGCGCCTCGCGCGCACGGCCTACCCGCTCCTCCTCTCCCCCGACAATTCCGTCGGCTTCCTCCCGGTCTCGCCCCTTCGAGCCCCCCCCGGCTCCTACCTCCTCGTCCTGCGCCACTGGGGGCACGAGACGCTGCGCCGGCCGGTCGTCCTCCGGCGGGGGGAGGAGGTCCGCGTCCGCGTGGAGATGCTCGCCGAGGGCTCCACACCCGAGGGTCTCGTCTGGATCCCGCCGGGACCGTTCCTCTCGGGAGGCGGGCTCGGCGCGATCGGCTCGGTCGAGGAGAGCGTGCGCGAGATGCCCGGCTTCTGGATCTCCCGCAACGAGGTGACGGTCGGGGAATACGCCGAGTTCCTGAACGACCCCTCGACCCTCGCGGAGGTGAAGGAGTCCGTGGGCCGGGGATCGGCGATCCGGGTGCCGCGGGGCGAGGACCTCCCGGGAGGGCTCTGGAGGCTCGAGGGGGGCCGCTACGTCCCCGCGCAGGACCCGCGCTGGCCCGTCCTCGGCGTCTCGTGGGAGGACGCGGACGCCTATTGCCGGTGGAGACAGTCGACGGAGCGGGCGGGCGATCGGGACCAGGTCTACGACCTCCCCGCCGAGGAGGAGTGGTGCAAGGCGGCCCGCGGCGTCGACGGCCGCGACTTCCCCTGGGGGAGCGAGTTCGACTGGAGCTTCTGCCTCGGCGGCTGGTTCCCCCCCGAATCGAAGCACCCCGAGCCGGTCGGCCGTCACGTGCGGGGGGCCTCCGTGTGGGAGGTGATGGACCTCGAGGCGGGCGCCCGAGAGTGGTGCTCGGGCTGGACGGACGAGGGGCGGACCCACCACCCGAGCCGCGGAGCGTCCTGGGCCCACCGCAGCCCGCTCGCCTTCCACGTCGAGCATCGCTCCGGCTCGCCTCCCTCCGAGGCCACGCGCTACACGGGATTCCGCGTGGTCCTCCGCCCGGCCCCGCCGACCCCGCCGCGCTGACGCTCCCCTATCCCGACGAGCGCCCGCTCCGCCTGGAGATCGCCTCGAAGGCCGCCCGGAAGCGCTCGAGCGCCCGCAGTCTCACCCGGCCGGCCGACTCCCGCGAGAGCCCGAGGCGACGCGCGACCTCCTCGACGGGGATCCCCTCGCTCGACCACTGGAGGAGGACCCGGTCCCTCGGGAGGAGGACGGCGATCGCCTGCCCGACCTGGCCCAGCTCCTCCCTCCGGAGGAGCTCCGTCCGGGGCCCCGCCCCCAGCGCAGTCGGCTCCCGGACCGGCGACCCGCCTCCGAGGGTCGTCGCGGTGAGCCGGCTCGGGTTCCCGGCCCGGCGGCCCCGCACGGACCAGTAGCGGCGGCGCCTGGCGAGGTGGCCGCGCGCCACGCGCACGATCCACCCCTGGAATTCCCTTTCCCCCCCGTAGACGAACCGGTCCTCCTCCATCAGCGCGCGCAGGTGGATTCCCTGGACGAGGTCCTCGTCGCTCTCGTAGCGCAGCAGCCCGGCGGCGCGGCGGCGGACGAACCGGAGCAGCCTCCCCCGGTGGGCATCCAGGAGGGAGGCGAGGGGGGGGACGCCTCCAGGGGTCGGTTCGGTCCGTTGCAAGGATCGGGCTCCGGGGCCGCCGCCGCGACGAGGCGGGCACGCGGCCCCTCCATCATCCGCGACGTTCCGGAGGCCGGCCAGCCCGGGGGGTGTTGCGCTCGGGGCTGGAAGAAGCCTGTCCGATTTCGGGGTCCAAGGGTCATCTAAGGGGTAGGCAGGGCGACGGACCTCGGGCCGAGGCACTGCAGGGCGGTTGGCCTCCCCCGTTGTGAGGGGCTGTTCGTCGCCTTGCTGATCCCCGCGGGGCCGCCCGGGTCCGATCCGCCCCGGCGGCTCGGCGGGGAGCCTTCTCGCGTTCAGGGGCGCTTGGGGAGGGTGAGGCGATGAATCGGCGTGCCCCCGGAACCCACCTGGACGAGCCGATGGTAGCGGTCGTAGTCGTGGAGCGGCCGTTCGAGGATCCAGTAGGAGCCCGAGCCGAATGCGAGCGACCGGACGCCGAGCTTCACGGGAGTCTTCGCGACGATCCCGCCGGCCTCGGGATCGACGAAGAGGAGGAAGGTGTCGCTCCCGACGACGAAGGAGCGGCCGTCGAACTCGAGTCCCGTGAGCCACCTCGCGCCGCAGTCGATCTCCTTCACCTGCTTCCCCGTGTGTGGATCGAGCCCGTGGATCGTCCCCGAGGGACCGTGGAGCACCCAGAGCTTCCCCTCGCCCCAGGCGATGCCCATCGCGGCGCTCCCGGAGCCCGGGTCGTTCTCCGCCGTCGCGATCGTGCGCGTCACGTTCCCCGTCCCGGGATCGAGCTGGCGGATCGGCTCGCCCTTGGTCCACCCGTACGGGACTGCGTAGAGGACCTTCCCGTCCGTGCACAGGTCGGTGATCCCCCACTCGAGAGGGTACGACCCTCGCCGCTCCCCCGACCCCGGATCGAGGCGGAAGAGGGTCGTCCCCTGGACGACCCAGAGGTCCTCGCCGAGGAGGGCGATGCCGTTCGGCATCTCCTTCGACGGGGAGGGGATCGTCGCGACCTCCCCTTCCTCGCAGATCCGGACGGGCCTCGGCGCGGGGGCGTCCCACTCCTCCCCCTTGCGGTAGAGGTCGAACCGCCGGAGCGCCTCCCCGAGCTCGGAGGCCAGATCCACGCCCGTCTTGAACCCGGCCCAGCGGTGGATCCTCTCCTGTTTCGAACTGACGACGAGGAGGGTCGGGGTGGAGGTGACGTTGAACGTCTTCGTCAGCTCCGGGGCGCGCCCCCGGTCCGCCTCGACCCAGACGAACCGCTTCGCGAGCGCCGCGACCGCGGCGTCGGGGAAGCTCTCCTTCTCGAGCTTCCGGCACCAGGGTCAGCCATCGGACGTGAAGTAGAGGAGGACGGGCCGGCCGTCCCGCTCGGACCGCGCGGCCGCGCTCGGGAGGTCCTTCTCCCAGGAGATCCCGTGCTTCTACTCCTCGCCGCGGAGCCCCGCGCCGAGGATCAGGAGAAGGGAGGTCGCGATCATGGGCCGGGCGGCATCCTACCTCCCCGCGGCCCTCCCCCCCTCACTCGACGACGTAGATCTCCTCGGCGGTCCTCGCGAGCGCCGGCCGCGGGGGGCGACGCGGAGGGCGCGGCGGAGGCGGGGCGGACCTCGCTCGCCTGCGCGGCGCTGCCGCCCGGGCCTTCCTCCCTCCAGCCAGGAACCGGTCGAGCTCCTCCTTCAGGAACCGGAAGGAGCGCCCCACCTTGACCCCGGGGAGCCTCCCCACGCGGACCATCGCCGCGATCGTCTTGCGCGTCACGCGGAGGTAGCGCTCGACCTCCTCCATGGTCATCACCTCCTCCCAGCGAGGGGACCGCTTCTTGATCCGGGGGTTCTTCACGGGGGACGGTCCCTTTCTCGGCCGAATCGCCCCGGCACCTTCTCCCCCTCGGCCGGGCGGAGGACCCCCCCGAGGTCCGTCTGGCCTCCCGCGATCGGGGCGGGCAGAATGGAGCCCGTCCGAGTCGGGTCGGAGCGCGCGCGGAATCCTGCAGGGCCGCGGGCGGGAGTCCGTCCCGAGCGAACGGGGAGGGGGTCGCGAATCCCGGTCCCGTCCCGCGAGGAGCCTGCCCCCCATGGCGAAGATGGGAAGAACGCTGCGGCGCTGCGCCCCCCTGGCGCTCGTCCTGTCCCCCCTCTCCACGACCCCGGCGCAGCCCTGCCCCTCGGGGCCGGCCGTCGGGACCTACGTCGCGATCCCCGTGGAGCCCGCCTTCTGGTCGATCGCCGACAGCCCCTCGGCCGTCACGATCTTCGGCGCCGGCCTCGACAACCCGACCTCCGGGGCCATCCCGCTCCCGTTCCCCTTCTCCTTCTTCGGGTCCGCGAAGACCTCCTTCCGCGTCAACGTGAACGGGTTCATCGTCTTCAACCAGTCCCCGGGGAGCGGCTTCTCGAGCAACGCCCAGATCCCCTCGACCGCCGCGCCGAACGACATGATCGCCGCCTGGTGGGACGACCTCCACACGGGCCCCGCCGGAAGCGTCGTCTACGACGTGACGGCCGACGGGGAGCTGGTCATCCAGTGGACGGGGGTCGAGTACGACACCGGGAACCAGAGCGGGGAGAGCGCGACCTTCCAGATCGGGCTCCACCCGAGCCCGGGCAACGAGATCGAGCTCTACTACGACCGGGCGACCTTCGCGACGGGCCCCGCCCCGTGGACCGCGACGATCGGGGTCGAGAACGCGGCCGGGACGATCGGGCTCAATCCGACCGGGGTCGGCTCCCCCGGGACCTCGACCGATCCCAACTCCAACCACCAGTTCCCGGAGGCCGACTTCATCCTCGCCTTCGACAGCCTCCCCGCCGCCTCCTACGCGGTGAGCGCCGGCGCCGGTCCCTACGCGTCCATCACCGGGCTCCCCGGGGAGTCCCTCCTTTGGACGGGGCCGATCCCCTCCCCCGCCGACTGCGGACCCTGCCCGAACGCGACGGACGACGCCTCGGCGACCTTCCCGATGCCCTTCCCGTTCAGCTACTTCCTCGTCGGGGCCGTCTCCTTCACCGTCGACTCGAACGGGTTCCTCTCGATCAACGGCGGAGGCTGCGGCGCGTCCGCGAACCTCGCCGCCGGCAACGCGGGGGCGAGGGGGAAGATCGCCCCCTTCTGGGACGACCTGGCGCTCGTCGCGCCGACCGCGCGGACCTCGTTCCGGGTCTCGGGCCCTCCCGGGAACCGCGTCCTCGTCGTCCAGTGGGAGAACCTCTCGCCCCGGGTGACGAGCGGCGCCCTCTGCGTCGATCCCGGCAACCGGGTCTCCTTCCAGGCGGTCCTCTCGGAGGGATCGAACGCGATCGACTTCCGGTACGCCTCCCCGGTGGCGGGAACCGCCTCCTACTCGGCCTCCGTCGGCATCTCCGGCCCCGTCGGGCCCGGCTACGACGCGACCGGCGGGGGCGCGTCGAACGCCTCCGTCCCGGCGAGCGGCTTCCACTTCGATCCGTGCGAGTGCGGGGCGATGGCCACGTTCGGCCCCTCCTGCGGGCCGCGGCTGCGATCGACGGGAGGGCCGCCCGCCTCCCCCAATCCGGGCTTCGCCATCGTCGAGTCCGCCGCTCCTCCCGGCTCCGACGCGCAGCTCGCGATCGGCTTCTCGAACACCTTCTACTCGGGAGCCCTCCCCCTCCCGGTCTCGATCTCCGACGCCTTCGCCTACGACCCGGGCTGCCAGATCCTGATCGACCTCTACATCGTGCTCCCCAGCGCGCCGGTGGGCCCGACCGGCACCGTGACCTTCCCGGTCCCGATCCCCCCCGGCTTCGCCTCGTGCCTCGGCCCGGTCTACTTCCAGGCGTTCAACATCCTCTGGGAAGTCCCGCTCCCCGAGACGGACATCCTCTCGAGCAACGCCGGGGCGATCTTCCTCTAGGACTACCTCGTCCCGCGGGTCTCGGGCGCGGAGGATGGCGGACCTCCCCTCCCGTCCACCGCCTTGAGCCACGCACCGATCCACGCCCGCCGCGTCCTCGTCGTCGGGGGGACGCGCTTCATCGGGTACGCGCTCGTCTGGCGGCTCCTCGCCCGCGGCGATCGGGTGACCCTCTTCAACCGAGGACAGACCCCCGATCCCTTCGGCGACCGCGTCGAGCGCATCCTCGGGGACCGGACGGGTCCGGACTTCGCGGAGCGGCTCTCCGGAAGGAGCTTCGACGCCGTCGTCGACTTCCTCGCCTTCGAGGCGCGGGACGTCGAAGCGATCCTCGCGGCGTTCGGGGACGGGCGCGCGGGCCACTACGTCTTCGTCGGGACCGGCCAGGTCTACCTCGTGCGGAAGGACTGCCCGATTCCGGCTGCCGAGACCGACTACGAGGGTCCGGTCCTCCCCGAGCCGGCCGATCCCTCCGACCGCGAGCAGTGGGCGTACGGGATCGGCAAGCGCGCGTGCGAGGACCTCCTCGCCGCGCACCCGGAATTCCCCTCGACGCGGATCCGGATCCCGATGGTGAACGGGGAGCGGGACCACCGGCGGCGGCTCGAGGGA
The DNA here is from genome assembly GCA_022616055.1 of Planctomycetota bacterium. GTDB lineage: Bacteria > Planctomycetota > UBA1135 > UBA1135 > JAKEFM01 > JAKEFM01. The sequence continues at coordinate 12,158 of JAKEFM010000115.1, forward strand.
TACGTGCGGCGGATCCTCGACGGTGGGCCCCTTCTCCTCCCCGACGGCGGGGGAACCCGGACGCGCCACGTCTACTCCGGCGCCGTCGCCCGGGCGATCGTCGATCTCCTCGGGAAGAAGGAGACCTTCGGCGAGGCCTTCAACCTCTGCCAGGAGGAGATGCCGACGCTCGCGGAGCTCGTCCGCATGGTCGCCGGCCTCCTCGGCGCGCGGCCGCGGCTCCTCGCCGCGCCCCGCGAGGCGATCCGGGACGCGGGCCTCGATCCGGCGAGGGTCTCCCCGTTCAGCACGACCTGGATGTCCTTCCTCGACCCGGGGAAGGCGAAGCGCAGCCTCGCCTTCCGGCACGAGCCCCTCCGGGAGTACCTCGGCTCGATCGTCGCCTCGCTCCTCGCCCACCCCGCCGACGCTCCCCCCGAGGAGGTCGCGACCCGGGAGACGGAGCTCTCCCTCGCCGCTCGACTCGGCCCCGGCGCGCTCCTGCCGGAGCCCCGGTAGCGCGAAATCCTCCGGCTCCTCCCCGTATCCCGCCCCCGCTGTCCCCGCCAAGACGGGCGAGAGATCCCCATGCGACTCCTCCTAGCGATCGGCCTCACCTCCTTCCTCGGGCTCGTCGGGGGCGCCGCGCTGGGCGCGGTCGGATCCGGGCTCACCCACGATTTCCTGACCGACCGGGCCGCCACCCTCGACGACGCGGCGGTCCGGTTCGCCCTCGCCCGGGGGGCCTCCCTCGGCCTCCTCGCGGGGCTCGTCCTCGGCGCCTTCCACTGGACGGTGCGCTCGGCGGCCGCCGCGCGGGCGGGAGGGAAGGTCGGGCTCGGGCGCATCCTCGCGGGGACGGTCGGCTTCGCCTTCTCGTCCGCGCTCGGCGCGCTGGCGGGGGGCGGGCTCGGCCTCCTCTTCGCGGGCGTGAGCCCCGAGTGGACCGGCCACGCCCTCGACCTCCCCGCGGGATCGGACCTCGCCTACGCCGCCGCCGCGATCGGGACCGCGCGAGGCGCCCTCCTTAGCGCCGGGCTCTACGCCCTCTCCGGGCTCGGTTCGGTCTTCCACCGGCCCCGGCCCGTCGAGGGGACCCCGGCCGCGAGCTGACCCGAGCCCCTCAACGGGCCCACCTCCCCCCGTCGATAGGGACCCTCCGATCGGCGCGGGGCCGTCGGGGGGAGGCCGGTGCGGTTCTACGAGCACGAGGAGAGGCGAAGGCGGAGGACGGCCGTCCTCCTCTGCCTCCTCGCCGCCTCCGTCGCGGGGACGGTCCTCGGGACCTACCTCGGCTTCGCCCTCCTCCTCGACTGGAGCGGCCTGGGGGACCCCTTCGAATGGTGGCAGCCCCGCCTCTTCGTGTGGATCGGCCTCGGCACGTCCGTCCTGATCCTCTTCGGGACGGTCCACATGTACCGGGTCCTCTCCCTCGGGGGCGGGGCGCTCGCCCGGCGCCTGGGGGGGAGGGAGGTTCCGGACGACCCGGGCGAGGGGCCCGAGAAGCGGCTGCGCAACGTCGTCGAGGAGGTCGCGATCGCCTCGGGGGTCCCGGTCCCCGTGCTCTTCGTCCTCGAGAGGGAAGGGGGGATCAACGCCTTCGCCGCGGGGCTCCACGCCGACGACGCCGCGATCGCCGTCACGCGCGGCTCCCTCGCCCTCCTCGACCGGGACGAGCTGCAGGGGGTCGTCGCGCACGAGGTGAGCCACGTCCGCAACGGCGACACCCGCCTCAACGCGCAGCTCCTCGCCGTCCTCCACGGCGTCCTCCTCGTCGGGGAGACGGGGCGCGAGATGCTCGACCTCGCCTTCAACCGTCACGGGGAGCGCGGAAGGCGCCCTCCCATCCTCCTCGCCGTTCCCGGCGCGATCCTCGCCGGCGTGGGCTCCCTCGGCCTCCTCTTCGCGAGGATGCTCAAGAGCGCGGCCTGCCGGGAACGGGAGTTCCTCGCCGACGCCTCGGCCGTCCGGATGACCCGCAACCCCCGCGGCCTCGCGGGGGCATTGAAGAAGATCGGGGGCCTCGAGGCCGGCTCGCACCTCCTCGGCCCGCGCGCCGAGGAGGTGAGCCACATGTCCTTCGGGCAGGCGGTCCCCCGCTCCTTCTTCGGGGCGCTCTCGACCCATCCGCCGGTGCGCGACCGGATCCTCGCGATCGAGCCCGCCTTCTCCGGGCGCTTCCCGAAGGTGGAGCCCCTCCCTCTCCCGCCCGAGGAGAAGGCGCCGCTCGTCCCCTCGAAGCCTCGCGCGGAGCCCGCGACCTTCCGCGCCGCCGAGTTCGTGCGCGCGGAGGAGGGGCCCCGCCCGGAGCAGCTCGCCTTCGCCCGGTCCCTCCTCGAGTCGATCCCTCCCGAGGTCGCCGCCGCCGCCCGCGATCCCCACGGCGCGCGCTCCCTCGCCTGCGCGCTCCTCCTCGATCCCGACGCCGAGGTCCGCCGGCGCCAGGTCGCGACCCTCGAGAGCCTCCTCGATCGCGAGACGGTCCGCCGCGCGCTCGACCTCCACCCGAGGGTCGCCTCCCTCGGGAGCGCGGCGCGCCTCCCCCTCCTCGACCTCGCGCTGCCGGCCCTGCGGAAGATGTCGGGGAGCGAGTTCGCCAAGTTCGCTCCGGCGCTCGAGGGGCTCTCCCGCGCCGACGGCCGGACCGACCTCTTCGAGCTCGCCCTCGGGGCGATGCTCGAGCGCCGGCTCGGGCGCTCCCACGGCCCCGTCACGAGGAGGCCCGTCCAGTTCTACGCCCTGACGGGGCTCCTCCCCGACGTCCGGATCCTCCTCTCCGCCCTCTCCCGCGCCGGTTCCCCTGAGGCCGGGGAGGGCGAGGCCTCCTTCGCGGCCGGGGTCGCCCGGCTCACGGAGGCCGACCTCGTCCCCGCCTCCCGGGAGGAGTGCCGGGCCGATGCCCTCGCGCACTCCCTCGACCGGATCGCCCGGTCCGTCCCCCGCATCCGCGAGCGCGTCCTCGATGCCTGCGCCTTCGCGGCGGGCAGGGACGGCCGTCTCACGGAGGAGGAGGCCGACCTCCTCCGGGCGGTCGCGGCCGCGGTCGATCTCCCCCTTCCCCCGCACGTGCGGACCTGAGAGCGTCGCGGCTCCCCGGGCCGCCCGCTATCCTCCCGCTCCTCAGCCCGACCCGCATGCTCCGAGCCCTTCTTCCCCTCCTTCCCCTCCTCGCCCAGGACTCCCGGCCCGCGGGGGGCGAGCCCCGCATGAAGAACCTCCGGCGCCTCACGAGCGAGGGGGCGAACGCGGAGGCCTACTGGTCCGCCGACGGGAAGCGGCTGATCTTCCAGTCGACCCGCCCCCCCTACGCCTGCGACCAGATCTTCTCGATCGACGCGGACGGCTCGAACCTCCGCCTCCTCTCGACGGGGAAGGGGAGGACCACCTGCGGCTGGTTCCTCCCCGACGGGCGCCGCTTCCTCTACTCCTCGACCCACCTCGCCTCGCCCGACTGCCCGACGATCCCGCCCCGGTCGCACGACCCGAAGCAGTACACGTGGCCGATCCTCCCGACCTACGACCTCTTCGTCGCGGACCTCGCCTATCCCTCCAAGATCACCCGCCTGACGGAAGCGAAGGGGTACGACGCCGAGGCGACGATGGATCCCTCCGGCGCCCGGATCGTCTTCACGTCCACCCGGGACGGGGACATCGAGATCTACTCGATGGCGTCCGACGGCTCCGACCTGAAGCGCCTGACGACCTCCCGGGGCTACGACGGCGGCGCCGTCTTCTCCCCCGACGGGAAGCGGCTCGTCTTCCGCGCCGACGAGCCGGCGGACGCCGCCGAGATCGCCGACTACGAGGGCCTCCTCGCGAAGGACCTCGTCCGGCCGACCCGCGTCGAGATCTACACGATGAACGCCGACGGGACGGCCCGGCGGCGGCTCACGCGGAACGGCGCGGCGAACTTCGCGCCCTGCTTCTTCCCCGACGGGAAGCGCATCCTCTTCTCCTCGAACTTCGAGGACCCCGAGCGGCGCCGCTTCCACCTCTACGCGATGAAGGACGACGGGACGGGCCTCGAGAGACTGACGAGCGAGGGGAGCTTCAACTCCTTCCCGATGTTCAGCCCCGACGGCCGCCGGCTCGCCTTCATCTCGAACCGCTTCGCGGCCGCCGGGATGCGGCTCTACGACGTCTGCGTAGCGGACTGGGCGGAGTAGCCCCCCTCACCGCAGGAGCCCCTCCTCCCGGGCGTACGCGGCCACCGCCTCCGCCACCGCCGCGTGCCCGCGGGCGTTCCAGTGCCCGTCTCGGGGGAACGTGACCCCCGCCGTCTCCCCGGCGCGATGCAGCGCGCCGGAGACGTCGAGCCGCCGAAGGCGCACCCCGTCCTCGAACGGCTCGTCGAGCCACGGCTCGCCGTCCGCCAGGACGAGCAGGGTCGCGCCCGCCTCTCTCGCGGCCCCGTCCATCCGGCGCAGCAGCCGCCGGACGAGCCTTCGCCCTTCCGGGATCTCGGCCGGCCCCGGCTTGGACGACACGGCCTCGAGGAGGTGGCGCTTGATGGAGCGGAACAGGAACGAATGGCGCTCCCAGAACGGGAAGGGGACCGGGACGTTCGTCAGCTCCAGGTCGTCCCCGAGGAGGCGGAACCGCGGCTTCCCCTTGCCGTGGGCGGTCGAGGAGAGGACCTCCTCGACGTCGTTCCGCCAGTACGCGAGGAGCACGAGCCGCGGCCGGCGGGCGATCCTCTCCTGCTCGAACAGGAGGAGTTCCTGGTCGGTCGCGTATCCGCTGACGCCGAGGTTCGAGACCTCCGCCCCGAGGAGCGGCGCGAGCCGGGCGAGGAAGGTCTCCCCTCCCTCCACGCCCCAACCGAACGTGATCGAGTCCCCGAGGGCGAGGATCCGCGGCCCCGCGCTCCCTCCCGTCGGCGCCGCGCGGAACCCCCGCTCGTCGATCCGGACCTCGACGTCGAACTCCCGGCTCCGGTGCCGCACGACCGTCCCCGGCCGGTATCTCCAGCCGAGGAGGTCGTCGTGGACGACGTAGTGGGGGTTCGTCGTCGGCCCGTAGCCGCGGGAGCGCCACATCCGCCACGCCCCCTCGCCGAGGAGGAGGGAGCCCGCGGTGGCGGCGAGGGCAAGGAGGATCCTCCTCCGCAGGAGTGGCCCGGCCATTCCTGTCACTCGGCGAGGAACGCCTCGATCTCGGCGCTCCGCTCCCGGGCGTCCTTCTCCCCCAGCTCGACCAGCCGCGCGAGATAGTCGGGCTGGAACATCAGGAGGGAGAGGAGGTCGTTCGAGCGGGTCTGCTTCGTCCCGAGGCCCCGCGTCATGAACCGGAAGGCCGAGGGGAGGCGAGCCTCGTATTCGTTCGCGAGGAGGCCGAGGTCCCGCGAGGGGCGGAGCATCAGGAGACGCACCGGCCGCATCCCCATCCGTCGCTCCTCGGGCATCCGCTCGATCAGCCGGTTCACCCGCTCGAGGGAGAGCGCGTCCGCGTCGAACAGGTCGAGGAAGATCGAGTTCAGGAGGACGCCGACGATCTGGGCCGGGGGTGGGTACCCGAGGATGGCGGGGCGGTCCGCCTCCTCGAACGTCCGCGCGTAGCGCGTCGAGATCGCGAGGATCCTCTCCGCCCCGAGGTGGATCGCCGGGGAGAAGGGGCTCGTCAGCCGGATCCCGCCGTCGCCGTACCACGCCCCGTCGATCCGAACCGCCGGGAAGAGGATGGGGAGCGCGGCCGAGGCCATGACATGCGCGACGGTGAGGGTGCAGGCGCGGCTCCGTCGGTGCGCCCTCTCCCAGTCCGTCACGTGCTCCCCCTGGATCCACGTGATCGACTGCCCCGTGGAGTAGGACGAGGTGGTGATCGCCACCGCCTCGAGCTTCCCGCTCCGGAGGTTCGCCCCGATCCCCGGCAGCCCGCCTCCGTCGCTCCCGAGCATCTCCTCGAGGAACCGCCCCAGCGGCGTCGTGTCGAGGAAAGCGTGCGACCGGGAGAGCCGGATGAGCCCGCCGGAGACGAGCTTGAGCCCGAGCCTCACCACGTTCCGGACGAGAGCGCCCCGCCCGACGTGGAAGACCTGGTCGGGGGTCAGCGCGGCCCAGACCTTCGTCAGGCGCTCGACCTTCTCCCCGAACCGCTCCGGGCGTGCGGCGAGGTACGCCGCGTTGATCCCGCCGGCCGAGACGCCCGTGAGGATCGGGATCGCGAGGTCGGGCCGCTTCTCCGCCAGATAGCGGAGGAAGCCCACCTGGTAGGCGGCGCGAGCGCCGCCGCCGCTCATGACGAGGGCGAGCCCTCCGTTGTTCCCGCTCATCGTTCCCGGGGTGCGGGTATTGGAAGGGATGCGGGATCCGGATTCGAGGGGGGCGTCAGGGCCCCGCGGCCTGGATCCCGCGCTCGGCGAGCCACGCCTCGAAGAGCCTCTTCTCCGCCCTCGGCTCCGAGGTCGTCGGGACCACCTCCGCGTGGTAGCGACGGAACGCCTCGGTGAACCCCCGCGGGTCCCGGTCGAACCACTCCCCGGCGTTCGAGGAGCCCCGAACCAATCTCTCGAACCGGAGCTTCGCGACGAGGAGGGCCGTGAGGCGCAGCCCGTCGGGGTCCGCGGCGGCGAGGGCTTCCTTCAGCGCGGGCGCGAGATCGGGGTCCTCCCTCGCCTTCTCGAAGAGGGGGACCGGATCGCGCGAGACGAGGGCGTCCGCGATCCAGACCTCGAACCGGCGGTGGGCCTCGGGCGAGTCCAACGCCTCACCCGACCGTTCGTCGAACGCGCGCGAGCTCCTCGCGCAGAAGCGGCACGTCCCCCTCCCCCACCGTCCCCTCCATCCTCTCGAGCGTCACACCCCGCAGGTTCGGGCACCGCGGCGCGGTCCGCTCGAGGAGCCTCCACACCTCCTCCGGAACCGGCGCGTCGTGGCTGTCGAGCCGCATCACGCGCCTCGAGGGGAGCCACTCGGGCTCGCTCGCGCTCCCCCCCGAGACGTGGATCTCGATCACGCGGGTGAGGTCGAGTCGTTCGAGCCAGGCCTCCGCGTCGAACCCCAGGTTCACGGCGTTCGTGAAGAGGTTGTGCAGGTCGAGGAGGAGGTGCGTCCGCGGCCGCTCGAGGATCCGCCCGAAGAAGGCGGGCTCCTCGAGCGGCTTCCCGAGGAGGTAGTAGAAGGCGGAGTTCTCGAAGCCGACGTCGGGGACGATCTCCTGCAACGCCCCGAGGCGATCCCGCACCGCCGCCGCGGCCTCGCTCGTCATCGGCAGAGGGACGGGGATCGTCACCGCCCGCCCGTCGAGGACCGTCGCGCCGAGGTGGTCCGTGTACCAGAGGAACCGAAACGCCTCCTGCGACATCCGGATCGCCTCGAGGCACCGCGCGAGTCGGGCGCCGTCCTCGGCGAACGTGCCGAGCGAGAGCCCGACTCCATGCGCGATGAAGGGTTTCCCCGTCCGCTCCCCGAGTTCTCGGAAGAGTCGCCAGAAGCCGTTCGGTCGGAAGAGCTCGTCCCCGTCGCGGACCCAGGTCGTCTCCGGCGTCACCTCGAAGTAGTCGGCGTCCTCGACGAGGAGCGGCTCGAGGAGGCCGCAGTATTCGCGCTCCGGTTGGAGGGTGAAGCCGACGAGGACCAAGTGTTCAGCGATCCGTGAAGAACCAGAGGAACCGCTGGCTCGCCTCGGGGACGTATCCCATCCCGCAGCCGATCACCCCGCCGGTGTCGTCCCCCTCGACGCGGGTCCCGCACCCCTTGCTGTACGCCCACTTCGCGCCGGGTGGCGCCTTCCACCGCAGTCTCGCCAGTGCGGCCGGGCGCAGCGCCTGGAGCACGCGCGGGCGACGGGTGGGTTCGACCTCCGCCAGGAGCCGGAGGATCGCCGCTCCGCGGTCGGCAAGGGCGACGTCGACTTCCCCTTCGACCATCGCGGTCAGCGCGACCTTCTGCTCGGGAGTGAGTCCAACTTCAGCGGCCGCGGCGAGGGCCGCTATGGCGGTCCGGTCCGGGGCGACCGCGGCGCGGATCGCCTCCGCGAGCCGGGCGATCCGGTTCGAGGCGGACCTCTCGGCCTCCCCCCGCTGCCCCAGTTCCCGCCCACGCGTCGAAACCTCCGGCGGAAGTTCCGGGTCGATCGCCCGCGCACGCAGGCCTCCTCCGCTCGTCTCGACGAGGACGGCGAGGGGTTCGCCGGAGAGTCCCTCGACCTTCAGCGCATCGCGAAGCGTCTCGACCGGAGCGCAGGCGATCTCACAGAGGGCGAGGTCGGCGAGGATCTCGTCGCCAGTCCAATTGAGCAGCCCACCGAATAGCCGGCCGCGTTCCCGTTTCTCCTTGTCCTTCACCGGGATCACGAGCACCAGGAGCGGCTTTCCCGCCTCCCGCGCGCGCTTCAGCGCCGCCTCGGGTTCTCCCTGGCCTTCCCCCTCGGGGGCGAACGGGACGCCGGGCCCCAGGAACCACCGCTCGATTCCGCCGGGGAGGACGAGGCCGACGGTTCCCGCGCCCGCGAGCTTGAGGACGTCGCGTCGTTTCAAGTCGACCTTCTCACAGAGGGATGCCCCAGCATACGCCGGGAATCGCGCTCGACCGGAATGGCAGGGTCGACCCCGGTCCCCGGCTCAGCGATCCGCGAAGAGGTAGAGGAACCGCGCGCTCGCCTCGGGGACGTAACCCATCCCGCAGCCGACGACCATGCCGGTGTCGTCTCCCTCGACGTCGGGCCCGCAGCCGGTGTCGCGGGCCCACTTCGCTCCCGCGGGAGACTTCACGCGGAGCCTCTCGACGGCGGCCTGCTTGAGCGCCCCGACCACGCGCTCGCGTCGGGAAGGGTCCTCCTCGGCCAGCTTCCGGAGGACGACGGCTCCGCGGTCCGCGAGGGAGACGTCGACCTTCGCCTTACCGTCGGCGATGGCGAGGAGGGTGCTCGCCTCCGCCGGAGTGAGCCCCTTCTCGGCCTCGACGACTCGCTCGAGGAGGGCCTTGCCGTCGGGCGCGACCGCCGCGCGGACCGCCTCGCCGAACTGCGCGACGCGATCGCGGGCGGCCTGCTCGGCGCGTTTCCTCGCCTCCTTCCAGTCCTCTCCGCCGCGGAGGGGGTCGGTTTGAGGGGGAAGGATGGGATCGATCCCCAGGGCCCGAAGATTCGGGCCGGCCGTCTCGACCAGCACCGCGAGGGGCTCGCCCGGGGGCGAAGCCTTCTCGAGGAGGCCCCGGATGCCGTCCATGTCCGCGCAGGCGACCTCGCAGAGAGCGAGGTCCGCGAGGGTCTCGTCCCCTGCCGTGTTGAGGAGCCCCCCGAAGAGGCGACCGCGCTCCCACTTTTGCGCGTCGTCCCGGGGGATCACGAGGAGGAGAAGCGGCTTCCCCCGCTCGCGAGCCCGCTTCAGCGCCTCATCGAGGTCGCCTCCCGCCGCGCGCGCCAGGAACGCGAGGCGGGAGGAGAGGGCGAAGCCGGGGAGAACGATCCCCGCGGCTCCCGCCCCCGCGAGCTTGAGAAGGGTGCGTCGATCCATGCCGGCCTCCCTTCGGTCCGCGGTCGCGTTCGTCGTCCGTTCGCGCATGGGCCTTGAGACGCGGGGGGAGGGTCTCGGTTCTCGACCCGGGAGCGACCCACGTGGGTCGCGACTAGCGGGAGGAGGAGCCGCCCCCGGGGGGTTCCTTCTCGAAGACCTCGTCGACGGGAAGGATCTTCACCCGGTCGCGGCCGATCCTCAGGGGATAGCGCTCGATCTCCCTGTCCTCGGCGAGGACCTCGGGAGGCTTCTGGTCGGCCCCGTAGTCGATCGGGCTCGGGGCGTCGGAGACGAGCGCGTCGGCGAGGCTCTTCGCGTCGGCCGTCACGATCGCGATCCAGAGGTTGGCGGTCGAGAAGTGCTTGCGGATGGCCGCGTTCACCTCGTCGCGCGTCACCTCGTCGAGGAAGGAGCGGAGGCTCTTCAGGTGTCCCTTCTCGATCCCGTAGAACCGGTCGTCGACCGCGTAGCCGAGCCGCTCGGAGCTCGTCTCCGCGTAGTGGAGGGAGTACTTCTTCAGGAAGCGCCGGGCCTCCTCGAACTGCTCCTGGGTGAGCCCCTTCTCGACGAGCCGGTCGACCTCCCGCAGGGCCCCGCGCAGGGCGAAGATCGCCCGCTCGCGCGGGACGGGGCGGATCCAGAGCTCGAAGAGCTGGCGGCGACGGCCGACGCCGGTCGGAAGCATGATCCGCCGCCCGCCGTTCGGGAAGGCCTCGATGTAGGCGTAGTCGCCGTAGTTCAGGCCGCGGGCCTCGCGCAGGACCTGGTAGAGGCGCCCCGCGCTGTTGCGGTGGACCCCGAGCCAGTTGGACGCGATCGCGAGCGCGGCGAACTCGCGGGTCCCCCGGAGGAGGTCGATCTGGACGCCCATGCTGATCGCCGTCGACGGGCCGGGCTTGTCGACGAGGAAGACCTCGCGCCCCTGGGGCCTCCGGAGGGGCGGGGCGGCCGGTGCATCCGGTCGGCCCGAAGGGAGGGCGGAGAGTTCCCGGGCCATCCGATCGGCGAGGCCCTCGGGGTAGGCGCCGCCCAGCCCGAGGACGAGCCTCTCCCGGGTGAAGCGGGCCTTGTGGAACGCGAGGACGTCCTCGCGCGTGATCGAGCGCAGCCCGGCGACGGTCCCCACGATCGGGTGGGCGTACCGCGATCCCTCGAAGGCCCGGGAGTAGAGCGCCGCCTTCCCGAGCTCCTCGTCGGAGGTGTAGCGCAGCGTCTTCTCGATCCCGACGAGGGCCTGGTCGCGCACCCGCTCGAGGTCCTCGCCCTTGAAGGCGGGGCGGACGAGGGCGTCGAGGAGGAGCGGGAGGAACCCCTCGACGTGGTCGCGGTGGACCTGGCCCGTGACGACGGTCATCTCCCGGTCGACCGAGGCGCCGTAGGAGGCCGCCATCGGGTAGAGCTTCTCGAGGATCGCGTCGTAGGCGTTGCGCTCCGTCGCCCCCTCGGAGATCAGGTCCGCGGTCAGGGCGGCGAGGCCCTCCTTCCCGGGCGGGTCGTCCTGGCTCCCCGCCTTGAACCAGACCTTGAAGGTCACGTTCGGGTCCTCGGGGACCGGGAGGAGGACGGGAGGCTCGGCGAGGGGGGCGGCGGAGGCGACCGCGGGCGCCGGGGCCGCGGTCGGGATCGTCTCCCCCGCCGCATGGACGACCGCGACCGTGCAGCGCTTGCGGTCGAGGAACCGCTCCGCGGCGCGCCGTACGTCCTCGGGCTCGAGCGCGTCGAGCGTCGCGAAGTACCCCTCGATCGCGGAGATGTCCCCCGTGATCGCCGCGATCGGCGCGAGCGCGCCGCAGACGCGGCCGGGGGTCGTGAGCCCCGAGAGGAATCCGTACTTCGAGCGGGACCGGACGGCGTCGAGGCGCTCGCGGGAGACCGGCTTCCGGCGGACCTCCTCCGCGGCGGCCCAGAGGTCGTGCTCGACGGCGGGGACGTCGGCGGGATCCTTCACCCGCGCGAGGACCTGCCAGAGTCCCGGATCCCGCTGGAACGGGAAGAGCGTCGCGAGGGAGTCGAGCCGCTGCTCCTCGAGGACGAGCCGGCGGTACACGGGGGAGGTCTCGCCGAAGGCCAGGTCGCCGAGGATGTCCCCGGCCACCATCGTCCGGTCCCCCGGGAGGAAGCGCTCCCCCCGGAAGGCGAGCATGAGGGTCGGGAGCGTCTTCCCGTCGAAGGGGACGTCGATCCGCTTCTCCCCCGCCTGCGGGGGCTCCTCCTCGACCTTCGGCGCCTCGTACCCCTTCCTCCAGCCGGCGTAGGCGCTCCGCAGCAGGGCGAACGTCGGCTGCGGCTCGACGTCCCCCGCGACGAGGAGGACGACGTTCTCCGGGCGGTAGAAGCGGCGCAGGAAGTCCTTCGAGTAGGCGTACCGCTCCGGCATCTTCTGGATGTCGGCCTCGAACCCGATCGTCGTGTGGCGGTAGGTGTGCCGCTCGAACGCCGCGGCGCGCACGGCCTCGTCGAGGACCTCCTCGGGGTCGGTGCGGTTCTTCCGGTATTCCCCGTACACGGCGCCCGCCTCCGTCCGGAACTCCGGCTCGGCGTACTTCAGGTTCTGGAAGCGGTCGGCCTCGATCTCGACCACCTTCGGGAGGTCCTCCTTCGAGAAGGAGAGGTGGTAGGCCGTGATGTCGTCGCTCGTGTAGGCGTTCGAGTCCGCGCCGATGGAGGCGACGATCCGGTCGTACTCGACGTTCGGGAACTTCTCCGTCCCCTTGAACATCAGGTGCTCGAAGAAGTGGGCGAAGCCGGTGCACCCCTCCTCCACCTCGTCGCGGCTGCCGGTGCGGACGACCGTCCAGTAGGCGACGAGACCCTCGGACGGCATGGGGATCACGATCAGCCGCAGGCCGTTCTCGAGCGTCTCGCGGTGGATCGGGTAGGGGATGACGCCGCGGTCGGGTGGAAGGGAGAGGGTGGAGGCGAGGGCCAGGAGGAGGAGCATGGGGAAGGACCGTTCCCTTCTCGGAGGGGGCGAGAAGGCTAACGGCCGGAGGCCCGGGTTGCCCCTGCCGCCTTCCCGGGTCGCCCCCCGTCGCCCCTCTCCCCGGGGGCCGCTAGGCTCGCCCCCGCGAGCGATCGCCCATGCCCCGAGCCCTCGGTCCGTCCGCCTCGCTCCTCCTCCTCGCGATCCTCCTCCCCCCCGCCGGCGCGCAGGAGAAGGACGACCGGCTCGCGGGAGCCTGGGAGGCGATCGACCGGTTCGTCGAGCGCTCGATGAAGGAGGAGCGCACCCCCGGCCTCGCCCTCGCCGTCACCTCGAAGGAGGGGCTGCTGCGCGCCGCGAACTACGGCTGGGCGGACCTGAAGACGCGCGCGCCGGTTCGGCCCGACACCCTCTTCCAGATCGGCTCGACCTCGAAGTCCTTCACGGCGATCGTCCTCCTCCAGCTGCGCGAGGAGGGGAAGCTCGACCTGCGCAAGCCCGTCTCGACCTACCTCCCCTGGTTCAGGGTCCGCTCCCGGTTCGAGCCGGCCACGGTCCACGACCTCCTCACGCACCGGTCCGGACTCCCGCGCGACCGGGACGACATCCCCTCCTCCCTCTTCCAGGCCGCCGCGCTCGAGGAACGGGAGACGGGAAGCCCCCCCGGGAAGACCTTCGCCTACTCGAACGTCGGCTACCAGGTGCTCGGGTATGTCGCCGAGGCGGTGGGGAAGGAGCCGTACCCTCAGGCACTCCGTCGCCGCATCCTCGAGCCGCTCGGGATGGCCTCGAGCGTCCCCATCTTCACCCACGAGACGCGCCCGCGGCTCGCCGTCGGCTACACGACCCTCTACGACGACCGGCCGGCGCACGTCTCCCACCCCCTCGTCGAGGCGACCTGGCTCGAGTACGGCGCCGGGGACGGCTCGATCGCGGCCACGGCCGCGGACCTCGCCGCCTACCTGAGGACGCTCCTGAACCGCGGCGCCGGGCCGGAGCGGAGGATCCTCTCGAAGGAGAGCTTCGACCTCTTCCTGTCGCGCCCCGTCCCCGGAGAGGACGAGGAGTACTACGCCTACGGGATGAGCGTCGGGAAGAAGGAGGGGAGGACCCTGATCGCCCACGGCGGCGGGATGGTCGGCTACGCCTGCGGATTCACCGGCGACCTCGACGCGGGGGTCGGAGCGGTCGCCCTCGTGAACGGCCCGGGCGATCCCGGCGCCATCGCGAAGTTCGCCCGGGAGGCGGTGATCGCGGCGATCGCGGGGAAGGCGCTTCCCCCCCTCCCGAATTCACCCTCGCCGACGCGGGTCGAGAAGGCGAGCGAGTACGCGGGACGCTTCCGGAGCGCGGAGGGGAAGACCCTGGCGCTCGAGGCGAAGGGAGAGGAGATGTTCCTCCTCGCCGGCGCCGAGCGGATCGCGCTGGAGCCGAGGGGGAAGGACGCCTTCCTGGCGAACCACCCCGACTTCGCCCTCTTCCTCCTCCGGTTCGTCCGCGAAGGCGAGAAAGTCGTCCGCGCGACGCACGGCCCGGAGACGTTCGAGCGCGAAGGGGGAACTCCGCCTCCCTCCCCCGCTCCTCCCGAGGCGTGGCACGCGTACCAGGGGCACTACCGGTCCTACTCCCCCTGGATGAGCAACTTCCGCGTCGTCCTGCGCCGCGGCCGGCTCTTCCTCGTCTACCCGCACGGGGCGGAGGTCCTCCTCGTCGAGGCCTCGCCCGGCCTCTTCCGGGCCGCGGACGAGGACTCCGCCGAGGAGGTGAGGTTCGACTCGATCGTCGAGGGGCGCGCGCTGCGGGCCGCGGTCTCGGGCGCGGTGTTCTACCGGACCTTCACGCCCTGAACCGCGCCCGGCCGGCGGGGCGCGGACTCTGTGACCTCCGAGACCCCCCGGACTAGGGGGCAGCATGGGGAAGGAGCGGAGCCGGTCCCTCGTTTCGGGCGACCTCCCGGTCGCGACCATCTCCCGGAAGATCGCCGTCCTCCGGGGTCGGAAGGTGATGCTCGACGCCGACCTCGCCGGCCTCTACGGGGTGAGGACGAGAGTCCTCAATCAGGCGGTGAAGCGGAATCGCCATCGCTTTCCCCCGGACTTCATGTTCCGCCTCAGTCGATCCGAGGTCGCAGCCTTGAACCGGTCACAGGTTGTGACCGGTTCACAGAAGCACCGGGATCCGCGGTTCCTCCCCTACGCCTTCACGGAACACGGCGCCGTGATGCTGGCGACCGTCCTCAACACTCGGATCGCCGTCCGGGCGAGCGTCATGGTGGTGCGGGCCTTCGTGCACTTGCGGCAGGCTGCCCTCTCCACCGCCGCCGTCGCGCACCGGCTGGAGGAACTCGAGCGGAAGCACGCCGCGCACGACCTGCGAATCGAGGAGATCGTCGAGGCGATCCGGGAGCTCGCGGCACCTCCTCCCGAGCCCCCCGACGAGGACCCCATCGGGTTCCGTCCGCCAAGGGCGGCGCATGAGGTTGCAGACGTTTTCACCCCCTGTCAAAAAAACAAGCGAGTTTTTTCGACCGGAGTCGAGAATCCCGGCCGGGGGAATCCGGCGGAGGTCCCGGCGCGGCGGAGGGGGAGAGGGCCCAGCCCCCCTACCAGCCCCCGCCGCGGCGGCCGAGGGTGATCTTGATCGTTCGCGCCTCCCCGCCGCGGTCGAAGTCGACCTCGACCTCCTCGCCGGGCCGGTACTTCCCCAGCGCGAAGGTGAGGTCGTGCACGTTCTCGACCTTGACCTCCCCGATCCGCTTCACGACGTCGCCGGCCGCGAGGCCCGCCTTCTCGGCCGGGCTCCCCGCGCTGGTGCCGGAGAGGCGCACCCCCTTGTCGGAGGCGCCGTAGTCCGGGACGGTCCCGAGCCACGCCCGCATCCCCCCTCCCGAGACGGGCTTCGGGTCCTCCGTCTTCGAGAAGGGGACCGGCTCCGCGCTCGAGGCGATGGTCCAGGCGACGCGCGCGCAGAGAGTCGCGATGCGAGCGGCGTCGGCGGCGTTCACCTTCGAGGCGTCGTCCGAGGGCTTGTGGTAGTCCTCGTGCGCCCCCGTGAAGAAGAAGAGGACCGGGATCCCCTTCCCGTAGAACGACTCGTGGTCGCTCCCGCCGAAGGAGGTCCGTGCGCTCTCGGAGAGGCGCGCCTGGAGCCCGAGGTCGGCCCCGGCCGCGTCGATCGCGGGCTTCCAGCGCGGGGAGGTGCCCACGCCTCCGACGTCCACCTGCCCGCCGCGGCTGCGTCCGACCATGTCGAGGTTGAGCATCGCGGCGAAGGGGCCGACGCCGGCGGGCGTCTCCTCGACGAGCCGCTTCGATCCGAGGAGCCCCTCCTCCTCGCCCGAGAAGGCGGCGAAGAGGAGGCTGCGGGTCGGCCTCGTCCCCCGCGAGGCGAGGGAACGGGCGATCTCGAGGAGCGCGGCGGTCCCGGAGGCGTTGTCGTCCGCGCCGTTGTGGATCTCCCCGGCCGCCTTCGGGTCGATGGAATCCCTCCCTCCCATCCCGAGATGGTCGTAGTGCGCCCCGACGACGACCCCTCCCGCGGAGGGGTCGGTCCCGCGGAGCAGGCCGAGGACGTTGCGCGCCTTCCCCTTCCGGCGGATCACGTCGGCCTTGAGGGCGACGCGGACGCCCGGGAGCGGAGCGGAGCGCGGCTTGCGCTCCGCGTCGATCGCGGCCTGCGCCGCGCGCAGGTCGAATCCGGCCGCCGAGGCGATCGCCAGGGCCGCCTCGTTCGAGACCTGCAGGGCGGGGATCCCGCCGTCGCTCTCCGCGCCGCGGAAGGGATCGAAGGCGTCGTCGGGCGGGGCGGCGGGCGACCAGCCGTTGAGGAGGAGGAGCCCCGCCGCGCCGTGCTGGCGGGCGTTGAGGACCTTGTCGCGCAGGTCGGCCCCACGGACGGGCGCGTGGGGGTCTTCCCGCGCCTGCATCGCCGGGGCGAAGCGCAGGACGAGGACGACCCGGTCCTTGGCGTCGAGCCCCGCGAAGTCGTCGTGCCCCGACTCGGAGTCGGTGATCCCGTATCCCGCGAAGACGACCTCGCCGTCCGCCTCGGCGGAGGCGGAGAGGGGAAGGGGCTGGAGGCGGCCGGCGAGCGGGGCGACGGGACCTCCCGGCGGTTTCAGGGCGAGGGACGAGGAGTTCCCGGCGCTCGTCTCAAGCGGGACCTCGAACTCCTGGAACCAGCCTCCCCCCTCCCCCGCGGGCTCGAGGCCGAGGGCGCGGAACCGCGACTCGACGTAGCGCGCCGCGCGGTCCGCCCCGCGGGTCCCCGACCGTCGCCCCTCGAGGGCGTCGTCGGCGAGGAACTCGACGTGTGCGAAGAGGTCGGGGACGGCGATCGGCGGCCCGTCGCCCGGGGGGGAGAGCGCGAGGAGGAGGAGGAGTCTCATCGAGGGGGAGCAGGCGGCGGCCAGTCTACGGGAGCCCCTCTCGCGCCGTGAGTCCGACGCCGGGAACTGGGAGCGGGAGGGGCGCTTCCCTATCGTTCACCCGCGATGGGCGCGGCGCGGATCCCCTTCTCCCACCGCCTCGGGCTCCTCCTCGCCCTCCTCTCGGCCGCGGTCATCTTCGAGTGGGTTCCCTACTTCCACGGAAGGCTCGGGCTGCCCCTCGACGACGCCTGGATCCACTCCGCCCTCGCCCGCAACGTCGCGGAGGGGCACTCCCTCGCCCCCAACCCCGGCGATCCGGTCGTCCCCTCCTCGACCGCGCCGCTCTGGACGCTCCTCGAAGCGGGGCTCCTCGCGGGGGCGGACCTCCTCGGGGCGGGGAGCGATCCGGACGGGACGGCGGCGATCGTCTCCGCGAAGGTCCTCGGCCTCGCCTCCGGCTATCTCGCCGCCCTCCTCCTCTGGCGACTGGTCCGGACCGTCACGGGCTCGCTCCCGCTCGCCTTCCTCGGCGGCGCGCTCCTCGCGACCCAGGCCCGGTTCGTGTGGGGGGTCCTTTCCGGCCTCGAGGTCCCCCTCTACACGTGCCTCGTCCTCCTCGGGCTCGACCTCCATCTCCGCTACCGGGACGAAGCGGGGTGGAGGCGCCACCTCCCCCTCCCGGTCTTCGCGGCTGCCGTGTTCTCCCGGCCCGAGTGCCTCCTCTTCTTCCCGATCCTCTGGCTCGACCGGGTCCTCTTCGGGAAGCGGGAGGGGCGCTCGCCGGGGCGGCTCGCGGCGGACGCGGCGACGACCCTCGGCTTCCTCCTCCTCTTCCCCGCCGTCAACCTCCTCCTCTGGGGCCGCCCGTTCCCGACGACCTTCTACGTGAAGGCCGAGCCGACGAGCGTCTTCGCCGTCCTCGCCGCGGAGGAGCCAGGCGTGGCGGTCCGCTACCTCGGGATGACGCTCGTCCAGCAGGCGCTCTTCTGGTTCTCCTTCTTCCCGGCCCTCTTCCTCCCCCTCGCCTTCTTCGCCGGGCGGGGGGGCGTCGCGCTCCTCTCGGAGCCGGGCCGGCGCGCCACCGTCCTCCCGCTCGCGTTCCTCGCCTTCCCCTTCCTCCACGGGCTCCTCGCCGGCACGAACCCGGCGCTCCAGTCGGGAAGGCGCTTCTTCATGATCCCCCCCCTCTTCCTGGCAACCGCGCTCGCGGGCCTCGGCGCCCTCCGCCTGCCCCGGGCTGGGAGGATCGCCGCCGCCGCGACGGCCCTCCTCGCCTCCGCGGTGGCGGTGGCGATCCTCGCGGGATTCGATCCGGGGATCGCCGGGTTGTTCGCGCGCTACTTCTACCTCGGCGAGTCGGCGCTCGCGGAGCCCGCGCTGCGCCAGCTCCAGCCGATGGCCCTCGCGGGCTTCGGCCTGCGGTTCGCCGCGGGCCTCGCCTTCCTCCACGTCGCGGTGGCCGCGGCGGGGATCGCCGCGGGCGGGACGCCCGGGAGGCGCCTCCTCCTCGCCGCCGTCGGCCTCTCCCTCCTCCAGGGGCTGGGGGCGCTGGCGGACCACGCGCGAGCGTACGCGCGCAACGTGCGGGACACCTTCGAGCTCAACGTCGCCTCCGGCGTCTGGGTCCGCGACCACCTCCCGACGGGGGCGCTGGTCGCGGTCCACGATTTCGGGGCGATCGCCTACTTCGGCCGACGGCGCGTCCTCGACCTCGAGGGGATCGGGAGCCCGGAGGCGATCGAGGCGAGGGGGAAAGGGGCGGAGGGGCTCGTGGCGCTGATCCGCAGCCGCCGGCCCACCCACTACGTCGGCTCCCCCGGCGGGCTCCGGTCCGCGTACGGACCCGCGCTCAAGCAGCTCGTCGACGCGGGTCAGCTCGAGAGCAAGCCGCTCCACGAGATCGACTTCCCCGAGAACGTGACCGTCGCCGGGGGGAAGATCTCGATCGGCCGGTTCAGCTGGTAGGCCGGACCCGGAAGGTCCCCAGCGCGCTCCGCGCGGTCGCCGAGTGCACCGCGCCCCGGCGCCCCAGCTCCTCGAAGAAGTAGTGGACGACCGGGGTGTTCGAGAACCGGGGGAGGAGGCCGAGCACGCGGCGGGCGTACGCGTCGAGCGGGACGCGCCCCCCCGCGGCCTCCTCCGCCTCGAAGAAGAACGATCCCGTCTCCCCCGGCGAGATCCAGGCCAGGCGGTAGGACCCCCGCTCGGACGGGAGGAAGGGGACGGTCCAGTCGGCGAGCTCCTCCCCCCGCAGCAGAGGAGTCTCGAGCCGGTCCAGGCTCCCCCGCAGCCGCAGCGCCCGGACCTCCATCCCGGCGCCCTCGAACTTGAGCTCGAGCCGGGAGATCCCCCCTTCCGTGAGGCCGCGGAGGTACCAGCCGAGGTGGTTGCCGAGGGCGAGGGAGAAGCGGCGCGCCCCTTCGCGGAGGCCGACCTCCGCGAGGGGGGCGCGGTCGAACTGCTCGGTCGCGCCCCGCGCCCCGAACCAGCGGGCGAGGATCCTCACCGGGCCGTCGGCCCGCACGAGGACCTCGAGCGCGGCGCTTCGCCTCGGATCGAGCCCCGCCAGCGGCCACTCGATCGTCGCCTGCTCCCCCTCGAGCGCCAGCCCCTCGGCGGGGATCTCGTACTCGAGGTCTTCCCCCGGCAACGGGGGATAGTCGAGGAGGCCGCGGCGGGAGGGGTCCCAGCCGATGACGAAGGGCGTGGCCTCCCCGACCGCGGCGAGCGGGGCCGCGTCGAGCGCCTCGCGATCGAGCACGCACTGGATCAGGTTGAGGACGGGGAGATCGCGGTCGAGGTAGGGGCGCTGGAGCGCGCACTCGACCGTGTTCGAGTCGAGGACCGGGACCCCCTGCTCGAGGACCGGGAAATTGAACAGGGCGATCGGCCGGCCATCCCCCTGCTCGGTCGCGAACCGGTCGACCGCGCGGACGAACTCGGTCGCCTCGATCGACCCGGCCCGCCACCTCGCCTGCTCCTCCGCGAGGAGGCGCAGCGGCGCCGCGACGAGGAGGGCCTCCGCGACGAGGAGGGCGGTCGCGCTCGCGAATCCTCCCCGGCGGCCGGGGGAAGGGAGGAGCCAGGCGAGGAGGACGGAGACCGGGACGGAGGCGAAGTAGAGCGTCCGGGCCCCGCTCAAGTCCGGGCGGACCTCGACGGGGAAGGTGGGGAGGAGCCCTGCCGCGAGCCACGCCGCGGCGGCGAGGACGGTCCCGCGCGAGCCGCGCCGGAGGAGGAGGACGAGGAGCGAGGCGAGGGGGACGAGGAGGTGGAGGGCCGCGAACGGGCGCAGGCCGGGGAGGAGCCCCTCCCGGAAGGGGAAGAAGAGGGCCTTGACCTTCCCGGGGAGCGTCGAGACGAAGCCGGCCACCGGGGTTCCGATCGCCCCCTCCTCCCCTCCGGTCACGCCGCCCAGGATGAGGAGGCGCGCGAGGAGGTAGAGGAGAAAGAGGGCCCCATGGGGCGCGACGAACAGGAGGGATCGCCGCAATCGGGACCGCAAGTCCCCGTCCCCTTCCGCCATCAGGAGCGCGCCGACGAGGGCGAACGGGACCGCGGCCGCCTCCTCCTTCGAAAGGAGGGCGGCGCCGTAGAGGGCGACCGAGCCGGCCCGCAGGCCACCCGAGCCGCGACGCCACGCCGCGACCCCGAGGGCGAGGGAGCCGAGGGCGAGGCAACCCGAGGTGGAGGAGACCCGCCCGGGGATCCAGGTGACGGCCTCCGCGCGGGCGGGGTGGAGGGCGAAGGCGGCGGTCGCGACGAAGGCGACGATCCAGCCGCGGGAGGGGAGGAGGAGACGGATCGCGCCGAGGAGGAGGAGGGAGGCGGCGGCGTGCGTCAGGAAGTTCGCGAGGTGGTACCCGAAGGCGACCCGTCCGAAGAGGGTCCAGTCGAGGGCGTACTGGAGCGTGAGGAGAGGTCGCCAGACGGCGTGTCCCTCGAGACCGAGCCAGGGGGACGTCCACTCGTCGAGGAGGCGCGGGAGGTCGAGTGCCCCGTCGCGCAGGAGGAGGTTCGCCTCGAAGGCGTCCGAGAGGAACCATCCGCCGAGACCTCCCCCGAACCCGAGGAGGAGGAGGGCGAGGAGGCCCGCGAATGCGATCGCTCCCTCCCGTCCCGGCGAGGCCGCCCGCTCCGGATCCCGCGCGCTCGCCGGCGCCACCGGATCACTATATCCCCCGCCCTCCCACGGCTATCTTCCCGCGTCGACCGCCGGCCGGATGAGGAATCCCCGCGATCTCCCCGCGCTCCTCCTCTACGCCGCGGCGGCGGTCCTCCTCTACGGCGGGACCTTCGGCGGGGGGAGGGTCTTCTTCCCCATCCACTCCGACGAGTTCCCTCCCTGGTCGGCCGCCGTCCCCGAGGAGCGCCTCGCCTCCCTGCGCGCGACCTCGATCCGCGGCCTCACGGACAAGCCCTGGTCCTTCCATCCCCAGTTCGTCGAGGCGGGGAGGGCGCTGCGGTCCGGGGAGCTCCCCCTCTGGAATCCGCACTTCTTCTGCGGGTACCCCCAGCACGGCGCGCAGCTCACGGGGCTCTTCTACCCCTTCAACCTCCCCCTCCTCCTCGGAGACCCCTTCCGCTGGTACGGCTTCCTCGCCGCGTTCCACGCCTTCGCGGCGGCCTCCCTCACCTACGCGTTCCTTGCCCGCCTCGGGGTCGGGCGCGCGGGAGCGGGCCTCGCCGGCCTCGCCTTCGGATTCGGCGGCTGGCACCTGCTGCGAGCGCACTACCCGATGGTCGCGGCGGCGGGGACCTGGGTGCCGCTCGTCCTCCTCTCGATCGAATCGCTCTCGCGGGGGAAGGGCCCCCGATGGATCGCCGCCGGGGCGATCGCCCTCGCCCTCTCCTTCTGCGCGGGCTTCCCGCAGGTCGGGATCCTCACGGCGGAACTCGCCCTCGCGTACGGGGCCTGGCGATTCCTCGCCCTGCGACGGGATCCGGCGGGGCCGGCCCCGCGGGCGTTCGTCATCTCCTGCGCGGCCCTCCTCCTCCTCGGCGGGATCCTCGCCGCGCCGCAGATCCTCCCCGGAGTGGAGTTCGGCTACCTCGCGCAGCGGAGCGAGGTCTCGGTCGAGGACCTGCGGATCCGCGCCCTGCATCCCGCGCACTACCTCTCCCTCCTCGTCCCCGACCTCTTCGGGGATCCCCTCCGCGACGCTTCGGGCCCGCCGCTCCTCGCGGGGCTCCTCGTCCCGCCGAGCGACGTCGCCTTCAACGTCTTCGAGAACGGCGCCTACTTCGGCGTCCTCCCGCTCCTCGTCGCCTTCCTCGGCCTGCGCCGCCGCGGGCCGGCCGCGTTCTTCGCGGTGGCGGCGGCGGCCCTCGCCGCCCTTTCCCTCGCGAGCCCCCTCCTCTCCGTGGGCCGCGCCCTCCTCCCCGGCTTCCGGGTCGGAGCGCCCGCGCGCGCTCTCTTCGGCGTCGCGTTCTGCGGCGCGGCCCTCGCGGGCTTCGGTCTCGACGCGCTCCTCCGGGAGGGCCTCCCCCGCCGGCGGACGGCGGTCGCCGCCCTCCTCCTCGTCGCCGCGGGCTGGGCCGCGGCCATCCTCTCCTTCGGGGACGCCTCCTTCGCGGGGAAGCGCCTCTTCACGAGCCGTCCGGCCCTGGCGCGGGTGAAGGCCCTCACCGGGGTCGAGGTGACGCGCGAGGAGGTCCTCCGTCGCTATCCCGAGGCGGTCCTCGGCGCCCACGTCGACCGCGCCCGCGACCAGGCCGCCCGGCTCCTCCTCTTCCTCGGAGGCGCCCTCGGCGCGCTCCTCTTCGCCGGGAGATGGCGGCCGGCGTGGGCGATCGGACTGACGGCGGCGGACCTCCTCGCCTACGGGAGTCCCCTGGCGAACTCCGTCCCGCGGGAGGGGTTGTTCGAACCTCCCGCGCTCGTGCGACCGCTCCTCGGGCGGCGCGAGGAAGGGAGGATCTTCCGCGTCGGCGACCGTTTCGTTCTCCCGCCGAACCTCCTCGCCTACTGGGGGCTCGAGGAGGCGAGCGGCTACTCCCCCTCGCTGCGGTCCTACGAGAAGTTCCTCGGGCTCGTCGACCGCAACGCCCCTTCGGGAGGCGTCGGGGCC
The DNA here is from genome assembly GCA_022616055.1 of Planctomycetota bacterium. Lineage (GTDB taxonomy): Bacteria > Planctomycetota > UBA1135 > UBA1135 > JAKEFM01 > JAKEFM01. The sequence goes on from JAKEFM010000115.1 coordinate 34,954, forward strand.
TCCTCCCTCTCCGGGCCCGACCCGACCCGGGATCCTCTCTTCCCGCTGCTCGGGATCCGGTGGCTCCTGGCGCCCCTCGACCTGGCGGAGAGGTGGCCGGCGGCCCGCGGGGAGACGATCGCGCGCGAGGGAGGCTTCGCGCTCCTGCGACTGCGGGAGACGCCCCTGCGGGCCTTCGTCGTCCGGCGCGCCCGGCGGGTCCTCGACGAAGAGGCTGTCCTCCGCCGGCTGCGCGAGCCCGACTTCGATCCGCGGAGCGAGGTCGTCCTCCTCGATCCGGACGTCTCGGGTCCCGACTCGACGCCCGGCGAGGGGGAGGGGATCCCCGCGCGGATCGTCGAGGGCACCTTCGACCGCCTCGTCGTCGACTCGCCCGAGGAGGGCTGGCTCGTCCTCCTCGACGCCTGGTATCCCGGATGGGTGGCGCGGAACGGGAAGGGGGAGAAGAAGGAGATCCTGCGCGCCGACCTCCTCTTCCGCGCCGTGCAGGTCTCGAAGGGGGAGAGGATCGAGTTCTCCTTCGAGCCCGCGAGCTTCCGCTGGGGCGTCGCGCTCGGGGTCGCCGGCCTCCTCGGGGTGGCCGGGGCCCTGTTCCTGGGTCGGAGGAGGGGCTCGTGACCGCCCGCGCGGGCGATCGCCTCGCCCTCCTCGTCCTCTTCCTCGTCCCTCTCCTGCTCCTCGGCCGGGCCTGCGCCCCGGGCCAGGTCCTCCTCCCCCGCCATCCGGTCCGGTTCGCGCCGCTCGACCGGCATGTCGATCCGGCGTTCCTCGAGGAGGTCTCGCGGGGGGAGAACCCGGTGATGATCGACAAGGTCCTCCCGATCCTCACCGACGCGCGCGCCTTCGTCCGCGGGATCCGGGAGGGGAGGGTCCCCCTCTGGGACCCTCGCGACGCGGGAGGCTCGCCTCTCCTCGCGCAGAGCGTCGCCGGCTCCCTCTATCCGCCGAACCTCCTCGGGCACCTCCTCCTCGGTCCCGAGAAGGCCTTCGCGCCCCTGGCGATCCTCTCCCTGTTCCTCGCCGGCGGGTTCGCGTTCCTCTTCCTTCGCGCGCGCGCGCTCCCGGCCGCGCCCGCCCTCCTCGGCGCCCTCGCCTTCGCCCTCTCCGGCCACTGCCTCGCGAACCTCCACTACCCCTGCAAGGTCGACGCGCTCGTGTGGCTGCCGGCCGCCTTCCTCGCCGTCGAGCGCCTCGCGCAGGGGCCGCGGCCCGGGCCGGCGGCGGGGCTCGCCGCCTCCCTCGGCCTCTCGGGGCTCGCGGGTTTCCCGCAGGTCAGCGCCTACGTGGTCCTCGCGACCGCCGCCTACGCGGCCGTCCGGCTGACCCGCGTCGCGCCGGAAGCCCGCGCGAGGACCCTCCTTCTCGCGGGGGGCGCGGGGATCGCCGGGCTCGCCCTCGCGGGTGTCCAGCTCCTCCCGGCGGCGGAGGCCTCCCGCGAGTCCCTCCGTTCCCTCCAGACGGTCGAGTCGTTCCGCTCCTCCTCCCTCGAGACGCCCCTCCTCACCCACTTCCTCCTCCCCCATGCCTTCGCCTCCCCGACGGAGCCCCCGTCGGGCCGGCTCGAGCCCTTCGCCTGGCTCCTCCTCCAGCGGCCCACGGTCGCCGACTCGCGCTTCCTCTTCACGGAGGGAGCGCTCTACCTCGGCATCGCCCCCCTCCTCCTCCTCCTCGCGGGCCTCCTCCGGCGGGAGGGACGCTTCCCGGCGGCCGGCTTCATCGCCTCCCTCCTCTTCGCCTTCGGATCCCCCCTCCTCGCCCCCCTCACCTGGACTCCGATCGCGAGGGTCGGCGTCCCGGCGAGGGCCTTCGCCGTCGGCACCTTCTTCGCCGCCTGGCTGGTCGCCCTCGGGGTGGATCGGGTCCTCCGTCCCGAGAACTCGGCGCTCCGGCGGAGCCTCGCCGGCTGCGCGCTCCTCCTCGTCCTCTTCGGGGGGGCGGGGGCCCTCGCGATCCGCCCCGCCCGCATCGAGGCGGGGGCGGTCCCCCGGCTCGTCGAGCGATGGAGGGGATCGCCCGAGGCGGCGAGGATCGAGCCCCTCGACGAGGCGAAGGTCCGCTCCCTCTTCCCCCCGGCCGTCTTCGAGCAGGCCGGCCGGAGACTGCGCGGCGACCTGCTGCGGCTCGCGATCTTCGCCGCCCTCTCGGGCGGAGCCTTGCTCGCCGGGAGGAACCGTCCGATCGCGCTCGCCGCGGTCTCGATCGCCGACCTCCTCTCCCTCGGCTGGCCGATCCTCGCCCCGCGCCGCGCGGGAGCCCTCTTCCCGGAGTGCCCTCCCGTCTCGGCGACGCGGGCGGCGGCGGGAGACCTCCGCGTCGTGCGATGCGACCCGACGCCCGGGGGAGAGCCGGCCCTGGTCTACAACCTCCTCCGGTCGAACCTCCTCGGCGAGTACGGAATCTCGGACCTCTCCGGCCACATGGCCTTCGCGCCTCGACGCCCCATCGAGCTCTTCGAGGCGCTCGATCCCGCCACCCGCTACCGGGACTGGCTCGCGCGCCTCACGGATCCCGCCCAGGTCGGCGAGCCGCTCCTCGACGCGGCCGGCGTCGGCGCGGTCCTCTCGGCGGAGGCGATCGGGGATCCGCGGCTCGAGGAGACCTACCGGGAGGAAGGCTTCCACGTCTACCGGCGCAGGGACGCCCTCCCCCGCGCCTGGGTCGTGCCGAGGGGCCGGTTCGTCCGCGACGACGGGCGACCCGGCCCGGGGAACGAGGCCATTCCCGCGGTCCTCTCGCGGTCCTTTCACCCCCGCGAGGAGGTCGTCCTCCCCGAGTCCGCCTCGCGCTCCACCGGGACCGGCGGGGGGGAGGTCCGGCTCCGCGCGGTCTCCGCCGAGCGCCTCGAGGTCGCCGTCCGCGGGACGGGAGGCGGCTACCTGGTGACGAGCGAGGTCTTCTATCCCGGATGGACCGCGACCCTCGACGGGAAGCCCGTGGCGGTCGAGCGGGCGAACTACGCCTGGCGCGCGGTGGCGCTCCCTCCCGGGGATCACGACGTCGTCTTCTTCTACAGCCCGCGCTCCCTCTCGATCGGGCTCGCGGCGAGCGCGGCGGGAGGGCTCTTCGTCCTCGCCTGCCTCGGCCTGCGCCTGCGCCCTCGACGATCCCGCTCCTCCGCCGCATAGTGGAGCGGCCCGTGGAGCTCCACTTCCTCGGAAGCGGGTCGAAGGGGAACGCGCTCGCCGTCACCGGCGGGCGCACGCGGATCCTGCTCGACGCCGGGCTTCCCGCCGAGACGCTCCAGGCGCGGCTCCTCGCCGTCGGGATCCTCCCCTCCTCGATCGACGCGATCGCCGTCACGCACGGCCATCACGACCACGTCGCGGCCGCGCCGATCCTGAGCCGCGACCTCGGCATCGTCGTCCACGCCGCGCGGACGACCTTCCGCGATCCGGGGAGGCGCCCCGCCAACCTCTCGATCCTCGAGCCGGGACGCCCCTTCGAGATCGGGGACCTCCGCCTCCGCCCTTTCCGGATCCCCCACGACGCCGAGCCGACCGTCGGCTACGTCGTCGAAGGGAGCGACGGCGCCTCCTTCGGCTATGTCACCGATTGCGGGCATCCCCGCCCGGACGTGATCGAGGCCCTGCAGGGGGTCCGGGCCCTCGTCCTGGAGTTCAACCACGACGAGGCGATGCTGCGCGACGGACCCTATCCCCGGCCGTTGAAGGACCGCATCGCGGGGCCCGACGGGCACCTCTCGAACGGCCAGGCCGCCGAGATCCTGGGGAGGGTCGCCCACGCCGGCCTCTCGAGGGTCTTCCTGGCCCACCTCTCCGAGACGAACAACCGGCCCGCCCTCGCCCTCGCCGCGGCGCACGCGGCCCTCGAGCGGGCGTGCCTGCGGAACGTCGCGGTCGACGCTCTCGCTCAGGCGACCACCTTCGGACCGCTCTCCATCTGACTCCCCCCTCCTCGGACGGGCGACCCACGTGGGTCGCTGCTCCGCGAGGGCCGCGCGTCGAAGGTGGCCTCAGTCCCCGTAACGGTCCTGGAGGACCTTCAGGACGCGCTCGGCCTTCGCGGGGGACAGGAAGGAGGAGAGCTTGCCCGGCAAGCCCTCGAGAGCGACGGCGAGCTGGTCGTGCAGCCGTTCGACGTCCCCTCCCGCCTCGTGCGCCCGCTCGAATGCGCGGGCCAGCTCCTCCCGCATGAGAGCGCCCAGGCGTTCGGTCTCCGCCTCGTCGAGCCCCGCGTCCCTCGCGACCTGCTCGGTGATTCGGCCCGAGAGGACCTCCGACTCGCGGCGCGACATCCGCGAGGACTCCCCCGCGCGCATCCACGGCTCTCCCTTCCGGTAGGCCTCGACCTGGGATGCCTCGTCCCGGGCCGGGAGGCGGCGGACCGGCTCGCCGAGCACGGCCGTCGCCTTCCGGACGGCGCGGGAGGCGTCCGCCTCCGGCTCCAGCTCGAGGAGCACGTACCGGCCGGACCAGTCGACGCGGCTCGCCTTCACCCCCTCGACCTCGTCGAGTCGCGCCAGCACGGGCGCGAGCCGCAGGCCTCAGCCGAGGCCCGAGACCGCCCCTCAACCGAACCCGGAGACCTGGAGGACGGCGAACCCCTCGACGCGCGGGGCGCTGGCGCAGCCCGCGAGGGCGAGGACCAGGGCGGTCAAGAGGGGTCGCACCTCCTCCTCAGCGAGGCGCCGGTCGGCTCGCGGGAGCCGGCGTGTCGAGGTGGAGCATGTCCTCGATCACGACAAGCAGCGTCCCGTCCAGGAGGTATCTCCAGTCCTCGCGGACCCGGCCTTCTCCGTCGCGGATGACGATGCGGCCCCCGTCGCCCTGGCAACGGAAGGTCTCCGCGCCGTTGACGTTCCCGACGTACGACCAGGATCCCCCCTTCTCGTGAGTCAGGTCCGAGTTTCCACCGGCCGGCAGGCGGTAGGTGAGGTCCCCCACCGTCGGCTCGGGGCGACCGGGAACCTTGCAGGACGAGAAGAGCAAGGGGAGGAGCAGGAGCCGGCCGGAACGCTTCAAGGCGACGAGCCTAGCGAGAGCGAGCCCGCGGGGAAGGGGCTCAAGTCGCCGTCGACCCGCGGTCGATCCCCCCGTCCGTCCCCGTTTCCCCGTCTCCGAAGGAGGAGCCGCGAGAAGAGGAGTTGAGAAGGATCTGTCTCGGGCTCGCCGCGCTGGCAGGCGCGTGCGGTCGTGGCGGCGGCGGAGGGCGCGGCTTCGCGGTGCTCGCCACCGATCCGCCGGCGGGCGCCGCCGGCGTCGCGCTCGACGCCGTCGTGCGGGTCCGGTTCACCGATCCCCTCGATCCGGCCTCGATCGGGCCCGGGGCGCTCCTCGTCAGGTCCGAGTCGGGTCTCCCGCTCGCGGGGTCCGTCGCGCTCGAGGGCGACGGACGGACGATCTCCTACCTCCCCTCCGTTCCCCTGGAGCCGGCGCGCTCCTACACCGCGACGGTCGGGACGGAGGTCCTCTCCGCGGACGGCCGGACCCTGCGCGCTCCCTTCGCCGGCGACTTCCTCACCGTCGAGGACGAGGAACCGCCGGGCGTCCTCCTCGCCCCCGCCGCCGGGTCGAGCGACGTCCCGACGAACGCCCGGATCGCCGCCGTCTTCTCCGAGCCGATCGACCCCTCCTCCGTGATCGCCTCGACGCTGGCGGTCGAGGGACCGGACGGACCCCTCGCCGGATCGACGTCCCTCCTCAAGGGGAGCCGCGTGCTGCGGTTCACGCCGGAGGGCGAGCTGCCGGCGGGCGCGACGATCGCGGTCGCGGTCTCCGGCGCCACCGACCTCGCGGGGAACGCGCTCCCCGCGCGCGCGGTCGCCACCTTCACGGTCGGGACGAGCCCCGACTTCACCCCTCCCGCCGTCTCGCTCGCGGTGAACGCGATCCCGGCGTCGATGAGCTCCGGCCTCCACCTCCCCCGGAGCGGCTTCTCCCTCGACGTCACGTTCTCGGACGACCGGGCGGTCGACCCGGGCTCCCTCCTCCTCGCCGCGGCGAGCCCCCTCGGGCCCGAGGAGCTTCCGGCGACCGGAGCGGGCGTAGACCTCTTCCGGGAGACGTCCGTCGGAGGATCGGGGGCCTCCCTCGCCGTCCCGGATCGGCTCGCCTTCCCGCTCGGCGCGACGGCGGCGACCGCGAGGATCGAGGATCTGGCGGGGAACGCCTCGGCGGAGACCTCGCTCCCGTTCGACGTCGTCGCGTTCCCGGACTCGCTCCGCCCCTTCGACGAGATCCAGCGCGTCCACGTCGACTTCGGGCTCGACCGCGGGCCCGACTCGGGCGGGAACGGGATCCCCGACTTCGAGGACGACCTCCTCGCCCACGGCCTGCTGGCGGAAGGGGATCCCGCGGGGACGAACGCCGGCATGCGGGACCGATGTCGCGACGCGGTCCTCGCCGTCGCCTCCGGGCTCCTGCTCGGCGTCCGGGTCGAGCTGCACGCCTCCCCGCCCGCCGCCCCCTTCACCCGGATCGCGCTCGGCGGGATCGATCCGGCCGACCCCGGTCGCGCGATCGGCGAGCCGACGACGGGGGTCGTGGGGCGCGCCTGGTTCGACTCCCACAACGCCGACCTCGCCGACGACGACACGCTGCTCGACCCCCCGCTCGGCGTCTTCCCGGGGGAGCTGTTCATCGCGCTCGGCAACGCCTATCTCGCCTCCGGGCCCGGGAGCCTCTCGCTCTTCGGCCAGACGTTCGGCCCGCTCGCCCCGGACTTCGGCGGGACTCCCGCGGGGGCGGACCCGCTCGACCCGGCGGTCCTCGGCCCGGGCTTCGATCCGTCGACGGCGAGCCCCGAGGAGATGGCCCGGTTCCTCGCGATCGGGCTCGCGGTGGAGCGCTTCTCCCGCTCGACGGGGGTGATCCTCGCGCACGAGCTGGGCCACTCCTTCGGCCTCGTGGAGACCGGCGTTCCCCCGGACGGTCTCCACGGGACCGCCTCCAAGCACAACCTCAACGGCGCGGCGCTCGACGTGATGGTCTCGGGCTTCTCCTGGACCAACCTGGCCCTCCTGCCGCTGCGCTTCCGTCCGATCAACCGGGCCTACCTGCGCGAGGCGGTCGTCCTCGAATGAGGCGCGCCGTCGTCTGCGCCGCCGCCGCGCTCCTGGCGACTCGGGCGCCGGGAGGCGAGATGGGATCGACGACCCTCGCGGAGCTCACGCGCCGGGCGGAGGCGGTCTTCGTCGGCCGGGCCGTCGGGTCCCCCTCCCCCGGGACCATCCGATTCCATATCGAGGAGGGGATCCGCGGGTGGTCCCCCTTCGCCGACGTCCGGGCCTTCCCCGGAGTCGCCGACGAGTTCGATCCCTCCGGCGCGCGGACTTGGCTCCTCTACCTCGGACGCCCGACGGGAGACTCGCTGAGGGTCCTCGGGGGGGAGCGGGGCGCCGTCCCCTTGGTGGGCGATGCCGGGCTCGCCGCCCTCGAGGCGGCGCGGGCCCTCGCTCCCCTGGCGGACCTTCCCGACGAGAGGCTGAGGGACGCGCTGGCGGCCCAGCTCCGCTCCGCCTCGGCAAGGGTCCGGGAGGACGCGGGCGAGGCGCTCTCGCGCCTCCCGCGTGCGCTCCTCCGGGGAGTCGCCCCCTCCCTGCTCGCCGAGGCGCTGGAGCGGGAAGAGGGTCCGACGCCGTCGAGGGCGGCGATCCTCCGCGTGCTCGCGGCCCGGGCCGAGGCGGGGGACCTCCCGGCGCTCCGTCGCGAGGTGGAGGAAGGACCCGAGGATCTCTTCCCCCTCCTCGCCGAGCCCCTCCGTTCGATCGAGGGGGGCGTGTCGACCCTCGCCCTCGCCTTCCGCGGGCTTCCGCGCTCCCGGCGACTGGCCGCGATCCGCCTGCTCGGAGAGGTCGGCGGCTCGTCCGCCGCGGAGACCCTGCGCGCCGTCCTTGCCGGATCGGACCCCGAGGCGCGCCTTGCGGCGATCGAGGCGATGGGCGCTTTCCCGGGGAACGGGGAGGATCTCCTCCACGCCCTCTCGACCGGCGACGAGGCGGAGGCGCGCGCCGCCGTCCGCGCGATCCTCCTCGCGGGGAACGGCGAGGACCGGGCCCTCCTGCGGGGGCTGTCGGGGTCGGTCCCCGGCGCGGCGGAGGCGCTGGAGTCGGCCGCGGCCGACCCGTTCTCCCTCCTTCAGTCGAGGAACCGGTAGCGCACGACCGCGAAGAACGCGATCAGCCCGTCGCGCCAGGTGATCTTCTTCCCCTCGTGGTAGGAGCGGCCGGCGTAGCCGATCGGGACCTCGTAGACGCGCACCTTGAGGCGCGCCAACTTGGCGGTGATCTCGGGCTCGATCGCGAACCCCTCCGAGCGCAGGCGCATCCGCTCGATCACTCCCCGGCGGAAGACCTTGAACCCCGTCTCCATGTCCGTGAGGTTCAGGTTCGTCAGCATGTTCGAGAAGAGGGTGACGATGCGGTTGCCGAGGTAGTGCCAGAAGAGGTGCACGCGCGTGTAGGGGCCGCCGAGGAACCGCGACCCGAAGACGACATCGGCCTTCCCCTCCACGAACGGGCGCAGCAGCACGGGGTAGTCGGCCGGGTCGTACTCGAGGTCGGCGTCCTGCACGAGGACGATGTCCCCGGTGGCGGCGGCGAAGCCGGTGCGCAGCGCCGCCCCCTTCCCGCGGTTGCGCTCGTGGCCGAGCACGCGCAGGTGCCCGTTCTTCGCCGCGAGGTCGCGGAGGGTCTCCGTCGTCCCGTCCGTGGAGCCGTCGTCGACGACGAGGATCTCCTTCTCGAAGGGCGTCGCCTCCACGCGGCGCAGGACCTCCGCGATCGTCGCGCGCTCGTTGTAGACCGGGACGACGACCGAGAGCTTCACGGCCTCACTCTACGCGCGCGGGGGGGTCCACCGGCACGGGCTGGATCGGGGGGTCGTGGGTCGAAGGCAGTTGCAAATCGCTGACCCCGCATGGAGTTGCGTCACTCGAAACTCCTTCCCCGCTCGAGGCCCCCCCCTCGGATGGACGGGAGTAGGTCAGGTTTTCCAGGGTCTCCCCCTGGAGGAGGATCGCCATGCGCTTCGCGATCGCTCGCTCGCCGGAACGCGTCGCCAACTTCCTCGTACTCGCCCTCGCGTACGTCGTCCTCGCGGGGGTCTACTTCGGGTCTGTGCTCCGCTAGCGGCTCACACCCCGCACATCTCGCGGAAGTTGCAGCGCGGGCACGCGCGCGGATAGCCGCTCATCGGGAATCGCTCCGGATCGAGCGGCACCTCGTCGGGGTCGAAGTGGACCTCCCTCATCGCGGCGAGGCTGCGCCGGATCTCCCCCCGCGCCCCCTCGAGGTCCTCGTCGCGGATCGAGGTCGCCTCGAGCCGCCCCTCCCCGAGGTAGGCGAGCACCCCGCGCACGCGCGGGGGGCGCGCGCCGAACTTCTCGCCCGCGTAGAGGGCGTAGACGGCGAGCTGGAGGGGATCGCCCGCGCTCGGCCGCCCCGACTTCCAGTCGAGGAGGACGAGGTCCTCCCCCTCCCGCAGCGCGAGGTCGGGGACCGCGTGGATCCTCCACCCCTCGAACGAGAAGCCGTCGCGCTCCTCGCAGAGGAGGACCGTCTCGGCCGGAGCCTCGCGCACGCGCGCGAGGGAGGGGAGGGAGAAGAAGTTGTCGAGGCAGCGCAGCGCCTTCGCCCGGATCCGGTCGGTCCGCCCCTTCGAGAGGTCCCCTCCGTAGTGGTGCTCGTGGAGCCGCGCGTTGCGCTTGGGGTCCTCCTCCCACCCGCCGGCCTTCGACTGGCGCCAGGTCCGCCGCATCTCCTCGAGAGTGCGCTCGACGACCTCCTCCCGCCCGGGGCTCCCCCCCTTCCTCCTCTCGAGGAAGTACCACTGCAGCCCGGCGTGGACCGCCGAGCCGGCGAGGATGTCGAGGTTCGTCAGCTGCTTGAGGAGGTAGGCGCGGCGGACCGGCCCGGGCGCGTCCCGCTCCCACCCGCGCCAGGAGCCGTAGTAGAGGTAGAAGTAGGCGCGCCGGCACTCCCCGAACGAGCGCGAGCGGCTCGCGGACCAGGAGAGCTCGTGCCGGAGTTCGGCCACCGCGCGGAGGATACGGGGGAGGGACGACCGATCAACCGCGGACCGGGCCCATCAGCCTCCTCGTCGCGAGGAGCGTCCCGGCGGCGAGCGCCGCCCCCGCCAGGACGTCGACGGCGTAGTGGTAGCGGAGGTAGACCGTCGAGAAGACGAGGAGGAGGGCGACGGGGCCGAGGAGGAGAAACGCCGGGCGGTGGAACCTCCAGGCGAGCGCCGCCACGAGGACGGAGATCTCCGTGTGCCCGGAGGGGAAGCAGTCGCGCTTCACCGGCTCGACCCGGTCGATCCAGGCCCTCACCGCGGCCGCCGTCGCGACCCCCTCGAGCGGCGCCCCGTGCGGGAGGAACCGCTCGGGGCCGCGCGCGGGCACGAGGAAGTAGCCGAGGTAGGAGAGGAGGAAGCCGAGCGCGACGGCCGTCAGCGAGAACTCGAAGGCGCGCCAGTCCCGGGCGCGGGCGAGGGCCGCCCCGAGCACGACCGGGAGGAGGTAGAAGGAGGCGTAGACGAGCTGGAGGATCTCCGTGAGCCCGGGGTGCGCGATCGATTGGAGCGCGCGCGTCGGGTCCCCGCCGAAGACCCGCCGGTCGAGGGCGATCAGGTACCACTCCCGGTCGTCGGGGGAGAGGAATTCGACGAGGCGGCCGAGGGCGTTGAAGGCGACGAGGACGAGGAGGTAGGCCACCGCGAAGCGGATCACGAGCGCGCGGGAGGCGGGGAGCCTCCTCGTCGCGAGGGGGAGGAGGAGCGCGGCGGCGGCTCCCCCGGCGTGCACGACGAACCACCGGGTCGCCTCCGGGATCTCCCCGGCGAAGGCGGCGATCGCCGCGGCGAGGATCCCGAAGTACCAGGCGAGGACGAGGTCGAAGGGGCGGAGCGCCGGCTCAAGGGGGCGCGCGCCGGGGACCTCCCCGGCCGCGGCGCGGGCCGGCCCGGTCACCGGACCCCGTAGGTCGCCGGCGGGCGTCGCGGGGCGAAGACGAGGAGGAGGGCCATCCCCGCGAGGAAGCCGCCGACGTGGGCCCAGTACGCGACCCCCCCGGCGCCCCCGAAGAGGCTGCTCTGCGCCCCCCACCACTGGAAGAGGAACCAGAGGCCGAGGAACACGTAGGCCGGGATCCACGCGGTCGTGATCAGGATGAAGATCGGGATCAGGGTGAGGACCTTCGCCCGGGGATAGAGGAGGACGTAGGCCCCGAGGACGCCGGCGATCGCCCCCGAGGCCCCGATCGTCGGGATGTTGCTGTCGAGATTGAAGAAGACGTGGAGGGCCGAGGCCGCGACGCCGCAGGCGAGGTAGAAGAGGAGGAAGCGCACGCGACCGAGCCGGTCCTCGACGTTGTCCCCGAAGACCCAGAGGAACCACATGTTCCCGATCAGGTGGAGCCAGCCCCCGTGGAGGAACAGGCACGTGAGGAACGGGAGGAGCCAGCGCCGGACCTGCGCGACCGGGTCCACGAGGAGGACCCCCGGATCGTCCAGGACGGCTCGCGTGTAGACCGGGACGACCCCCGCCAGGCGGACGAGCTTCTCCTGCCCCCTCTCGGGAAAGGAGAGCTCCCAGAGGAAGGCGAGGACGCACGCGGCGACGATCCCGATCGTCACGACGGGAGTTCGCCGGTGGGAGATCGAGTCGCGAAGCGGGATCAACCGGCTCCCCCCCCCCGCGTCCCCCTAGCGGGGGCGAACCGGCTGCGCCGAGGCGAGCATGGCGCCGCGGATCTTGTCCCACCTGCACCCCGGCGTCGAGGGCCGGGCCTAGCCCCCCGACGCGGTGTCCTCGGCCTTCGCCTCCTTGCCGTCGAAGGAGAGGACCTTCCCCTTCCCCTCGACCTGCGTCTCGAGGAGGACCGGCCGCGTCCAGATCTTGTAGAGGTTCTTCAGGGTCGTGAGGCTCGCCTCGATCTCGAGGTCGACCCCCTCGTGGCGGTGGACGAGGTGGAGCTCGCCGCGGTTGCGACCGTTGCCGTCGACGACCGTCACATGCGGGCGGCCGAGGTGGGTGAGGGAGCGCAGGACCGCGTCCCGCACCGCCTTCGGGTCGCGATCGGCAATCTCCCGCTGCCCGGTCCGGGGGTTCGTCCGGTAGACGAAGAGGCGGTGCTCCTCGACGAACTCCGGGGTGAGGAACTCGTCGAGGAAGGTGACGTCGTTGTAGATCCGCCGCACCTCGAACATCTTCGACCGGCCGAGCCCCGTCTCCCGGTCCCAGCGCCGCCGCTCCTCGGCGTCCTCGCACGCCTCCCACTCCGGACCGAAGCACCCGCGGTTCCAGCGCTCCTCGATGTCCCGCCACAGCTCGACGCCGATCTTGTAGGGGTTCAGGCGCCCCGGCGGCATGTGGACGGTCCCCGCGTGGTGGTCGGCGTAGTCGATCACCTCCGCGTCGTTGAGGACGTGGTGGGTGAGGATCCTCGAGTGCCAGTAGGTCGCCCACCCCTCGTTCATGATCTTCGTCATCGCCTGCGGGGCGAAGTAGAGCCCCTCCTCCCGCAGGATCCCGAGGATGTCGGCCTGCCAGCGCTCGAGGGGGGCGTACTCGATCAGGAACTGGAGCACGTCCCGCACCGGCTCGGGGGGGAACTTCTTCGCCTTCGCCCGGTCCCGCCCGAGGCGCGCGCGCTGCTCCTCGAGGAAGCCGGGGGGATTGATGTAGCGGTCCATGTACCCCTTCGCCTTCAGGCGGGGGACCTCGACGCGCGGGGGGGGCTCCTCCTCGGCCGACGGCGCGGGCCGGCGGGCCGTCGTGGGGTAGGAGGCGTAGGGGTCGAGCAGGTTGTCGAGCGACATCGCCGCGTCGAGGAACTCCTCGACCGGCTCGACCCCGACCGCCTCCATGTAGCGGCGGATCCGGATCCCGTGGTTCGCCATCTGGTCGACCATCCGGCGGTTCGTCGGGGCGAACCAGAGGTTGTTCTGGAAGAAGTCGGCGTGGCCGTAGACGTGCGCGATGACGAGCTTCTGGTCGACGGTCGCGTTGCTCTTCATCAGGTAGGCGTAGCAGGGGTCGTTGTTGATGACGAGCTCGTAGATCTTCTGGAGCCCCCACCGGTACCCCTTCGCCAGCTCCTCGAACTCCATCCCGAAGCGCCAGTGCGGGTAGCGGGTCGGGAAGCCGCCGTACGCGGCCACCTCGTTCAGGTTGTCGTGGTCGAGGGTCTCGAAGATGGTCCGCGGGAAGACGAGGCCGTAGTCGCGCGCGATCGCCTCGATCCGCGCCCGCTCGTGCTCGAGCTCCGCGGGGAGCGCGCCCATCAGGTCGCCGCGCCGAGGAACGCGCGGATCGCCTTGGGGATCCCCTCGCGGTCCGGGATGTCGCAGGAGCGGACCCGCTCGTCGTTCCCGAAGGCGGCGTCGAGGTCCTTCTTGAACTGCCCCGAGCCGTAGGCGCTCTTCACCTGCCCGTAGCAGAAGAGGTTCGCCCGGTTGAGGAACTGGAGCTTCAGGAGCTCCACGCACCGCTCCGTGTCCCGCGCGCTCCAGTTGTCCCCGTCCGAGAAGTGGAAGGCGTAGACGTTCCAGGTGTCGGCCGGGAACTTCTCCTCGACGAGGCGCAGCGCCAGCTCGTAGGCCGAGGAGATCTTCGTCCCCCCCGACTCGCGCAGGTGGAAGAAGGTGTGGGCGTCGACGACGTGGGCGACGGCGTCGTGGACGATGTAGCGGACCTCGAGGTTGCGGTACTGCGAGCGCAGCCACGTGTCGATCCAGAACGCCGCCAGCCGGACGATCTCCTTCTGCTCCTTCCCCATCGATCCGGAGACGTCCATCATGTAGAGGATGACGGCGGAGGACTCGGGGGAGTCCGTCACCTTGCGGGAGCGGTAGCGGCGGTCCTCCCGCCACGGGATGACGCGGGGGCGGACCGGGTCGTAGAGGCCGAGCGAGATCGTGCGCCGCAGCGCGTGCTTGTAGGTCCGCTTGAAGTGGCGAAGGCTCTCGGGCCCGCGGCGGGCGATCCCGGTGTAGACCCCCGCGGTCGAGCGCAGCCACCGCGTCCCCTTCGGCTGGATCCGCGGCAGCCCGAGCTCCTCCCCGAGGAGAGCGGCGAGCTCCTCGAGGGTCACCTCGACCTCGAGGACGTGGCTCCCCTCGGCGTCCCCGGCGTTGCCCGACCCCTCCCCCTCGAGGGGGGTCCCGGGCGCCCCCTCCCCCTGGCCGACGCCGCTCTTGGGATTGGGGCCGTAGCGGATCCGGGGGAGCTCGATCTGCGGGAGCGGGATCGAGACGGCGTGCTTGCCGAGCCGGCCGAGGAGCTCCCCGTTCGTGATGTAGCGGTGGAGATCCTTGCGGATCCTCCCCCGCACGATCTCCCGGAATCGGGCGTGGTCGCGGTCGATCTTCCGGACCATAGGACCGTCGCGGCGCTACTCCCCCTTCACGTCGCCGCGGGCGAAGATCGAGGCGACGTAGTTGAGGACGTCGGTCGCGCAGACGTCGCAGTAGCCGTAGGTGCGGATCAGGCGGCTCTTCACCACCTCGATCTTCTCCTGGGCGTCCTTGTCGACGACGGTCGAGACGAGGCTCGTCAGCTTGATCGAGTCCTTCTGGTCCTCGAACAGCTTCAGCTCGAGGGCCTTCTGGAGCCGCTCGTTCGTCTTGTAGTTGAAGGTCTTCCCCTCGACCGCGAGGGCCCCGATGTAATTCATGATCTCGCGGCGGAAGTCGTCCTTGCGCGACTCGGAGATGTGGATCTTCTCCTCGATCGAGCGCATGAGCCGCTCGTCGGGCTCCTCGTCGCGACCCGTGTAGCGGTTGCGGACCTTCTCCTTCTGGGTGTAGGCCTTGACGTTGTCGATGTAGTTGCTGGCGAGGCGCTGGATCGCCTCCTCGTCGGAGGCGATCGCCCGCTGGACCTCGTTCTTGACGACGTCCTCGTACTCCTCCCGCACGAGCGCGAGGAGGTCGCGGTAGCGCTTCCTCGTCTCCTCCGCCGAGATGAGGGAGTGGTGGGCGAGTCCCTCCTCGAGCTCGTTCATCACCATGAAGGGGTTCACGCACGGCTCGAGGTTGTCCCGGACGAGGGCGTTGCTGATCTTGTCCTGGATGTAGCGCGGGGAGATCCCGCTCATCCCCTCGCCGGGCGCCTCCTCCCGCAGCTCCCGGATGTTGTCCTTCGTGAAGCCGGGCAGGGTCTTGCCGTTGTAGAGCTTGAGCTTCTGCAGCAGCGTCAGGTTCGCGCGCTTGGGCTCCTCCAGCCGCGTGAGGACCGCCCACATCGCCCCCATCTCGATCGTGTGGGGGGCGATGTGCTTGCCGGAGACCTTGCGGTTGTTGAAGTCCTTCTCGTAGATCTTGATCTCCTCCTTCAGGATCGAGTTGTAGGGGATGTCGATCTTGAGGGTGCGGTCGCGGAACGCCTCCATCAGCTCGTTGTTCTGGAGCTTGCGGAACTCCGGGGCGTTCGTGTGCCCGATGATGACCTCGTCGATGTGGGTCTGGGCGAACTTCTTCGGCTTGATCGAGTGCTCCTGGGACGCCCCGAGGAGGTCGTAGAGGAAGGCGACGTCGAGCTTGAGCACCTCGATGAACTCGACGACCCCGCGGTTGGCGACGTTGAACTCCCCGTCGAAGTTGAACGCCCGCGGGTCGGAGTCGGAGCCGTACTCGGCGATCCGGCGGTAGTTCAGGTCCCCCGTCAGCTCCGTCGAGTCCTGGTTCTTCTCGTCCTTCGGCTGGAAGGTCCCGATCCCGACGCGGTCCTTCTCCGAGAGGACGAGGCGGCGGACCTGGATGTGGCCGAGGACCCGGTCGAAGTCCCCGCGGTAGCGCTTCATGAACTCCCCGAGGTGGTAGCGGCAGGAGGGGCAGAGTTCCCCCTCGATCTCGAGGCGGTACCCCTTCTTGTTCTTGCGGCTCAGCGCCTCGACGAGCTTCTTCCGCGCGGGCTCCGGGACGAGCTTCAGGGGCTCCTCGTGCATCGGGCAGTCGACGAAGTCCCCCTCCGGCTCGGTCTTCCACCCGAAGGTGTAGAGCGCCCCCTCCGGACGACGGGAGTAGTCCTCGATCCCCTTCTTCAGGAGCCCGACGATCGTCGACTTGCTCGAGCCGACCGGACCGTGGAGGAGCATCACCCGCCGCTCGGGGCCGTACCCGAAGGCGGCGGCCTTGAGGATGTTGACGAGGTTCTGGAGCGGCTTCTCGAGCCCGAACAGGCCGTCCTCCCCCCCGCCGATCGGGTCCTCGAAGAACTTGTACCGGACGATCCTCTCCTTCCCCTCCTCCGCCTCCTCGATGCCGTGGAAGAGGATCATGTCGTAGAGGCGCTGGAAGGCGTTGCGGAGGACGAGGGGGTTGCCCTCGACGACCCGGAGGTAGTCCTGGAACGACCCCTCCCAGTGCTGCTCGGCGAAGGCCTCCCGGTCGACGGAGGAACGGATGATGCCCGCGAGGTCCGCGGGTCCCTTCGGCAAGGTCTCCATGCGTCGCCTCTTTCCGGTCCGCCGGAGCCCGTGGCCTATCGTCGGTCGGACCGGATCGCTTGAGTAGCCCTGAAACGCGCCGGGGGCAAGCCTCCATCCCTTCCCCGCGGCCGGCGCCCCGTGGCAAGATTCCCTCCCCACCGGCCCCGGCCATCCCTCCCCGCTCGATCGCCTTTCTCGCCGCCTCCCTCCTCCCCTCCTGCGTGGGAGGCGGGGGGGACGTCGACGGCGTCCGCGCCTTCGCCCACGTGAAGGCCCTGGTCGACCTCGGCCCTCGTCCCCCCGGCTCCGAGGCGCTCGAGAAGGCGCGCCTCTACCTCCTCGCCGAGCTGAAGAAGGCCGGGCTCGAGGGGGAGCGGGACCCCTTCGAGGGGGCGACCCCGATCGGCCCGATCCGGTTCGAGAACCTCCTCGCCTCGATCCCCGGCGAGTCCCCACGCTCGATCCTCCTCGCCGGGCACTACGACACGAAGCTCTTCGAGGAGTTCCGGTTCGTCGGGGCGAACGACGGCGGCTCGAGCGCGGGCCTCCTCCTCGAGCTCGCCCGCGCCCTCGCCTCCCGGGGGAAGCCCCGGGCGACGATCCGGTTCGCCTTCCTCGACGGGGAGGAGGCGTTCCGGGAGTGGAGCGGGACCGACTCCCTCTACGGGAGCCGCCACCTCGCCGCCCGCTGGAAGAAGGACGGGACCCTGGCGAACGTCCAGGCGATGGTCCTCCTCGACATGGTCGGGGACCGCGACCTCCAGATCGTCGGGGAGACGCGGTCGACCGCTTGGCTCCGGGCCCTCCTCGCGCAGGCCGCGGCCGACCTCGGCCACGGGGCGAAGTTCTTCAAGCGGCAGCTCGCCCTCGAGGACGACCACGTCCCCTTCCTCGACGCGGGGGTCCCCGCCGCGATCGACCTGATCGACTACTCCTACGGCCCGCCGCAGCCGGGCGGGGCGGGGGCGTGGTGGCACACGGCCGAGGACACCCTCGACAAGATCTCGGCGGAGAGCCTGGAGGTGGTCGGGGACGTCGTCCTCCGCGCCCTCCCGAGGATCGAGGAGCGCGTGCTACCCTAGCGCGGTCCCGGCGGCCACCGCCCGGACCGCGCGGCGATGACCCACGGAGAGCGCCTCGGAGTGGGGCTGGGCGGCGCGGGCCTCCTCCTCGCCCTCGTCCTCCTCCCCTCCTCCGTCTTCTACGGCGACGGTTGGGGCCTCGTCGAATCCCTGGCGCGCCGCGAGCTCGTCCTCCCCCATCCCGGCTACGTGACCGCCGGCGCCCTCGTCGGGATCCCGACGGGGTCGAGGCCCGAGACCGCCCTGCGCCTCGTCTCGGCCCTCGGCGGGGCGCTCCTCGTCGCGGGGACTTTCGCGGGGCTCCGCGGCCTCCGGTTCGCGCGCGGGCCCGCGGCCTTCGGCGCGCTCCTCGTCGCCCTCGCCCCCGCGACCCTCTTCTTCTCCCGTCACATCGAGGTCCACGCGCTCCACGCCGGGTGCGCCGCCGTCGCCTTCGCCGCGATAGCGAACGCCTCCCGCGGACGGCCCTTCGCGCTCGCGTCGCTCCTGGTGACCCACGCCTCGGGCGTCCTCTCGGCCCCCTTCCTCCTCTGGATCGGGGCCTCGACATCTCGAGAGCGGAAGGCGCCCTGGCGTCCCCTCCTCCTCGGTGCCCTCCTCGCGCTCCTCTTCGCCGCGGGGGTTTCGGCCTTCCAGGCGGCCTACGCGCCGGGGGCGCTCGTCCACCCGGGGGACTGGTCCCCCGTCCACGCGGCGCTCCGGCTCTTCCGCTGGCTCGGCGGCTCAGGCTCGGAGGGGGGAACCGGCTATCCCGTTCATGCCCTCCTCCTTCCCGCAGGACTGCTCTCCGCAGCCGGGCTGGTGGGACTGGTCTGCCTCTTCCTCCGCGCACGGTCGCTCGGCGTACCGCTCCTAGCGTGGACCCTCGTCTACCTCGCCTTCTGGGCCTGGAACGGTTTCGCCGAGCGGGGGGGCTACCTCATGCCGATCTACCCTGCGCTCGCCGCGGGCGCCGCGGAACTGGCGCGCTCGTTCCTCGCGCGCGCCGGTCGGGTCGGGCTCGCCTGGCGCTGGGTCCCGGCCGGAGCCCTCTCCCTTGTCGTCGTCGGCCAGGGAGCCTTCGGGGTCGCACGGGGATTCCTTCCGAGCCAGGGGCCGGATCCCTTCCGCTGGGTCGAGGCGCTGCGGGAGGAGACGCGGGACGAGGGGTCCTTCGCCACCCTCGATCCGGCCCACGGCTCCCTCGCCCGCCGCTACGCCGGCCTCGAGGTGGTGCACCTCTCCACGATCGTGGCCTTCCGGCCGGCGGACCGCCGGCCCGCCCTGGACGCGGTCGCGGCCGAGGCTCTGCGCCTGTCTAGGGCCGGCCGAAGGGTCTACTTCGACGGCGACATGCCCGGGGAATACGTCGGACACCCCGAGTTCGAGGGGCTCCTCGATCGCCTGCGGGAGCAGGGCGAGCTGCGCGAGGTCGCGCGCCCTCCTCTTCACCTCTGGAGGGTCTTCCCCCGGTGAGCGAAGGGGCCCTCGGCCAGAGCCGGGAAGGCCCTCCCCGTCCGGCCCTCTCCCGCCGGGAGCGATCCTGCCTCCTCGTCGTCTCCGCCGCTCTCGCCCTGGCCCTCGCGCTCGCGCCTTCGACGGCGCTCTACGGGGACGGGATCGCGATCGTGGAGGGCCTCGTTCGCCGGCGGTTCGCCGCGCCGCACCCGGGCCTCCTTCCCCCGGCGGCCCTGATCGAGGTCTCGACGGGGATGAGGCCCGAGACGGTTCTCCGCCTCCTCTGCGCCGTCGGGGGAGCCCTCTCCGTCGCGGGAACCTACCTCGCCCTGAGGCGGCTCGGTTTCGGCGTCGAGGCCGGGACCTTCGGAGCCGCACTCGTCGGCCTCGCGCCCGCCTCCCTCTTCTTCTCGCGCCAGATCGAGGTTCACTCCCCGCACGCGGGGGCCATGGCCCTGGCCTTCGCCGGGGTCGCGGGGTTCTCCCTCCGGGGAACCGAGGCCTGGCGCGCGGCCTCCGGGATCGGAGCCGTGGTCGTCACCCACGCGACGGGCGCGCTCTCGGTCCCGTTCCTCCTCGGGCTCGGACATCGTCTCGGGAGGGGAGGGTGGAGCCCCTGGTTCCGGCGGGTCCTCCTCCCGGGGATCCTCGGCGCCTGCGGCTTCGTCCTCGGGGTCTCCCTCCTCGACTTCCTCCTCTCCCCTCCCCCCCGCCTCTTCTCGACGCCGGTCCACGCTGCCCTCCGACTCCTCGTCTGGGCTCCGGGCCGGGCGGAGGACGTCGAGGGTCCGATCGCCTTTGTCCTCGAGGCGCTCCTCCTCCCGTCCGGCCTCCTCTCGATCCTCGGAACCGCGGGCCTGCTTCGCGGGCTCCATCGCCGGGAGAGGTGGGCGCTCCCTCTGACCCTGTGGGTCCTCGTCTACGCCGCGCTCGGGGCGAAGTGGAAGTTCGTCGAGGAGGGAGGCTACCTCCTCCCCGTCTACCCCGCCCTCGCCGTGGGGGCGGCGTCCCTCGCGGAGAGCCCCGCCGAGGGAGGCGCTCCCCCTCTCCGGACACGAGGACTCCGGACCGCCCTCCTCGTCGTAGCCCTGTGCCTCCAGGGCTGGCACGGAGTCGCCAGGGGTCTCCTCCCCTCCCTCGGTCCCGAGCCGTTCGCGTGGGTCGAGGCCGCCCGACTCGGGACGGGAGAACGGGGCTGGTTCGTGAGCGTCAACGCGGTGAACCTCTCCCTCGCCCGCCGCTACACAGGGCTATCGGTGGCCACCCCCGCCTGGTTCTTCGCGGAGCCTCCGGAAACGCGGGAGGTACTCCTGCGCCGGTTCGCGGAGCCCCTGGTCGCGCGCTCGGGAGGCGAGGCGGTCTGGATCGACCAGGACGGGCCCCCGGGAGCGGCCGACCGCGCGACCTGGGAGCGCTTCCTCGACCTCGTCCGCAAGGGGGCGAGCCTGGAGCCGGCCACGAGGGAACCCTTCCGCGCGTGGCGGGTCCTCCCGCGCCGGTAGCCGGCCGGCACCCGGGTCAGGCGCGAGTCCGCCAGGAGTCCCCCTTCCGGCCCCACGGCCCCTCCGTTTTGCGCGGTCGGGAACCTCAGGCTACCCTGATCTTCCGATGGCGCCGTTCGTCCGAACCGAACATCCGCACGTGGTCCGGGAGCGCGGACCTGGATTGCGCTCGGCCGTGGTCCGGGGAACGCGCGTCCATGTCCGGGCGATCGTCGGGTACTGGAAGCAGGGGCTTTCGGTCGAGGGGATCCTCGACGCCCTCCCCCACCTCTCTCCCTCGCAGGTGCTGGACGCGCTCTCCTACTACCACGACCACCGGGCGGACATCGAGCGCGAGATCCGAGAGAACTCGATCGCGCGCGTCCTGCGCCGTCGCGGGCTGAAGATGGAACGGAACGGGCGCATCGTGAGGAAGCGGGCGGCCCGCTGACGGGTGCCCCCTCCTCCGTTCGCGCGCTTGGCGCTGGACGAGGACGTCCACGCCCGGCTCGCGAGGGCGCTGCGCGCGCGTGGCCACGACGTCGTCGCGCTCGTCGAGGAAGATCGACTCGGCTGCTCGGACGAGGAGAACCTGCGATGGGCGGCTCGTGTCGACCGGACGATCGTGACGTTCGACGTCTCCGACTTCGCCACCCTGCACGACTCCTTTCTCCGGAGGGGGGAACCCCACGCGGGAATCCTCCTCTCGGTTCAGCTGCCGATCGGCGAGTTGAAGGAGCGACTCCTCCGTTTCCTACGGCGATGGAGTGCCGAGGATCTCCGTAACCAACTCCTCTGGCTCGGGAGGATCCCCTGAGGCGCCGGGCTCCCGGGGGCACACTCCATCCGTGGGGTCCGTGTCGGGACGGGAAGTAACCCGGCTATGAGGCGGGCGTCCCGGCTCCCTTCGCCGCGGACTCCTCCGCGCGGGGAGCCGGGACGAGCTCCGCCGCCGGGGCGGGCTCCTCCGCGAAGCGCTCCGCCTCCTCGAGCTCGACGGCGACGACCTTGCTCACGCCGTTCTCCTCCATCGTGACGCCGAAGAGGGTCGCGCAGTCGGCCATCGACCGGCGGTTGTGGGTGACGAGGAGGAACTGGGTGTCGGCGGTGTACTCGCGCAGGAGGCCGAGGAAGCGCTCGACGTTCGCGTCGTCGAGGGCCGCGTCGACCTCGTCGAGGAGGCAGAAGGGGGAGGGCTTCGCGCGGAAGAGGGCGAAGAGGAGGGCGATCGCCGTGAGGGTGCGCTCCCCTCCCGAGAGGAGCTCGATCGAGCGCAGCTCCTTGCCCGGCGGCCGCGCGACGATCGAGATCCCCGCCTCGAGGAGGTCGACCCCCTCCTCGAGGGAGACCTCCGCCTTCCCGCCGCGGAAGAGCTGGCGGAAGACCGTGGAGAAGTTCTCCTGCACCGCCTTGAAGGTCTCCTCGAACCGCTCGCGGCTCTCGACGTCGAGCCGGCGCACCCCCTCGCGGAGCGAGGTGCGCGCCGCCTCGAGGTCGGCCTTCTGCGCGGAGAGCTCCCCGTGCCGGGCCTCGGCCTCCTCGAGCTCGCGGACCGCCTCGAGGTTCACCGGGCCGAAGCGCTCGATCTTCGCGCGGGCCTCCCCGATCTCCGACTCGACGCGGGGGGCGTCGAACGCGGGGTCGGGGACGAACTCCCTCGCGCTCGCCTCGAGGTCGACCCCGTAGTCGTCGAGGATCCGGCGGGCGGATTCCCCCCGCTCGAGGGAGAGCTTCTGCTCCCGCAGGCGCGCCTCGCCGAGGCCGGAGGCCACCTCCTCGAGCTCCTCCGTCCGCCGCTCCGCCCGCGCCCGCGCCTCCTTCGCGTGCTCCCGCGCCTCCGCCTCGCGGGTGGCGAGGAGCGCCCCCTTCGCCTCGAGGTCCGCCCGGCCCGAGCGCGCGGCCTCCGCGCGGCGCTCGAGGTCGGCCGCCTCGGCGAGGGAGGCCCCCTCCCGCGCGCGCGCCTCCTCGATCTCGCCGCGGATCCGGTCCGAGTCCTCGCGGGCGCCGGCGAGCGCGGCGCGGGCGGCCTCGAGCCGGCCGGCGAGCGCCCGGCTCTGCTCGACCTCGCGGGCGAGGGCGACGCGGGCGTCGTTCTCGGCGGAGGTCGCCTCCTCGCGCTCGCGGTCCCGCTCGCGCCGCTCCGCCTCGGCCGTCCTCGAGGCCTCCTCGAGCGCGACGATCGCCGACTCGCACCGGGTCGACTCGCGCGCGGCCTCCTCGAGGGAGCGCCCGAGCCCGGCCGCTTCCTCCCGCAGCGCCCGGACCTCCTCCGCGACGGCGGCGCGCTCCCGGCCGATCTCCTCGCGACGGCGCTCCCCCACCTCCTGGCGGGCCTCGAGGCCGACGACCTCGCGGTCGGCCTCCGTCGCGAGCCCGGAGAGGTGCTCGAGGGAGTCCCGCTCCGCCGCCAGCGCTTCGCCCGCCTCCCGCTCGGCCCGGCGACGGGCCTCGAGATCGGCGTCGGAGGTACGGAGGGTCGCCTCGAGCTCCTCCCGGGCCGCGCGCCGGACGAGGAGGTCCCCGCCCTTCGGCCCCCCTCCCGAGACGAAGCCGCGTCCGGCCACGTCCCCCGCCCGCGTCACGAACCGCAGGTGGGGATGGCGGGCCGCGAGGCGCAGGGCGTCGTCGGACGACCGGACGAGGAAGACGTCCCCGAGGAGGGTCTCGAGGAGGCGCGAGACGGGGGCCTGCGGCCGGACCCGCTCGAGGAGGCGTCCCTCGACCCCTTCCTCCCGCAGCTGCGGCGGGACGGGAGGGCGCTCGGCCCACTCGGAGACGGCGAGGGTCGCGCGTCCCTGGCCGCGATCGCGCAGCCACTTCAGGGCCGCCGCCGCCCCTTCGGTGCGCTCGACGAGGAGGGCATGGACGTGGGGCCCGAGGACGGCCTCGAGGGCCGGGGCGAGGGAGGGCTCGACCGCCAGCCGGTCCGCGAGGAGGCCCGGGATCTCCGGGAGCCCCGCGGCAAGGAGGGCCCGGGCTCCCTCCTCCACCCCTTCCTTCGCCTCCTCGAGCGCCCGCAGCGTCTCGAGGCGCGCCACGTGGGCGGCGCGCTGGGATTCCGCGGAGCGGACGGCCTCCTCGAGGGCGAGGAGGGAGGCCTCGAGCTCCTTCACGCGGGCGGCCGCCCCTTCGCGGTCGGCCGCGAGCCCCTCGCGCTTTCCCGCGGCTCCGGCGACGGCCCCCTCGAGCTCCCTCCCCTCCCGCTCGGCCGCGCCGAGGGTCGCGGCGAGCTCCTCCTCGTGGGAGAGGGCGCGAGTGAGCAGGGCCTCGCAGGCGCGGCGGTCGGCCTCGGCCTGCGTGAGGCGGTTGCGCGCCGCGGCGCGCTCGTGCATCGCCCCGAGGAGCCTCTCGCTCGAGGCGGCGCAGGCGCGCTCGGCCTCGCGGAACCGCCGGTGGACCTCGCGCAGCCTCTCCTCGCACGCGGCGAGCGCGGCCTCGGCGGCCTGGCGGCGGAAGGCGCCCCCGCTCGCCTCCGAGGCGAGGGAGCCCTCCTCCTCCGAGAGAGCGAGGGCGCGCCGCTCCGTCTCCTCGAGGCCCTTGGACCCGGCCGCCGCCGCGCGCTGCGCGTCCTCTCCGCGCGCCCGCGCGGCGGCGGACCGCTCGAGCCCCACCTTCTCCTCCTCCCGCAAACCCGCGATCTCCTCGGCGAGGCGGGCGGACTGGGCGGAGGCGTCCTGCGCCTCGGTCTCGCGGGTGCGCGCCTCCCCCTCCGCCTCCGCGCGCAGCGCGCGGCAGGCCTCGGCGCGGGCCTCGAGGTCGGAGAGCGCCGAGCGGGCGGCGCGGAGGTCCTCCTCCGAGCGGGCGCGCGCGTGGAGGGCGAGGGCGAGGCGCATCTCCCGGAGCGCCTTCACCTGCTCCTCGTAGCGGCGCGCCTTCCCCGCCTGGATCTTGAGGGAGCGGACCCGGGTCTCGAGCTCGCCGAGGAGGTCGGCGAGGCGCGTGAGGTCGAGCTCGACCTGCTCGATCTTCCGCAGCGCTTCGCGGCGGCGCGCGCGGAAGCGCGAGATCCCCGCCGCCTCCTCGAAGACCGAGCGCCTCTCCTGGGGGTCCACGGAGAGGAGGGCATCGATCCGCCCCTGCTCCATCGCGGAGTAGCCCCGCACCCCGAGCCCCGTGTCGAAGAGGAAGTCGCGGACGTCCTTGAGGCGCACGGCCCGGCCGTTCAGGAGGTACTCGCTCTCCCCCGTCCGGAAGAGGCGGCGCGTCACGGAGGCCTCGGATCGCCCCTCGGGGAGCCGCCCCCCCTCGTCCTCGAAGACGACGCAGACCTCGGCGAGGCCGAGGGGAGGGCGCCCCTCCGTCCCCTTGAAGAGGACGTCGGCCATCTCCTCGCCCCGCAGCGCCCCGGGGCGCTGCTCGCCGAGGACCCAGCGGACGGCGTCGATGACGTTGCTCTTGCCGCAGCCGTTGGGTCCGACGAGGCCGGTGAGACCCGGTCCGAACCCGAACTCCGCGCGCTCCGCGAAGGACTTGAAACCGAGAAGATCGAGACGCTTGAGTCGCATTCAGGGACCGCTCCCCGCGCGCAGGGACTCGTCCCCGCACCGGGAGAGGACCGCGTCGGGCTCCCGACGGCCGCGGTCGAAGTCCAGGAGGAACCGGGCGGGCGTCCCTCCACGCCCGTCCGGGTAGGGGACGGCGCCCGAGGGGAGGGCGGAGGCGAGCACCCCCGCTCCGGCCCCCGGGCTCGGCCCCGGGGTCGTCCATCCGTCGCTGTAGCGGACCGCCTCCCCTGAGACGAACTCCGCCGAGGCGGGGACGTCCTTGGCGTCGATCCCCTCGAAGCGCGCGCGCGCGACGGGGGAGGGGGAGAGGTCGAGGAACGCGGCGAGCCCGCGCTCCCTCCCCTTCGCCCGGACGCCGTCGGCCATGGCCCCGACGAGCGTCCGCGCGAGGCGCGGATCGAACTCCCCGCCGCACGCGTAGCGCGCGCACTCGAGGAGCCCCGTCACGCCGACGGCGAAGGCCGGCCGTCCCGGCGGGAGGCCCGTCCCCCGCGCCGGGGCGGTCGCCGCGAGGAACTCGCGCGCGGCGCAGGCGGCCTCGAGGGCCCCGTCGAGGAGGAGGAACGCCTCCTCGAGGATCCCCCCCTCGTTCCACCGCCCGGCCTTGTAGGCGAGGCGCGGGAGATTCAGCACCGCGACGGTCGTCCCGAGGACGACGGGCATCCGCCGCTCCTCCCCGAACCGGCGCACGCCCCGCGCCGCGAACCGCTCCTCGGGGGAATCCCAGGCGAGGAGGATCCTCGGGGCGAGGGAGGCGGGGGGCGCACCCTCTCCCTCCGCGGGCCAGGGCTCCTCGCGGTGCAGGAGGAAGGCGGGGGGATGCGGGATCGGGAGCGCCGCCTCGAGGAGGGCGCGGCCGAAGCCGACCGAGGGGTCCGCGACGTGGAGCGCGACCTCCCCCCGCGCCGCCGAGGCGACCTGGCCGACCGTGACGAGGAGGGCGCGGGCGACGGCGGGACGCTCGGAGTCGGCCACCCCCCGGAACGCCTCCTCGAGGTCCTCGACCGCCACGCACCCCGACACCGCGCGCAGGGCGCCGGCGAGGAGGAAGCCCAGGTCCTCGACGAGGGCGAGCGGGCTCGCCGGCCGCGGGCGATCGCCGAGGGAGGCGAACGCCCCCTCCGCCGCCGCCGTCGCGAGGACCCCCGCGCCGCCGAAGCGGTGCGGGGAGGCGGCCCCTTCGAGGTGGAGGTCGCCGGCGAGGTGGCGGTCGACGACGGAGGCGGGGAAGACCTCCTCGAGCGCGAAGCGGGCGAGCACGCTGCCGGCCACGGTCCGCTCGGCCTCCCCCCCCGGGGCGCGGAGCACCCCCTCGTCGCTCGAGAACCCGGTCTTGAGGAACCGGGCGAGGTCGTACTTCGGCCACCCGACGAGGCTCTGGCGCCGGAGTTTCGCCCCGAGGCCGAGGGAGAAGAGCTCGTTGTCGACCAGCTCGCGCAGGAGCGCGGTCGAGATCCGCGTGAGGCCCGAGGCGAAGACCCGGTCCTCCACCCGCGAGGCGACGGTCTCGGCGACCTCGCGCGGGAGGTCCGCCTCCATCATCAGGGCGGCCACGATCTTCCCCTTGCTCCACGACCGGAGGGCCCCCCCGGTCGGGGGGTGGACGGCGGGGGCGGCGCGCCCCTCCGGGTCCTTGCGGACGGCGAGGGCCTCGCGCACCTGCGCGCGCTTGTCGCGGTAGAGGATGTAGGCCTTCGCGACGGCCGCGTGCCCCGTCTCCATCAGGACGCGCTCGACGAGGTCCTGGATCTCCTCGATGTGCGGGGGGCCCGGGCCGCGGCGGGAGAGGGCGACCCCGACGACCTCCGCCAGCTCGGCGGCGAGGCGGCGGTCGCTCCCCCCCGTGGCGCGGATCGCCTTGAAGATCGCCTCCGCGATCTTGCGGGCGTCGAACGGGACCTCCCGCCCGTCGCGCTTGCGGACGCGTCGGGGGAGGTTCACGGCCGGCGCTCGAGCATGGGGCGCAGCTCCTGGAGGAACTGGGTGACGTCCTTGAACTCCCGGTAGACGGAGGCGAACCGCACGTAGGCGACCTGGTCGAGGGTGCGCAGCTCCTGCATCACGAGGTCCCCGATGAAGGAGGTCGGGACCTCCCGGTCGAACTTCTCCGAGCAGCTCCGCTCGATCCGCGCGACGATCTCCTCGAGCTTCTCCTCGCTCAGGGGGCGCTTCTCGCAGGCGCGGCGCAGCCCCGCGAGGATCTTCGCCCGGTCGAAGGGCTCGCGGCGCCCGTCCTTCTTCACGACGCGGAGCGGGCTCTCCTCGAGCCGCTCGTAGGTGGTGTAGCGCCGGGAGCACTCGAGGCACTCCCGGCGACGGCGGATGGCGAATCCGTCGTTCGACGCGCGCGAGTCGATGACGCGGTCGTTGTCCTGCTTGCAGAAGGGACAGCGCACCCAGCGGGCGGGGGGAAGGGCGGGGAACCCCGATAGAGCAGGCGGCGGGGCCTGTCAAACCGAAATCGTGGCGGGACCTAGCTCGTCGGGCGCACGGCGAGGCCCGTCTGCCGGCGGATGATCTTCGACTCGAGGATCCCGAGGGAGCTCGAGACGAGCCAGTAGAGGGAGAGCCCGGCGGGGTAGGTGTAGAACATGAAGCCGAAGAGGAAGGGGATGAACTGGAGGACCTTCATCTGGGCCGCCATCTGCGGATCGGAGGGCTTCGGCGCCATCCGCTGCTGCAGCCACCAGACGACCATCATCGAGAGGGGGAGGACGTTCAGGTGCGTCCAGTGGAGCGGCCACGGGAGCGTGAAGCCGAAGGCGAGGGTCCGGTCCGGCTGCGAGAGGTCCTCGATCCAGAGGAAGGGGGCGTGCCGGAGGTCGTAGCCCACGCGCAGCGCCGAGAAGAGCCCGTACCAGACCGGGAGCTGGAGGAACATCAGCAGGCAGCCGAGGAACGGCGGGCGCAGTCCGTGCTCCTTGTAGAGCCTCCCCTGCGCCTCGTTGAACTTCCGGAAGTCGTTCTTGTACTTCCGCTTCAACTCCTCGAGCTGCGGCTGGAGCTTCCGCGCCTTCTCCGTGAACCGCGCCATCGAGACCTGCTGGTGGCGGTTCAGGGGGAAGAGGGCCGAGCGGACGAGGCAGGTGAGGAGCACGATCGAGGCCCCCCAGGAGGCCGTGATCGAGTGGAAGAGGCCGAGGATCCAGAGGACGAGCCGGCTGATCCAGCCGAACATGCCGTAGTCGAGGGAGAGGACCTCCCGGTAGGTCGACTCGGCCTCGCGCAGGTCGGCGGGGCGCTTGGGGCCGAAGTAGACCTCGATCCGCTTCTCCTCGACCTCGCCGGGGGGCTTCACGTGGAAGGAGAGCCCGCACTCCGGCGCGAGGAGCCGCCGGGGCGCCTCCCCGGGCGCGTCGGGATCGACGAGGGGGAGCGCCCGGGCGAAGACGAACCGCGTCGGGGGGAGCGGCTTCGCGAGGACGGCGAAGTACTTGTTCATCGACCCCGCCCAGAGGACCTCCCCCGCGGGGAAGGGGCGGGGTCGTCCCCCCCCTTTCGGGTCCGCGACCATCTGCTCGGCCTCGAGCGAGTACCCCTCCTTCAGCGCCGCGACGGCGACCGGATCGGCGTAGAGCGAATCCCCGTAGGGGAAGATCGAGGAGGCGGGCGAGAAGGAGAGGGGGAGGTCCCGGCCGACGGCCGAGCGGTCCTCGTTCGCGAGGCGCAGGACGACCTCGACGGTGAAGGGCGCCTTCCCGGGCCGGAACTCCTTCTCGAAGGTCAGGCCGTTCGAGAGGGGGCAGCGCGCGAGGAGCGCCCCGTCGGAGGAGAGGGGGACGAACGCCCAGGGGACGGAGTCGAGCTCGAGGCCGAGCGAGCCCGCGTGGTCGCGCAGGCCGAAGGTCGCCGACCCGCCGGCCGGAGCCCGGAGGATCGGGAGCCAGGTCGCGGGTTCCTCCGAGGACGTCCGCTCCGAGGCCGTGTCGGGGTAGAAGCCCTTGAGCCGCGCGTCCTTCGCGACCGCCCCCGTCCCCGAGAGGACGAGGCGCAGCTCCGGCGACTCGAGGAGGACGTCCCCGGAGGGGGCCTCGAGGGTCGAGCGCAGATAGGGGGCGCTCGCCGTCCGCGCGCCCTCCGGGGACGGGGCGGGGGCGGTGGCGGGGGCCGATTCGGGGCCCGATTCGACGCCAGGGGGGGCGGTCTGGGGCGGGGGCGCGGGGCGCCGCGGCGAGGGGAAGAGGTGGTTCCAGAGGAGGAGGACCGCGAGACAGAGGACGATCGCGAGGAGGAAGCGCGGCTTGTCCACGGGGGGAGGGGGCCCTACCGCCCCGCGAGGAGCCGGCTCGCGAGGAACTCGGGGAGGACCCCCGTCGCCCGGATTCGCGACGCCGCCTTCTCCATGTCGTAGTCGAGCCGCACGAACTCGACGCTCTCCCCGTCGTAGATGGCGTATCCGAGCCGGGGGTCCCCGTCCCGGGGCTGCCCGACCGACCCCACGTTGACCAGGGTCTTCCCGTCCTTCGGGAAGCGCCAGGGCCCCTCGAGCGAGCGGGGCGAGAGGAACCGCCCGTCCTGCGTGAAGATCCCGGGGACGTGGGAGTGCCCGATCATCGCGACGGGCCGGTCGAAGGCGGCGAAGGCCGCCCCCATCTTCGCCTCGTTCTTCGCGTCCTTCGGCAGGATGTACTCCCGGAGCGGATCGCGCGGGGATCCGTGGGAGTAGAAGGTCCGCTCGTCCCGCACGACCTCGGGGAGCTCCCCGAGGAACCCCCAGAGCCGGAAGTTCTCCTCCCGGGGCCGCTCGGGGGCGTTCAGGGTCGCCCGCGTCCAGTCGATCGCGGCGCGCGCCTTGGGGTTGAAGTCCTCGGCGTAGTGCATCGCGGCCTGCTCGTGGTTGCCGAGGACCGTGAAGCGGCAGCGCTCCATCACCGTCGAGATGCACTCCCGCGGGCTCGCCCCGTACCCGATGACGTCCCCGAGGCAGACGACGTCCTCGATCCCCCGCATCGCGAGGTCGGCGAGCGCGACGGAGAGCGCGTCGACGTTCGAGTGGATGTCCGAGAGGATCGCCGTCCGCACGCGTCAGGCGCTCCCCTTCTTCCTCGGAGGGGGCCCCGGCTCCGCTTCCTCCTTCAGCATCACGGGGATGTCGTCCCGGATCGGGTAGCGCAGCCCGCACTTCACGCAGACGAGCCGGTCCCCCTCCAGGACGACCTCCGTCTTGCAGACGGGGCAGGCGAGGATCTTCAGCAACTCTTCGTCGATCATCCGGGGGGGGCGGCGGGCGGATTATTCCCCCGCCGCTCCCCTGCGGCAACGAGGACCCGAGCCCTAGGATGTCCGCCCCTTGGACGCCCCGGTCCGGCGCTCCTCCTCCCTCGCGCTCCTCCTCGCCCTCTCCGGGGCGAGCGCGCTCGTCGACGAGGTCGCCTGGGTCCGCATCCTCACCCTCCTGCTCGGGGCGGGCGCCCCCGCCGTCGGCACCGTCCTCGCCGTCTTCTTCCTCGGCATGGCCGGCGGCGCGCGACTCGCGGGTTCGCGCGCCCCCCTGTCGGGCGACCCGCTGCGCGCCTACGCGATCCTCGAGATCGGGATCGGCGCCTTCGCCGTGGCGACGCCGGTCCTCGCGTCCCTCGCCGAGTCGATCTACCTCGGTCTCGGGGCCGGGGGCCTCCTCCCCCGCGTCCTCGTCGCCTCCCTCCTCCTCCTCCCCCCGACCCTCGCGATGGGGGCGACCCTCCCCTTCGCGCTCCGCGCCGCGCCCCGCGACGACGCCCGCGCCGGGAGCCTCCTCTACGGGGCGAACACGCTCGGGGGGGTCGCCGGCTGCCTGCTGGCGGGCTTCCTCCTCCTCGAGAACCTCGGCCTCCGCGGGACCCTCCTCGCCTCGGCGGGCGGCAACGCGGTCGCCGCGGCGGGAGCCCTCCTCCTCCGTCGAGGCGCCCCGCCCCTTCCCGCGCCCGCGCCCGGACCCCCGGCTCGAGACCCGCGCCTCTCCCTCCCCCTCCTCCTCGGCGCCGGGGCCGGCTTCCTCGCGGTCGCCGCCGAGGTCCTCTACACGCGCCTCCTCTCCCTCGTCCTCGGCGGGACCGTCTTCGCGTTCGCCGCGATGCTCGCCTGCTTCCTGGCGGGGATCGCCCTTGGCGCGGCCGCCTCGGGAGCCCTCCTCCCGCGGATCCGGCGCCCCGAACCCCTCTTCGCGGCCTTGTCCTCCGCCTCCGCGCTCGCGCTCCTCCTGAGCCCGTCGGTCCTGCTCCACGTCTCGGGGAGCTTCGCCGTCGGACACGAGGCGTGGAGCGGATTCGGGGAGGTGATGGCGCGCTCCTTCCTCGCCTGCGCCGCCGTCCTGCTGCCGGTCGGCTTCCTCTCGGGTGCGGGCTTCGCCGTCCTCCTCCGGCTCGCGACGGGGGCGGAGGAGCGCCCCGGATCCGGGGCGGCGGGGCGGCTCTACGCCTGGAACACGTTCGGGTCCGTCCTCGGGTCGATCGTCGGGACCTTCGCGCTCCTGCCGCTCGCGGTCCGCGGCGGCGGGCTCGCGTGGCTCGCCGGCGGGCAGGCGCTCCTCGCCGCCGCCTCCTCGACTCTCGACGGCGCGTGGCGGAGGGCGCTCGTGCTCCTCCTCTTCCTCCCCCTCGCGGCGTTCCTCCCGCTCCGCCCGGACCTGAGCACGCTCCGGCTCGCGATCAGCGTGGCGGACGACGCCCGCTACGGGCCGAAGGAGGCCGTCCGGCGCCTCGCCGTCGACGGGCCGGGCGCGAGCGTCACCGTCTCCGAGGGGGAGTGGGGCCGGACCCTCCGGGTCAACGGGAAGGTCGTCGCCTCGACCGCCTTCATCGACGCCCGCAACCAGTACCTCCTCGGCCACCTCCCCGCCCTGATGCACCCCGGACCCCGGACCGGCCTCGTCGTCGGCCTCGGGACCGGGATGACGGCGGGGGCCCTCTCCGTCCATCCAGGGATCCAGGTCGACCTCGTCGAGCTCGCCTCCGAGGTCGTCCCCGCCGCGCGCGAGTTCGGCGAGTGGAACCACGGCGTCCTCGACCGCGGCAACGTCCGCCTCCTCCTCGACGACGGCCGCCACTTCCTCCTCTCGACGGACCGGCGCTTCGACGTGATCACCTCCGACCCGATGCATCCCTGGGTCCGCGGAGGCGGGAGCCTCTACTCGCTCGACTACTTCCGGCGGATCCGCGCGCGCCTCGCGCCCGGCGGAGTCGCCGCCCACTGGCTCCCCCTCTACGAGATGCGGCCGGAGGAGATGCGTTCCATCCTCGCGACGTTCGCCGCGGCCTTCGACCACGTCGCGCTCTGGATCGCCTTCCAGGACGCGATCCTCCTCGGCTCGGAGGTCCCCCTCCTCCCGAGGCCGGAGGAACTGGCGCGGCGCATGCGCGCGCCCGAGGTCCTCCGGGACCTCGCCGCGGTCCGGCTCGCCGAGCCCGACCGCCTCCTCGCCCTCCTCGTCGCGCTCGACGAGGACCTCCGCGACCTCGGGCGCGGCGGGACGATCGTGACCGACGACCGCCAGACCCTCGAGTTCCGCGCCGCGCGTTCCCAGAACTCCCTCACGATCGGGAGGAACCTCCTCGACCTCGCCGCCGTGCGCGACCGGACTTTCGGGCGCCTGCGCGCGGCGATCCCCGATGCCGCCCGCGCCTTCCTCCTCGAGCGCGTCTTCCGCTCGACGACCGCGACGTTCCGCGCCTACGGGGCCCTCGCGGAGGACTCGCTCCGCGACGCGGCCACGGCGATCGTCGAGTCGTGGGTCGAGGACCCCGACGGGCCCGGCATCCCGTGGGGGCGATTCCTCCCGAACCTCTCGGCGGCGTTCGCCGGGGAGACCGAGGGAGCCTTCCTCGGGGCCTACGGGCGAGGCGTCCTCCTCTGGCAGGAGGCGAAGGCGCGCCGCGGACGCCCCGAGGGGGGGCGTTCCCTCTCCGGGCAGGCGGAGCGAGTCTTCGCCACGGCCGCGAGGTCCGCTCCGGCCGGCAAGCCCGCCGTCGCCGCCCTGCGCGAGCGGTCGAAGGTCCTGGGCGACCTCGGGCGCTACGAGGAGTGCCTCGGGGAGGCGGAGTCCGCGCTCCGCCTGGAGCCGGGCCTCCCCGTCCTCCATCGCGTGCGCGCGATCGCCCTCCTCGGCCTCGGGCGGGGGGAGGACTCCCTTCGCGCCGTCGAGGAGGCGGCCTCCCTCGACGGGGGGAGCGCCGACACCTGGAGCCTGCGGGGCTCCGTGCTGGCCGCCCTCGGCCGCCGGGAGGACGCCGCCGCGGCCTACCGCGAGGCGCTCGCCCGCGACCCCCGGGATGCGCCCGCGCGCGCGTTCCTGGCCCGATGAGGAGGGCTCCCCTCCAGGATGGGGAGAGGATGCGGCTTACCCGGGACGGACGCGATGGGGAGAATCCGGCACATGGTGAAAGACGGGGAAGGCATCCGGTAGGTGGGCGCCGGCACCTATCTCGCCCTGGCGTTCGGGCCCGCGCTGATCCTCGTGCACGCGGTCTGGTCGCGGGACCGGCGTCGCGAGCCGATCGGGAACCTGTCGGTCTACCTGCTCGTCGGGGCGCTCTCGGTCCTGCCCGCGGCGATCGTCGAGTACGGCGCTCACGCCCTCCTCCCGGACGGGGGTTCCCCGCCGGTCCTCCTCCTCGCCGCGGCGGTCTCGGCCTTCCTCGTGATCGGACCGATCGAGGAGGGGTGCAAGTTCCTCGCGCTCCGGGGGCGCGCCCGGCGCGATCCGCACCTGGACGAACCCTTCGATTGGCTCGTCTACGCCGTGGCCGTCTCCCTGGGCTTCGCGACGGTGGAAAACTGCGGCTACGTCGCCATCGGAGGTGTCTCCGTGGGGTGGATGCGCGCGTTCACGGCGGTGCCCGGGCACGCCCTCCACGGCACGCTCATGGGATGGCGGCTGGCGCGCGCGGAGGGAAGGCCGGGGGCGGCCGGCGCGCGCGAACGGAGGCTGGCGTGGATCGAGCCCTCGCTCTGGCACGCCGCCTACGACTTCCCCCTCCTCGCGCTTCGCGCCGCGGGCGGCGGCGACGCCACGATCCTGCTGGTCTTCTCCTGGGCCGGGATCTTCGGGGCGGAATGGGTCGTCTGCGCGCGCCGGCTCCGGAGGATGTGCACCGACCAGCACATCCCCCCTCCCCCCCTCCTGTTCTCCGACCGGCTCGCGCGGCGAAGGAGGACTCCGGGCGCGGAATCCCGTCCTCCCCTTCCGTCTCCCCGAGCGCAGCCGTAGAGTTCCCTCCCCGCAACGGCGTTCTCTCCCTCCTGCCATGTGGACCCTCCCGATCCTCCTCCTCCTCCCCCAGGGCGGCGTCGCGGGCCAAGGCGACGAGATCAAGCCCCAGTCCTCGGCGCCCCCCGCCACGACGACGACCGCGGTGCCCCCCATCACCCTCCCCCCGGGCGTCGCGGCGATGATCAACGGCAAGCCCCTGGGGATGGAGGAGTACCGCGACTTCCTCTGGATGATGCACTGCAAGCAGAACATCCGGGACCTGATCGCCTACAGGCTCCTCGAGGAGGAGGCGGCGAAGAACGGGATCTCCGTCTCCGAGGAGGAGGTGCGCGGGAAGATCGCCAAGTTCTGGGACGACCTCGTGAACAAGCGCCACGGCGGGGACCGAGGGAAGGCGGAGAAGGAGCTCCGGGAGATGGGCTTCGCCGGGGAGCTGTACGACCGCTACCAGGCCTTCCAGGCGAAGAAGGACCTCCTCCAGGACAAGCTCGTCATGCGCACCCGGGTCGTCACGGAGGAGGCGGTGAAG
The DNA here is from genome assembly GCA_022616055.1 of Planctomycetota bacterium. GTDB lineage: Bacteria > Planctomycetota > UBA1135 > UBA1135 > JAKEFM01 > JAKEFM01. The sequence goes on from JAKEFM010000115.1 coordinate 69,565, forward strand.
AAGCGCTTCGACCAGAAGTACGGCGTCGACGGGATCAAGGTCGAGGTGCGGCAGATCTTCTTCACGAAGGGGACCTTCATGCGCGAGGAGGTCCAGAAGGGGAAGAAGCCGAACGAGGTCGACCAGAACCTCCTCGACGCGAAGGCGCGGGAGGCGGCCTTCAAGGCCCAGGAGCGGCTGAAGAAGGGGGAGGACTTCGCCGAGGTCGCCCGGAGCGCCTCGCACGACCCCGCGGCGAAGCAGACCGGGGGCGTGCTCCCGAACTACAACTACGACCGCTACGGCGAGGAATTCGCGAAGGTGGTCCGGGCGCTGAAGGAGGGGGAGGTCTCGGACCCCTTCCCGAGCGGCGCGGGCTGGCACGTCGTCCAGGTCCTCAAGCGCACGACGACCCCCCTCGAGAAGGTCCGAGAGTCGCTCTTCGCTGAGCTGACGGCCGAGGCGCCGGGCTTCGGCGAGAAGAACGAGCTCTACAAGCGCGTCTACGAGTCGGCGAACGTCGTCCTCTGGTAGGCGGCGCGCCGCGCGAGCGCGAGGAACGCGAGGAGGACGCCCCCCTCCGCCAGGAGGGCCGCGAGCGCGCCTCGCCGCGAAGTCACCACCGCCGCGGCCCCGCCGGCGACGGCGAGGAGCCAGAGGAGGAGGACCGCCCGCCCGCGGCCGAGCCCCGTGGCCGCCACGCGGTGGGAGAGATGGAGGTGGTCGCCGACATGGGGCGGACGGCGAAGCCGGAGGCGGAGGAGGACGACGCGCACGAGGTCGAGGATCGGCACCGCGATGGCGAGGAGGGGGAGCGCTCGGGCCGGGAGCGAACCCTCCGCCCGGGAGCAGGCGCGGACGGCGATCGCGGTCGCCGCGAACCCGATCGCGTGGCTCCCCGCGTCCCCGGCGAAGGCGCGGGCGCGCGGGAAGTTCCACGGGAGGAAGCCGAGGCAGGCGCCGAGGAGGGCTTCCGCGGGGAAGGAGTCGCCGAGGAGCGCCAGGGTCGCCGCCGCCACGACCCCGAGGCCCGCGACGAGGCCGTCCATGTTGTCGAGGAAGTTGAAGGCGTTCGTCGCGGCGAGGAGAAGGAGGAAGGTGAGGGCGGCGTCGAGCGGGGCGGAGGAGGACCACCCCCCACGCAGGCCCGACGCGACGGCGAGGATCGCGGCGGCGGCCTGGCCGGCGAGCTTCGCGGCGGCCGGGAACCGTCCCTTCGCGGCGTCGTCGGTGAGCCCCACGGCGAACGCGAGGCCCGTGCCTCCGAGGATGGCGAGGTCCTCCCCCCCGAGGCCTCCGGCGGCGAGGAGGCCGAGGAGGAAGGCGAGGAGGATCGCCGCCCCCCCGAGGAACGGAGTGGGCGCGGCGTGGTCCTTCCGTCCGGCGGGAAAGTCGAGGAGGCGCAGGCGGCGCGCGAGCGCGGCGAAGAGCGGGGTCGTGGCGAAGGCGACGAGGAGGGCGACCGCGCCGCCGATCAAGCGCCGTTCCGGTAGAGGCCGTTCCGCTCGATGTAGGCGGCGACGGGGGGCGGGAGGAGGCCCGTGACGGGGAGTCGCCGGCGCAGCCGGTCCCGGATCTCCGTCGCCGAGGCGTCCACCGGATCGATCTCGAGGAATCCCGCCGCGAGGGACTCGACTTCCGCCGGCGCGAAGTGGCACCGGAGCCCCTCGACGGCGTCCCGGCCGTGGCCGCGGCGCAGGACGGCGAGGACGCGCGTGCGCGCGAGGATCGAGTGGACGTCCCTCCACTGCGGGAGGTCGGGGAGCGTGTCCGAGCCGATCACGAGGAAGACCTCCGCGCCCGGGAAGAGGGCGCGGACCTCGGCGAGGGTGTCGACGGTGTAGGAGCGCCCGCCCCGGCGGACCTCGAGGTCGCAGGCCTCGAGCCCGGGGCGCCCCTCGACCGCCAAGGCGACCATCGCGAGCCGGTGCGCCGCCGGGGCGAGGTCCCTCCCTTCCTTGTGGGGAGGTGCGGCGGCCGGGACGAGGAGGACCCGATCGAGAGAGGCCCGGTCGCGGGCGGTCCCGGCGACCGCGAGGTGGCCATTGTGGATCGGGTCGAAGGAGCCCCCGTAGACCCCGACCCTCATGACGGCGGAGGTCCGGTCCCGCGGATGCGGGAGGCGATCCCGGCGCCGTCGCCGAGGTCGACCTCCGTCTCCTCCCCCTTCGAGAGATCCTTCAACCTCCCCCGACCCCGCCCGATCTCCTCGGGACCGAGGACGAGGAGGAAGCGGGCCCCGAGGCGGTTCGCGAGCCGCAGCTGTCCCTTGAGGCTCTTCTCCTCGTGGTCGAGGTCGGCGGAGACCCCCGATCGCCGGACCCGATCCGCCAGGGCGAAGGCCGCCTCCCGCGTCTCCTCCCCCGCGATGGCGACGAAGAGATCGACCTCCCCCGGAGCGGGGGGAGGCGCGAGACCCTGCTCCCGGATCGCCAGGAGCGTCGGCGTGACGCCGATCGCGAACCCGACGGCGCCGAGCGGAGGGCCGCCCAGCTCCTCGATCAGGTGGTCGTAGCGCCCCCCGCCGCACAGCGCGGAGCGCGCGCCGAGGGAGGGTAGGTGGACCTCGAAGACCGTGCGCGTGTAGTAGTCGAGGCCCCGGACGACCTGCGGGTCGACGGCGGCCTTCCGGCCCACCGCCTCGAGGCCCCGCCGCACCGCCTCGAAGTGCCGGCGGTTCTCCGTGGAGAGGGAGTCGAGGGTCGAGGGGGCGCCGGCGGCGATCGAGCGGCAGCGCTCGTTCTTGCAGTCGAGGAGCCGGAAGACGTTTCGCTCGAACCGGGCGCGGCAGGTCTCGCAGAGGTCCCCGAGCCGCGCCCCGAAGTACTCCCGCAGCCGGCCCCGGTAGGCGTCCCGGTCGGCCCCGTCCCCCATCGAGTTGATCCGGACCTCGACGCCGGGGAGCCCGACCCGCTCGAAGAAGGAAGCGGCGAGGTGGATCGCCTCGGCGTCGAGGAGCGGATCGAGGGAGCCCAGGGCCTCGATCCCGATCTGGTCGAACTGCCTCTCCCTCCCCTTCTGCGGCTTCTCGTAGCGGAACATCGGCCCCACGTAGAAGAACTTCTGGAGGGGCCGCTCCTTCGGGAGGTTCGCCTCGAGGTAGGCGCGGACGACGCCGGCGGTCCCCTCCGGGCGGAAGGTGTAGGAGGCTCCCTCCCGCTCGACCGTGAACATCTCCTTCTCGACGACGTCGGTCGACTCCCCGATGGAGCGGACGAAGAGGGCCGTCTCCTCGAAGAGGGGAGCGCGGATCTCCCGGTAACCCGCCGTCCGCAGCAGATCCCGGGCGGCGCGCTCGAGCCGCTCGTGCTCGAGGACCTCGGCCGGGAGGAGGTCCCGGGTTCCCCGGGGCGCTCGGCAGCGCATGGCGAGGGGTTATAGCCCTCGCTCCGCCCTCCCCGCCAACATCGCCCCTCGCCAACATCGGGGGGCCGGCGATGGAAGAAAAGGAGGCTGCCCGGTCCCCGGTCTCCCGGAGAGGCGCGCCTCCCCCTGACGGAATGGCCTCGCCCGGAACGGCCTACGGAAGGTGAGCCCGCCGCCCGGCGAGAAGGCAGGTGAGCCATGGATCGAGACGCGCCAGGAGAAAGAGCTCGGGGATGCGGGCAGCCTCCGCTCGAACGATTCGGGATGCGAACGGTTCCCGCTTTATGGACCGGCCCTTTCTACGGACACCCCGGCGGAATGGTTGCGGGAGGTCGTTGACCCCCCCGGCGACCCCCGGTAGCCTCCTTCCGTCTGCCTCCCCCTGCATCTCCTGGAGAGCCCGATGAGACGACCGTTCGCCCTCGCCGTCCTAGCCGTCGCCGCCTTCGTTGGGGCGGGGTGTTCGTACTTCGCTCCTTTCGTGGCGGACCCCTGGGGCAAGTCGAAGGCCTGGGTCGGGTACTGGGACTACGACCTGTCGACGAAGCTGCGGGTGTGGGACCGTGACCTCCACTCGGCCCACCGCACGATCGACCGCTACTTCTTCAATTACGACTGGGAGGATCCCTACCTCTAGGCGGGGCTCCCCGGGGGAAGGGGAGATCCGTTCGCCCGCTTCCCTAGGCCGGGGAAGGGAGCTCGAGCTTGCGCGCCACTCTAGGCGCGATCGCGGAGGGTTCCTCCTCCTCCCCGACGTCGATCCACCGAAGGTCGGGGTAGCTCCGGAACCAGGTCATCTGCCGGCGCGAGAAATCCCGCGTCGCCTTGATCACGGCGAGGCGGCAGTCCGCGAGGGAGAGCCGGCCCGCCAGGTGCTCGAGGGCCTCCCGGTAGCCGAGCGCCTGGGAGGACTGGGGCCCGAACCCACCGCCGTCCCGGATCCGCGCCACCTCCTCGACGAGGCCCGCTGCCAGCATCGCGTCGACGCGCCGGCCGATCCGCCGGTGGAGGGCGTCGCGATCCAGGCGCAGCCCGACGAGGATCCGGTCGCGCTCCGTCCGGGGATTCGCCCAGTCCCGCTGCAGCACGGAGATCGGGCTCCCCGTCAGCCGGAAGACCTCGAGGGCGCGCACGACCCGCTTCACGTCGTTCGGATGGAGGCGAGAGGCGGCGACCGGATCGACCTCGGAGAGTTCCCGGTGGAGGGCCGCCCCCCCTTCCGCCTCCGCCCGGCGGTGGAGCTCCTCGCGCAGGGCCGGATCGGCGCTCGCCCCGGTCATGAGCCCGTGGGTGAGCGCCCGGAGGTAGAGGCCCGCCCCCCCGACGAAGAGGGGGACCTTCCCGCGCGAGGCGATCTCCTCCGCGGCGGACTCGGCGGCGGAGAGGTAGCGCGCGACGTCGAAGGGGTCCCGGGGATCGGCGAGATCGATGGCGTGGTGCGGGAGGGAGTCGCGCTCCGCAGCCGTCGGCTTCGCCGTGCCGACGTCCATCCCCCGGAAGACCTGCATCGAGTCCATCGACACCGCCTCCATCGGCGAGAGGCGGGCGAGCGCCAGAGCCACCGCCGTCTTGCCCGAGGCGGTCGGTCCGAGGAGGAAGCGGTAGCGGAGCCGGGAGCCGCCCACCCGTCAGGAGGGGTGGAGGATGGAGACGGCGAGGCGCCCCTCCCGGACGCTGCGCCGGAGCCACGCCTCGGAGTCCTCCCGCCGGGCGCCCTCGAGGGCGCGCACGTGGGCGAAGGGAGGGAGGCCCCGCAGCGCCTCCCGCATGTGGCCCATCGCCGTCGACTCGGAGGACTGGAAGCGGCGCACGGCGGCGCCGATGTGGCGGCGCCGGACTCGCTCGAAGTCCTCCGCGCGGATCCCCTCGCGCTTCGCCCTCTCGAGGGTGGCGAGGATCTCCTCCCGGAACCGCTCGGGCTCGTTCGTCTCCCCGCCGAGGACGGTGAAGGCGAAGTCGGACTCGACGGTCGCGGAGGCGGAGAAGGAGTCGTCGATCACGCCGCGCTTGTAGAGGTCCTGGTGGATCTCGCTCGAGCGGCCGAACAGCGACTCGAGGGCGAAGCCCCCGGAGAGCTCCTCGTGCAGGAGCGGCTCCCCGATCCCCGGCCCCCGGTCGGCCCGGAACCCGAGGAGGACCCGGGCCCGCGAGACCGCCATCCGGTCGACCGCCTCGCGGGTCGCCACCTCCCCTTCCTCCGAGACGGGGATCGCCTCGCCGACGGCCCCGTTCTGGGCCCCGACCCACCCCTCGATCCGCGCGAGGAGCCGCTCGGGGTCGAAGTCCCCCGACGCGACGAGGACGAGGTTCCCGGGCCGGTAGAAGGCGCGGTGGCAGCGCAGGCAGTCCTCCGCCGTGATCGACCGCACCGACTCGACGGTCCCTCCCGGCGGATGGCGGACGGGGTGGCGCTCGTAGAGGGCCCCGAGGAGATTGAAGAAGACCCGCCAGGAGGGGTTGTCGAGGTACATCCGGATCTCCTGCTCGATGATCCCCTTCTCCTTCTCGACCCGCTCCGGCGTGATCGAGGGGCGCTGGACGAAGTCGAGGAGGAACTCGAGGCAGGTCTCGAACTGCTCCGTGCAGGTGAAGTAGTAGTGGGTCGTGCGGAAGGAGGTCGCCGCGTTGCAGGCCGCCCCGAGCTCGGCGTAGCGCTGGAAGACGGGGACCGACGTCCCCTCGAAGAGCTTGTGCTCGAGGAAGTGGGCGACGCCGTCGGGGACGCGGACGACCGGCCCGCCGGTGGCCTCCCGGAACTCCCGGTCGCAGGAGCCGAAGCGGACGCCGAGGACGCCGGTGGCCCGGACCTGGCCGGGCTTCGGCGCGAGGAGGACCGGAAGGTTGCGCACCCGCGCGCGGAGGACCTCCTCCCCGAGGCGCGCCTCGGCGATCCTCTCGAACGGGGTCACGCCGCTCCTCCCGGCGGCCGCAGGAGGAAGACGGTGTCGAGCCGGACCCGCCTCGCCGCCTCGACCACCTCGTCCCGCCCCGCCGCCGCGACCGCCTCCTCCTCCGCGGCCGGGACCGGGACGCGCCCAAGCAGGCCCCGCTCGACCGCGTAGGAGATCAGCCCCGAGGGGGAGTCGCCGAGGCCCTTCAGGCGCGCCCGGATCGCCCGCCTCGCGGCGTCGAGCTCGGTGTCGTCGATCTCCCCGCGCGCCAGCGCCTCGACCTGGGCGAGACACAGCTCCGTCACCGCCCCCTCCTTGGCCGCGTCGATCCCGGCGTGGAGGAGGAGGAGCCCCTTCGGCCGCTCGAGGGAGGCCGAGGCGTAGTAGGCGAGGGAGCGCTCCTCCCGCACCTTCCGGAAGAGCTTCGAGAAGGGCCCCCCGCCGAGGATCGTCGCGAAGAGCGTGAGCCCCGGGTCCTCCGCGAGCCCGGGGCGGGTCGCGACGCGGAAGCCGAGGACGAGCTTCGCCTGGTCGAGCGCCATCTCCTCGGAGAAGCGCCGCGGCGGACGGACCGTGGGAGGCACCGGCGCGGCGGGAACCTCGACCCGCCGCTCCCCCAGCGCCCGCGCGAGCGCGCCCGCCGCCTCCTCGACCTCCCCCCGACCAGCCGGGCCGACGACGAACATCTCCGTCGGCGCCGACCGCAGCAGGGAGCGGTGGCGGGCGACGACCGATTCGTTCCGCGCCGCGCGGATCGTCTCGGGGGTCCCGTAGGGATAGTTCTCGTAGGGCTCCCCCTCGCACATGCGGGCGAGGCAGCGCTCGGTCGCGTAGGCGATCCGGTCGTCGAGGAGCCCCTCGACGACGCGGGCGAGGTTCTCCCGCTCCTGCTCGTAGATCTCCGCCGGGAACCGGTCCCCCTCGAGCCGCGGCTCGAGGAGGAGCTCCCGCTGGAAGGCGAGCCCCTCCGCGAGCACGTCGACCCGGCCGGGGAGGTGGCGCGGCGCGACGATGTCGATCGCGAGGTCGAGGATCTGCCGCTCCCCCACCCGCGAGACATCCCCGTCGAGCGCGGCGCCGTAGAGGTCGTCGAGGCGCCGGCCGATCGACGCGAGGTCGGGGTGCCTCCGGGTCCCCCGCCGGAGAAGCGGCGGGATCAGCGCCGCCTCGGCCGCCCGCGCGTTGAGCGGAAGGTGGAAGACGACCCGGCAGGTGACCGACTTGAAGCGGTCGACCGGCAGGTGGTGGAGGAGGACCCCTTCCCCCACGGGGAGGCTCTCGAACGAGGCCACGGGCGGATTCTACCGGTCTCCGTCCTGCGGAATCCCGTCCCCTCCGGCCGTATGCTCGCCCGCCGATGCCCGCCCTCCTCCTCCTCCTCGCGCAAGCGTCGGCGCCCGCGCCCGGCCCGGGGTCGCGACCGGCGCCGGCCTTTCCCCCCGACGTCGCGGGGATCGTCGAGAAGGCCGCCCGCGCGCAGTTCCCCGAGGGGGGAGGGGATGCCGAAGTCCGCGACCTCGCCCTCGTCTTCGACTTCATCGTCCGGGACGAGGAGCGGAGCAACGAGGTCAAGGCGGAGCACTCCTTCTCCTCCCCCGACCGGGTCCGCACGACGATCACCGACCTCGTCACCGGCGTGTCCGTGACGACCGGGACGGACGGCCGCCGCTACTGGGTCCGCGACGAGAAGGGGACGAGCCTCCTCGAGGGGCGGGAGCACCGCGACGCGCGCGAGGAGATCGACGAGCGCGTGCGCCTCTCCCGCGACCTCGCCGCCGCCTTCTCCGTCCGCCGCCTCGCCGAGCGCCTCGAGGGGCTGCGTCGCCTCCCCGACGAGGCGGCCGAGGGCCGCCCCCTCGCCGTTCTCGAGGGGGAGAGCGCCGCGTTCGGCCCGATCCGCCGCGGCGGGGTCGACCGCGTGCGCCTGCGGATCCGGACCGACCTCGAGACCGGAGACCTCTGCGACGTCCTCGCGACCCCCCTCGCCCCCGCCGGCGACGGTCCGTCCGCCGAGCCGGAGCGATTCCGATTCTCCGAGTTCCTGACGAAGGACGGCCTGCGCCTCCCGCGCAAGATCACCGTCACGATCGGCGAGTCGCCCCTCCCCCGCTACGAGATCGGGCGCATCCGGGGGATCCGGTTGAACCCCGGGCTCCCCGCGGAGACCTTCGCGCCCCCCCGGTGAAGGGCCCCGGAGGCCGATCGGCGGCCTTCCGAGGAAGCGCGACTCCGATTACTCTCGTACCAGGATGAGTTCCACCGTCCGCACGGAGCACCCGCACGTCGTCCGAGAGAAGGGTCCCGGCATTCGGTCCGCCGTGATCCGGGGGACGCGGGTGCAGGTGCGGATGGTCGTCGGCTACTGGAAGGAGGGACATTCGGTCGAGGACATCCTGGACGCGCTCCCTCACTTGAGGCCCGCCCAGGTCCACGACGCCCTCTCCTATTACCACGACCACCGCTCGGAGATCGAACGCGAGATCCGCGAGTCCTCGATCCCGCGCGTCCTCCGCAAGCACGGGCTCAAGGTCGGGCGAGGCGGCCGGATCACGAAGCGCGAGGCGGCCGGATGACGGATGCCGCCGCCGCCTTTCGCGCGGCTCCTCCTCGACGAACACCTCCACACGCGCCTGGCTCCCGTCCTGCGGTCGCGCGGATACGACGTCGTGACCGTGAGCGAGGCGGGACGCTCCGGATCGAGCGACGAGGACAACCTGCGATGGGCCGCGCGAGGGGGCCGGACGATCGCGACCTTCAACGCGCCGGACTTCGTGGCGCTCCATCGATCGTTTCTCGCCCGAGGGGAAGACCACGCGGGCATCGTCCTGTCCCCCCAGATCCCCTTCCGAACCGCGCGTGACCGACTCCTCCGCTTCCTGCGGGAGCAGAGCGCGGACGAGATGCGGAACTCCCTCTTCTGGATGCGAGGAGACGGGTGAGGACTCCCCGAGGGCTCCGGCTCCCGCCGGATCGCAGATCCCGTTCGCCGTTCCGGTGAGCCGGGCCTCGCCCTCCCCTACCGCCTGTGGAACGCTTTCTCGAGGTCGGCGAGAGTGAACCGCACGCGCGTCGGCCGCGCGTGCGCGCAGGTCGCGTCGTGGGGGAGCGCGGCGCCCCGGCGGATCAGGCCCTCGATCTCCTGCGGCTCGAGGCGATCGCCCGCCATGAGGGAGGACCGGCAGGCCATCCGCTCCAGCGTCTCCTCGAGGATGCGCTCGGGCTGCGGGGCCTCCCCCTCGCGCGCCAGGGCGCAGAGGTCGGCGAGGAGGCCCTTCGCGTCGAGCCGGCGGAGACAGGCGGGGACCGCCCGGATCGCCACCTCGCTCTCGCCGAAGGGGGAGATCTCGAGCCCGGCCCGGGGGAGGAGGGGCGCGATCGACTCCAGGAACGCCGCCTCCGCCCGCGTCGTCTCGACGACCTCCGGGACGAGGAGTCGCTGGCTCTCGACCGCCCCGCGGCGGAACTGCGCGCGCAGCTCCTCGAGGGAGATCCGCTCGTGGAGGGCGTGCTGGTCGAGGATCTCGAAGCCCTCCTCGGTCTCCCGCACGAGGTAGGTGTCGTGGAGCTGGAGGTAGCGGGCGCCGGGGTCCGGCGTCGGGACGAGCGGCGAGGAGATGGACCGCGCGGGCTCGGGCGGAGGGGCCTTACGCGCGGGAAGCGGCTCCAGGTCGGGAAAGTCGAAGGGGGTCGGCTCTCCTCGGGAGGGCGAGGGCTCCTCCCTCGCGAGCGGGCCGACGCTCGCGCCCGGGGTGGCGGCCCCGGCCGCGCGCAGCCCCTCGAGGATCGTCCGCTGGACGAGGGCGAAGAGGTTGCGCGAGTCCCGGAAGCGGACCTCGATCTTCGTCGGGTGGACGTTCGGATCGACGGTGGAGGGATCGAGGGAGAGGAAGAGGAAGGCGACGGGGTGGCGGCCCGAGGGGAGGAAATCGCGGTACCCCTCCCGCACGGCGCGGGCGAGCGCCCGGTCGCGCACGAACCGGCCGTTCACGAAGAGGTAGATCCGGGAGGCGTCGGGCCGGGAGAGGCGAGGGGCCGCGCCGAATCCCTCGAGGCGCGCGGAGCCGATCTCGCCGGAGATGGGGAAGAGCGCCTCCGCCGTCTCGCGGCCGAAGGCCTCCCGGATCCGCTCCCGCCTCGGGAGCCCCGCCGCGAGGCGGAGGAGGAGCTTCCCCTCGTGGCGGAGGAGGAACTCGAAGTCCTCCTCGGCGAGGGCGAGGCGGAGGAGGGCCTCGAGGCAGTGGCCGACCTCCGTCGACTCGCCCCGGAGGAACTTCCGTCGGGCGGGATGGAAGGTGAAGAGGTCGCGTACCTCGACGAGGGTTCCGGGAGGCGCCGCCGCGGGGCGGGGAGATCCCGCCTTCCCCCCCTCCGCCGTGATCTCCCCCCCCTCGGAGGCGTCGGCGGGGCGGGAGAGGATCCGGACGCGGGCGACCGCCGCCATGGAGGCGAGGGCCTCCCCTCGGAACCCGAAGGTCGCGAGATGCTCGAGGTCCTCTACACCCGAGATCTTCGACGTCGCGTGGCTCGCGAGGGCGAGGGGGAGGTCCCCGAACGGGATCCCGGCCCCGTCGTCCGCGACGCGGACGAACCCGGCTCCTCCCTGGCTCAGGTCGACCTCGATCCGCCGCGCCCGCGCGTCGAGGGAGTTCTCGACCAGCTCCTTCAGGACGGAGGCGGGGCGATCGATCACCTCCCCCGCCGCGATCCGGTCGACGATCTCCCGGGGCAGGCGGCGGATCATCGCTCCCTCGCTCCGGAGGCAGCGGCGAGCCGGGCGATCGCCGCGAGGGGATCGGGCTCCCGCCCGGACTTCACGCCGACCTCGAGCGCCCGCAGGCGCCGCAGCAGGCGTTCGTGGCCGCGGCTCGTCCTCGCGCGCGCCGCCCGATCGAGGTGGGACCCCGGCCAGCCCTTCGTGCCGAGCGCACCAGCCGCCTGCTGGATGGAGGCCCCCCCGTCGAGGAGCCGCCGGACGACCGCCGCGCGGCGCGCCTCCTCGTAGAGGCGGGCGAAGAGGATCGCGTAGAGGGCGCGCGGATCGCGCTCCCGCTTGCCCGGAGCGAGGGAGAGCCCGTCGCGGCGGATCCCCTCGAGGATCGCCGCGGCCTGCGGTGCTCCCCCCTCGAGGAGCGCCGCCGCGAGGCTGAAGCCGCTCGGCTCCTCCCCCGCCCTCGCCTCGGGGCAGACGACGACCGTCCCCCCCGCCGCCAGGAGGTCGGCGGCGAGCGGGTCCTTCTCCGTCCGGGTCGGGAGGGTGACGAGGAGGAGCGATCCGTCGCGCGTCCCCTCGAGAAACCTCAGGCAGGCCGCCTCGAACGGAGTCCTCTCCCCCGACTTCCGGGCCCGCCCCTCGAACTTGCAGAGGGACTCGGCGCGACGCACGAGGATCGCGCGGGAGGGGGCGAAGAGAGGGGTCGCGAGGAGGTCCGAGAGGAGCGCCCGCTCCTCGAACCCGTCCCCCTGCGCGTCGTGGGAGAAGAAGGCGTGGGTCTTCTCCGACGCTTCGCGGAGCGCCTCCACCGTCCGGTCGAAGGCCCCGGGGTCGTAGGTGTGGGTCGGAAAGTGGTATTCCCCGAGGAAGAGGACGACCGCCCCGGCTTGCCCCCCGCGGAGTCCCCCCTGGAGATCTTCGAGGAACGCCTGCATCCCCTCCGGCCGGACGATCCGCCCGCGGGGCGCCTCCTTTCGGGCGGAGGCGGGTCGAGCCGGGCTCACGCGCTCCCCCGGAGGGCGTAGTCGGCCCACACGGCGAGGAAGTAGGCGACGGAGATCCAGCCGTTCACCGTGAAGAAGGCGGCGTTCACCCGGGAGAGGTCCCCCGGCCGCACGAGGAGGTGCTCGACGACGAGGAGGACGCCGACGAGGGCGATGCCGAGGTAGGTGGGGAGACCGAGTCCGGCCCGGAGAGCGACCCCGAGGAGGAGGGGGACGACGGCGGCGTGGAGGGCGGCGGAGAGGGCGAGCGCCCGGCCGACGCCGAGCCGGGCCGGCAGGGAGTGCAGCCCCTCCCTGCGGTCGAATGCGATGTCCTGGCAGGCGTAGATCAGGTCGAAGCCGGCGACCCAAAGGGCGACGGCGACGGAGAGGAGGAGGGGAGCGAGGAGATCCCCCTCGAAGGAGCCCTTGACGGCGAGCCAGGCCCCGAGCGGGGCGATCCCGAGGCAGGCGCCGAGCGCGAAGTGGGTTCCCGAGGTCCTCCGCTTGAGGTGGCTGTACCCGAGGAGGAGCCCGAGGACGGGGAAGGAGAGCCCGCCGCAGAGGGGCGAGAGGGCGAAGGAGAGGAGGACGAAGGCGAGCGCGCTCGCCGCGACGAGGAGTCCGACGGAGCGCGGCGAGAGCGTGCCCGCCGGCAGGGCGCGGCCCGCCGTCCGGGGATTGCGCGCGTCCACGTCGCGGTCGGCGAGCCGGTTCCACCCCATCGCCGCGGTCCGGGCGGTCAGGACGCAGCCGGCGAGGAGGAGGAGCGTCCGCGCGTCGGGCCATCCCCCGGCGGCGAGGAGGGCGCCGACGAGGGCGAAGGGGAAGGCGAAGACGGAGTGGGAGAACCGGATCGTCTCGAGGAGGAGCGCGACCCGGCGGAGGGCGCTCATCCCCGTCGCGGGGCGTGGGGGTGGAACTCCTCGTCCCCCGCCGGCTCCGCGCCCCAGCGCCGGAAGAGGTCGTGCTCGACGCCGAGGCGGTCGAGGATCTTGCCGACGACGTGGTCGACGAGGTCCTCGACCGTCTTCGGCCGGTGGTAGAAGCCCGGCATCGCCGGCAGGATGGTCGCCCCCGCCCACGCGAGCCGCGAGAGGGAGTCGAGGTGGACGCGGTTGAGGGGCGTCTCCCGCGGGACGAGGATCAGGGGGCGGCCCTCCTTGAGGGCGACGTCGCAGGTCCGCTCGATCAGGTTCGAGGAGAGGCCCGACGCCACCCGGGCGGCGGTCCCCATCGAGCAGGGGACGACGACCGCGCCGCGGACCGGATGGGTCCCGCTCGACGGCGGGGCCTCGACCGCCTCGATCGGGTGGAACAGGACCTCCCCCGCCCCCGCCCGGAACGGGGCGAGATCGGGCTCGGCGGGGTCGATCCGCGCCCCGCATTCGAGGGCGAGCACCTTCAGGCCCGCCGCGCTGATCGACAGGTGGACCCGGGCGCCCGCGGCGCCGAGCGCCCGCACGAGGGAGAGGGCGTAGGGGGCGCCGCTCCCCCCCGTCACGCCGACGAAGAACGCCTCCACGGCTTTAGCCCGCGAGGTATAGGAGGTCGTAGAACGCGTGCGTGTAGATCGCCACGCCGATCCCCCTCCCGACGAAGAGCCCGCCCAGGATCGCCCCGGCGATCGTCCGGAACGCGAACGCGCCCGCGTCGAAGGGGGTCCCGAACGCCCCGAGGTGGTGGAAGCCCGCGAAGGCGAGCGAGGAGACGGCGAGGGCGATCCCCAGCGCCGTCCCCTTCCCCGCCCCGAGGGGCTCGGCCATCCGGAGGGCGAGGACGTAGAGCGCGGGGAGGAGGAGGAGCCGGAAGGCGATCTCCTCGTAGACTCCGGCGCCGACGGCGAGGAGGCTCGCGAGGACGGGGGAGCCCTCCCCCGTCTCGAGCGCGATCGCCGCGTCCCCCAGCCGGCTCCGCAGGAGGAGGACGGCCGGCCCGAGGAGCGCGGCGTAAAGGAGCCCCTCGACCGCGACGGGGAAGGCGTAGCGGTGCGCGGGGACCTTGCGGCGGGCGGCGTGGAGGGCCGCGGCGAGGAGGGCGCAGACGAGGAGGAGGCCGAAGAGGAACCTCCCCGCCTGGCCGAACCCGGCGAGGAACGCGCGCCGGAGGACGGCGTCGGCGCCGTTGCGGACCGGGCTCTCGGAGAGGAGGAGGCCCGCCTCGTAGATCGCGAGGAGCGGGGAGGCCGCGAGGATGCCGACCTCGAGGCGCCGGCTGCGGTCGAGGTACTCCCGCGCGCGCATGGCGCGACATCTTACGGGCGGCGGACGCCTCCCACGCAGGCGACGATCCCCCCCGTCAGGGTGCGGCATCGGACCTGCGCGAACCCCTCCGCCTCGACCGCCGCCGCCAGCTCGGCCGGCGAGCCGAACCGGAGGAGCGTGCGCGGGAGGTACTCGTAGGCCTCGCGCCGCCCCGTGATCCACCCCCCCACGGTCGGGAGGACGCGCCGCGCGTAGGCCCGGAAGAGGGCCGCGAAGGGGCCTCCCCCCGGCCGGGCGAACTCGAGGACGACGAGCCTCCCTCCCGGGCGCAGGACGCGCCCCATCTCCGCCAGGCCGGCCCGCGGATCGGCGAGGTTGCGCAGGCCGAAGGCGATCGTCGCCGCGTCGAAGGTCCGGGGGCCGAAGGGGAGCGCGAGGGCGTCCCCCGCGACGAACCGGACGGCCGAGCGCCGGGCGGCCGCCTTCGCCGCCCCGAGGCGGAGCATCTCGGGGCAGAAGTCGAGGGCGAGGACGCGCGCGCCGCGGCGCTCGAGCTCGAAGGCGAGGTCCGCCGTCCCCGCGCACACGTCGAGGGCCGCTCCCCCGGGACCGAGGCCCGACTCCCGCGCCGCCCTCCGCCTCCAGGCGCGGTCCCTCCCGAGGGAGAGGACCCGGTTCCCGAGGTCGTAGCGCGGCGCGATCCTCCCGAACATCGTCCGGACCCCCTCGGGGGAGACCCCGGGGGAGGCGAGGTCGGGGGCCGGAGGGGGAGGCGCGCTCACGGGACCGCCGTCGATCGAACGGGGAGCCCCGCCCGAGGGCGGGACTCCCCGGTGGAAGGCTCTCGCCGGATCGCTACTGCCGCCAGTAGTCGCAGAGCACCGAGGCCCCGGGGGCGAGGATTGGCTGGACCCCCTGGGCGACCGGGTTGACGTCGACGCGGAGCGCGTTCGCGATGTCGATCACGTCGACCGTCCCCGAGCTGATGCTCGCCACGAAGAGGTACTCGGGGAAGTAGGCGGAGGTCACGCCGCCGGGGACGGGACGGACGAGCTGCTTGCTGTCCTGGCTGATCACGCTCCCGATCGAGACGAAGCCGAAGTCGACCATGCCCGCGCCCCCGATGTTGATCGCGTTGTCGAAGGCGAGGTCGGTCGGGATGCCGGAGAGCTGGTCGGGCTGGACCACCCGGTCGACGGTCCACTCCCGGTTGCGGAAGGAGGGGGAGACCTGGCCTCCGAAGGTGTTCGTCGGGTTCAATGGGAGGGGTCCGGGGATGCTGTTGTCGAGGTGCAGGTGGGAGACGGCCGGCTCCCCAAGCGCCGTCCGATGGGCGATCCACACCCCGCTGAAGAGGTCCGCGACGTCGGGCTGGATGGCCGTCGGCTGGGGGAACGTCTCCGTGATCAGCCCGATGATCTCGTCGAACCCGATCCCGTTCGCCCCGTCGGGGCCCGACTCGAAGAGCGCGACGGTGCCGACCTGGTTGAGGATGTAGCCGAAGTAGACCGACGTGGCGAACCCGATGCCGACCTGGCGGGTCGTCAAGGCGCAGTCGATCGGGCTCACGACCTGGTTCGTGAGCGTCTTGCGGACGGTCTGGTTGATCCCGCTGATGACCGACACGCTGTTCCCGAGGTTGTTGCAGACCCAGAGGTCCTCGTTGTCGGGCTGCCAGGCGATCCCGAGGGGGCCGTTCCCGACGACGATCGTCCGGACGACCTGGTGGAAGGAGAGGGAGGCCGGGTCGATGTCGACGAGCGAGACGGTGTCGGTCGAGAAGTTCGAGACGGCGAGGTGCTTCATGTTGGGCTCCACCGACAGGCGCGTCGGGTCGGGGAGCGAGATCGTGTCCAGGAGGGTCATGCGGTTGCTGTTGAGGACGACGACCTTGTCCTGGAGGGAATCGACGACGTAGAGGAAGTGCCCGACCTGCTGGCGCAGGAACCAGGTCGCCCCCCCGCAGTCCGAGATGTTCGTCCCCGCGGGGAAGGGACCGAGGAAGTTGGGGGCGCCGTTGTTCACCCCGTGGTAGTACCCCGTCGGCGGGGTCGGGAGCCCGAAGAAGGGGTTCGGGTTTCCGAAGGGGAGCCCCTCCGCCATCAGGTTCTGGGTGACCACCGGGGGCTGGGCCGCGAGGATCGCGGTCACCTCGTTCCCGAGGATCAGGGGGGACATGCAGAGCGGTTGCTCGTCCGGGATCCGGAGGCCCGGCGGATTGGGCTCCGGCTCCACCTGGATCGTGTTCTGGAAGAAGTTCGTGTTCGGCGTCCGGAGGTTGTCCGCCGCGCAGACGTTCCCGCCTCCCCCCTGCGGGGGGCAGGTGGTGTCGGAGTTGTTGATCACCCGGTCGAGGGAGTGTCCCATCCCCATGTCGGCGACCGACTGGAGGATGGGGGGACGCGCGACGCGATCCGAGAGGGCGGAGTCCCGGGTGAGCGAGAAGAGCCCGCCCGAGCCGCCGTTGAGGGTCGAGGTCCCGACCAGGAGCGGCGGGACGAGGGCGGCGCCCCATTCGAGGTTCTTGTTGAAGACGAACTTCGTCGTCGGGATGCCGGCGGGCACCGTCGGGTCGATCTGGTTCCAGAACCACTCGATCTGCTGCGGCGTGGTCGGGTCGTCCGGGACCGGGTTGCCCGTCGACTGCCCGAAGCCGTTGAGATCGATCACGGAGAGCCCCGGCTCGGGGCCGTTGCGCCCGACGTAGATCGCCCCGGGGGCGACGGGGGCGTTCACGATCCCCGGACCCTCCCCCGTCTGGAACGAGGTGAAGGCGTTGCTCGAGTTCAGGTTGATCGGGGCGGGAGGGTTGACCTGGAAGTTGTAGCGCAGGTCGGCGACGGAGTTGGCGTTCACCGTGACGTTGACCGTGTTGAACGGGGCCGGGCCGGTCACGGGGTCGAGCCCCGGGAAGTTCATGGTCGGCTGGAGCCGGTAGCGCGAGAGGTTGTAGGGGCTCACGGGGACCGCCGTGAACGTGACGAGGACCGGGGTCGTGCCCGTCCCGAACGAGACCTCCGTGCTCGGGGAGAGCGTCGGCGGGATGCCCGAGGGGAGCTGCCCGATGCGCCCCGGCTGAACCGGCTCGGTGAACTCGATCTCGATCGCGGTGAGGGGGTTCACGTCCTCCTGCGGCGCCGGGAGGAGCTGCCCCCCGACCTCGACGAAGACGGCCGGCGCCGTCGTGCTCGGGTTGCGGAGGACCTCGGGGAGGAGCGTGTCGGGCCCGACCGTCGAGGAGGCGTGGGCCTCCGCGATGAGGGTGTCGCCGCCGTTCGCCTTCACCCCCGTCGAGCACCGGACCCGGACCAGGCGAGGGGGATTGAAGGTGGGGAAGGTCTCGAACGTGTTGAGGTCGTCGTCCAAGTCGGGAACGAAGACGAAGGTCTGCGGCTGGACGAGGCGCGCGGCGTCCGGGAAGGTCGAGAGGACGCCGGGGAACCCGAGCCCCTCCGGCTGGAGGGCGATCGGCTGGCCCGAGGCGGCGCGGCCGACCCACCGGACGAGCTGGCCCGGAACCGCCGGATCCGGGGTGAAGCCGTCGATGAACGCGCGGCCGGGGATCGGGGTCGACACGCCGGTCTGCGGGTCGAGGGCGGTCACCGTGATCGAGCCGGTCAGCCCGAAGTTCACCGCGCCCCCGGGCCCGGCGTCGATCACGGAGTCGGTCTTGATCGGCCGGGTGAACTGGACGAGGACGAAGTGGTTCCCGGGGTTGCCGTTCGGGAGGGTCGCGGCCTCGGGCCAAGCCGGGACCGGCAGGATCGGGTTCCGGTCGGGGTCGGTCCGGTGGACGTTCAGGATGAGGTCCTCGATCCGCCGGATCTCGATCACCGTCGAGGTCGGGAATCCCGCCGCCGGCGCGGTGAGGGTGTGGATCTGGTACGGGAGGAGCTGGCCCGGGAATCCGTTCGAGACGACCACGAGGTCCATCGGGCCGGAATTGGCCCCGCCCCCGCCGCTCCCGCAGGCGGCGATCGTCACGACGGACACCGCCAGGAACGCGAGGCGAAGGCCCGAGAGTTTGCTCATCGCTCTTCTCCGAGGAGTTCGGTTGCGCTTAGGCGGGCAGGGGCAAGGACCCGCGGGAGTGTGAAAACGGGTGTCGGGGAACGGCAATCGGCATGCCCGGTCCCCCCGCCCGTCGGCGGGGGCCGGCCCTGCCGCAACCGCCGGTCGTCGCACGGCCTCCGTGCGGACCCGCACCCTGCGGAAGCGAGCGGATTCTATCGGCAGACTCCCGGGGAGGGAAGCAAGGGAGGCCCCGGGCGCGTTGCCCCCGGATTCGCCCCGGCGCTAGAGTAGGCCCCCCGAGAACGTGATGGCAGGTCCTGCCCAGGAGAAGCGGGTCTTCGATCCGGTCGGCGAGGACGAGCTCGACCGGACGCTCCGTCCGCGGACCTTCGGGGACTTCGTCGGCCAGGCGCGGGTGGTCGGGAACCTCCGGATCCACCTCGACGCCTCCCGCGGGCGCGGAGAGCCCCCCGACCACGTTCTCCTCACGGGCCTGCCGGGCCTCGGGAAGACGACCCTCGCCCACCTGCTCGCGACCGAGAGCGGCTCGGCGCTTCGCCTGACGACCGGCCCCGCCCTCGAGCGGCCGCGCGACCTCGTCGGGATCCTCTCGAACCTCCAGCCGGGGGACATCCTCTTCGTCGACGAGATCCACCGGATCCCGGCGGCGGTCGAGGAGATCTTGTATCCCGCGATGGAGGACTTCCGCGTCGATCTCACGATCGACCAGGGCCCGAACGCCCGCGTGCTCAACATGCGCCTCGCGCGCTTCGCCCTGGTCGGGGCGACGACCCGCGAGGGGCTCCTCTCCTCGCCGCTGCGCTCCCGGTTCGGGCTGCTCGAGCGCCTCGACCCCTACCCCCCCGGCGAGATCGCGGAGATCGTCCGGCGCGCCGCCTCCCGGCTCGGCGTCTCCCTCGAGACGGAGGCGGTCGATCGCCTCGCCTCCCGCGCGCGGGGGATCCCCCGCATCGGCATCCGGCTCCTGAAACGCGTCCGCGACCTCGCCCAGGTCCGGGGCGCGGGGCGCGTGGACGCCGCGCTCGCGGAGGAGGCGCTGCGGATGCTCGGCGTCGACGAGGCCGGGCTCGAGGAGCTCGACCGCCGCATCCTCGGGACGATCCTCCGCCTCGGGGGCGGGCCCGTCGGCCTGAAGACGATCGCGATGGCCGTCGGCGAGGAGGCCGACACGATCGAGTCCGTCTACGAGCCCTTCCTCGTCCGCGAGGGCTACCTCCAGAAGTCCCCGCGGGGTCGCAGCGCGACCTCCCTCGCCCGGCGCGCCCTCCGGGCGGCCCGCGGGGTCGAGCCCACCCTCTTCTGATCCGCGGATGGAGATCGCCCTCCGCGAGCGCCGCCCGGGCGCGCTTCCCCAGGTTCTCGTCTGGGCGCTCCTCGGCTCCGTCTGCGGCCTCGTCCTCGTCCTCCTCGAGGGATCCCCTCCCCGGCCGCACGCCTGGAACGAGCCCAATCCCCTCGTTCCGGTCCGCCTCGAGCGGCACGACGGCCGGGAGGAGGTCGCCCTCGAGGTCGAGGGGCCCTACGAGGTCCGCGTCCGGCGATCGGAGCCCCGCCGCGGGCGGGACTTCCGGGGGACGATCCGGCGCCAGGGGGAGGAGGTCGTCCTCCCCGACGGAGAGATGCGCGGCCACGCCCTGGAGTTCCTCCCCCTCACCGACTCGCCCATCCGGGTGGAGGGGCGCGCCTACCGCGGGGCGATCCGGGTGCGGGCGTGGTCCCACGGGGGGATCCGGGTCCTCAACCTCCTCCCCCTCGAGGACTACCTCCGCGGCGTGGTCGGGGCGGAGATCGGGCCCGCCTCCCCCGCGGCCGCGCTCGACGCGCAGGCGATCGCGGCGCGGACCTACGCCCTCAACGCCCTCCCCTACGGACCCCTCTCCGACGGGACCGGCTCCCAGGTCTACGGGGGGATCGGCCGGGAGGACCCCCGCGTCGATGGAGCGGTGGAGAGGACGCGGGGCCGGGTCCTCCTCTGGCGCGGGAAGCCGCTGCCCGCCTACTACCACTCGACCTGCGGCGGACGGACCTCGGATGCGCGAGAGATCTTCGGGATCCGCGCGATCCGGCCCCTCGGCGGCGCGGAGTGCGGATTCTGCGGGGGAAGCCGCTTCTACCGCTGGGAGGCGCGGCTCCCGAAAGAGTCCGTCGCCCGGCTCGCCTCCGAGATCGGGGTCGGCGCGCGGCTCCTCTCCCTGCGCCCGGTCGACCTCGATCCGGCGGGAAGATGGCGGGCGGTCGAGTTCGAGGGGGACAAGGCGCGGTCCCGCCGGTCGGGGCGCGAGCTCCGCTCCCGGGTGAACCAGATCGCCGGGTCGGAGCGCGTCCGCAGCACGCTCCTCGAGGAGGCGAAGATCGAGGGGGAGGAGCTCCGGATCGTCGGGCGGGGATGGGGGCACGGAGTGGGGATGTGCCAGGTCGGCGCCATCGCGCTCGCCCGGTCGGGAGAGAGCGCGGACTCGATCCTCGCCCGCTACTACCCCGACGCGACCCTCGCCCCCCTCTTCCTCCTGCCGTGATCGGGTTCGAGATCGGCGCGAGGGACGGCCTCGCGCGCTCCGGCGTGCTTCGCACCCCCCACGGATCCGTCCGGACGCCGGCCCTCATGCCGGTCGGCACGCAGGGGACCGTGAAGGGGATCCTCCCCTCCACGATCCGGGACCTCGGCTACGAGATGGTCCTCGCGAACACATACCACCTCCACCTGCGGCCCGGGGAGGCGACGGTCGCCTCCCTCGGCGGCCTGCGCGCCTTCATGGGCTGGGAGGGCCCCATCCTCACCGACTCGGGCGGCTACCAGATCTTCTCTCTCGCGCCCACCCGCCGCCTCGACGAGGAAGGGGTCGAGTTCCGCTCCCACGTGGACGGCGCGGTCGTGCGGCTCACCCCCGAGAAGGCGCTCGAGATCCAGCGCGCCCTCGGGAGCGACATCGCGATGGCCCTCGACGAGTGCCCCCCCGATCCGACCGACCGCCCGTCGGTCGCCGCGGCGGTCGAGCGGACGCTCCGGTGGGCGGAGCGCACGGCCCGAGCGCGGGGGAACGGGGAGGGGCCCGCCGTCTTCGGGATCGTCCAGGGAGGGGTCCACGAGGACCTGCGGCGCTCCTGCGCGGAGGCTCTCGCGGGCATCGGTTTCGACGGCTATGCGATCGGCGGCGTGAGCGTCGGGGAGTCGAAGGAGACCCTTCGGGCGGGGATCGAGGCCTCGGCCCGCCACCTACCGGAGGACAAGCCGCGATACCTGATGGGAGTGGGGCTCCCCGAGGATCTGGCCCTCGCCGTCGCGCGGGGGATCGACCTCTTCGACTGCGTCGCCCCGACGCGCAACGGACGGAACGGCCTCGCCTACACCTTCGGCGGGACGGTCCGCCTCCGGAACGCGACCAACTCACGCGATCCGCGCCCGATCGAGGAGGGGTGCGACTGCCCCGCGTGCGCCCGCTTCTCCCGGGCCTACGTGCGCCACCTCTTCCGGTGCAACGAGATGCTCGGGCCGATCCTCGCGACCCTGCACAACCTGCGATTCTTCGCGCGCTTCATGGAAGCCGCGCGCCTCGCGATCGCGGAGGGCCGCTTCGCGGCCTTCGCGGCGGGAATCCCCGACCGGTGGGGAGCCGTCGAGCCGGAGGACCCGGGGGATCCGGCGCCGGACTAGTTCGAGAGGATCTCGAGCCGCTCGACGACGAGCATCCTCGGGACGCGCCCCTCGTTCTCGAGGACCTTCCCCTTGATCCCGACCTCCTTGCCGAGGAACGCGACGAGGTCGTAGCGCCCCGACGGGCAGGTGAGGACGTAGGAGGCGATCCCCCCCTTCGCGAGGCGGAACTCGGGGACGGCGGGCGCCGCGGCCACGCGCTCGACCCAGCCGATCGCCTCGAAGCGCTTGCGGATGTCGGGCGGCGGGGCCCCCGCCTCGATGGCGGCGCGCCCCTGCTCGGCCCGGCGGGTGATCTCGTCCGCCGCGCGCCGCTGGAGCTCCTCCTGCCTCTCGGCGAGCTTCCGCGCCTCCTCCTTCTCGCGCTCGAGGGCCTCGAGCGCCTCGAGGCGGGTGAGGCGGTCCTTTACGGCGGTCTTCGTCGCGTCGAGATCGGACTTCTTCGAGGCCTCCTCGAACGCCGCCCGCGCCTGCCCGGCCCCCTCCGGGCTCCACTTCGCGGCGAGCCCGGTGAGGATCCGGTCCCCCTTCGCGAGGACGTCGGAGGCCTCCTTCTCCTGCTCCCGGGAGACGCGCTCCTTCGCGAGGCGGTCGGCGATCGACTTCCACTCGGTCTCCGCGGCGGCGGCCGCCGCGTCGAGGCGGGAGCGGTGGCCCTCCGGGGGGCCGAGGAGCTTCAGGCTCGCGGCGCTCGCCCACGCGGTGGCGTCCGGCGGGGAGAGGACGCGGTTCCAGCGGTCCGAGCGCGCCTCGAGGAGCCGGAGCACGACCCCCTTCGAGACCTGCGCGATCGGGTAGGCGTCCGGCGCCGAGGACGGGAGAGGGCGGAGGTTGATCCCGCTCCCGGTCGTGACGAGGGTGCCGGGCTTCTCCCCCTCCGCCGTGAAGTCGGAGTGGATGTAGCAGGGGAACCCGCCCGGGATCTCGACCTTGTACCAGTCCCGGCCCTGCTGCTCCCGGACGATGAGGAGCTCCCCGGGCTTGAGCTCCCGCACGACCTTCCCGTCCTCGGAGAAGAGGTTGAGGACCCGCGCGCCCTTCGGCCCCGCCTCCGCGACCTGCGGGAGGGGGAGGGTGGGCGACGCGGCGGGGTCCTGCGCGGGCCGCGTCGAGGCGAGGCACGCGAGGAGAATCGGACCGGTGAAGGGGAGGGGCATCGTCGACCTCCGGACTCGCTAGAGTGGCCAGGCGAGTCGGGCGCGGAATATAGCCGGGCCGGAAATCCGCGCAATCGAGGACAGGAATGCGCTTCGCTCCCTTCACGCACATGGCCTGGGCGAAGGCGCCTCCCCCGGGGATCGAGATCGACCTCTCCCGGAGCGGATGGCCCTCCCTCCCGCTGGCGGATCTCGGGGCGGAGCCGTCGGACCTCGACCCGGCCGAAATGGAGGGGTACGGGCCGACGCGCCTCCGCGAGGCGCTCGCGGCCCGCTACGGGGTCGGCCCCGACGAGGTCCTCGTCTCCGTCTCGTGCACCCACGCCCTCTTCCTCGCGGGAGGATGCCTGATCGAGCCCGGCGACCGCGTCGGCGTGGAGACGCCCGGCTACCAGGCGATCCGGCACCTCCCGACCCTCTTCGGCGCGGAGCCGGTCCCGCTCCCGCGCCGGCTCGAGGAGGGGTGGCGCGTCGATCCGGAGCGGGCGGAGGCCCTCTTCCGCTCGGGCGCGCGCCTCCTCGTCCTCTCCGACCTGAACAACCCGACGGGCGCGGCCCTCTCCCGGCGGGACCTCCTCGCCCTCGGCGAGGCGGCGGAGCGGGCCGGGGCGCGCCTCCTCGTCGACGAGATCTACAACGAGTTCCTCCCCCGGGGCGAGCGCCCCGCCGCCCACCGGCTCCACCCGCGCGCGATCACGGTCTCGGGAGCCACGAAGGCGTTCGGGTTCGGGGGGCTCCGCATCGGCTGGATGATCGCCGAGCCCGAGTTCGTCCGGCAGGCCTACGCGCTCAACGACTACGTGACGGTCCTCGTCCCCTCCCCCAGCGCGAGGCTGGCGATGCGCCTCCTCGCGAACCTCCCCCGAATCGAGGCGAAGCGGAACGCGACGGTGGAAGGGGGCCGGGCGGCCTTCGACGCCTGGCGATCCTCGGAGCGGCGCGTGACCTGCACGGCGCCCGCGGGCGGCATCGTCGCCTTCCCCCGGCTACCCGAGGGGATCGAGGAAGCGTCCTTCGTGGAGTCGCTCGCCTCGCGCGGGAAGGTCCGGGTGGTTCCGGGGGGGTTCTTCGGCCTGCCCGGTCACGTCCGCGTCGGCTTCGGCGCGGAGCCCGAGCGCGTGCGCGAGGGCTTGCGCCGGTTCTCGGAGGCGCTCGACGCCTCGGGGCGATAGAGCCGCCGGGCCTCCTCCTCGAGGCGAGCGGTCGCCTCGGTGAGCGGGATCCCCTTCTCCCCCGCCACCCTCCGCGCCTCCTCGAACTCGACCCGCAGCCGGCGCTCCCCTCGGAGGTCCTGCACCTCCTTGAAACGGACGCGCCCGTACGCCGTCTCGAGCTCGACGGCGCGCCGCGGCAGGATCGTCCGGCGGGCCTCCCTCCGTCTCACCCCGAGGGTCCCCGTCTCGTCGAAGAAGACCGCCTCGACGTCGCGCCTCTTCGACGTGGGGACGATCGCCGTCAGGACGACCCCGGGCCGGCTCTTCTTCATCAGGACGGGCGCGGCGAAGGCGTCGAGCGCCCCCGCCTGGAGGAGGCGCTCGAGGGCGTGGCCGACCACCTGGCCCGGGACGTCGTCGAGATTCGTCTCGAGCACCTCGACGATCTCCTCTCCCGCGTCCCCTTCCCCTTCGCCGAGGACGACGCGCAGCAGGTTCGGTCCGTCCCCGAAATCGTGGGTCCCCGCCCCGTAGCCGACCGACTCGATCCGGAGCGAGATCTCCCCTTCGATCGCGGCCGCGAGCCCCGCAAGGATCGCCGCGCCGGTGGGCGTCGTTCGCTCCCCGCGCGGCCCCCCGAGGCGCGCCCTCGACCCGCGCAGGAGCTCGAGCGTCCCGGGCGCAGGGACGGGAATGCGCCCGTGCTCGCTCTCCACCGAGCCGGTCCCGAGCCGGGGCGGGGAGGCGACGATCCTCTCCACCCCGAGGTCCTCGAGGGCGAGGCACGCCCCCACGACGTCGGCGATAGCGTCGGAGGCTCCGACCTCGTGGAAGTGCACGTGATCGGCCGTCGTCCCGTGCACGGCCGCCTCCGCGTTCGCGAGCCGCCGGAAGACGGCGAGGGAGCGCTCCCGCACGCGCGCGGCGAAGGGGGCTCGGGCCACGATCTCCTCGATCTCGCGCAGCCCGCGGTGGCCCTCGCGCGAGGGTCGCTCGACCTCGAAGCGGGTCGCGCGGAACCCCGCCACCGTCGCCCGCTCCGCACGGACGCGGACCCCCGGCAGGGAGAGGGAGGCGATCCCGTCCCGGACCGCCGGGAATGCCGCCCCCGCGTCGAGGAGCGAGCCGACGATCATGTCGCCGGCCGCCCCGGCGAAGCAGTCGAAGTACGCCGTCCGCATGGGTTCCCCGGAAGGGGAGCCCGGCCATTCTGCCGCAACCGGCCGGCGAACGGACGGGGGTACCCTCGGAGAGACCCCGGACGATTCATGGCATTCGGGGGTGATGAGCCCCGTCCCGGGGCCGCCGCCGCGATCCCCCCTCCGGCCGTCCCGGCGAAGCGGTCGAAATAGGCCGGCCGCGTGCCCGTTTCACGGGCTGGGTTGTCCCGGGCTCCTGCCCTGACCGGCGAACGGAAGATCGGGGGTTCCCCCGGCCGGTCGCCGGTATACACATTGCATCGGACTAGTTTCATGACCTCGCTTCGGCCCCTCCTCCTCCTCGCGCGGGTCCTCCTGGCGGCGGGACTCTTCTCCCCGCAGGGTGACTGCCAGCGGGCTCAGACCGGGTCCGTGAGGGCAGCCGAGGGGGACGA
This sequence comes from Planctomycetota bacterium, assembly GCA_022616055.1. Lineage (GTDB taxonomy): Bacteria > Planctomycetota > UBA1135 > UBA1135 > JAKEFM01 > JAKEFM01. Next base: position 95,291 of record JAKEFM010000115.1, read on the forward strand.
GGGCCCCGACCTCACCTGGGAGAGCTGGTGGGCGCGGGAGAAGGGGCCCCTGCTCGACCTGCGCGCGAGCCTCTTTCCGGCTCCCCCCACGTCGGCCGACCTCCCCGCCGGATACGTCGCCCTCCACTCTTCGGAGCGGCGCGCCCGGGTCCTGCCGGCCCTCCTCGAGGCGCTGAGGGACCGGGTGCCGTCGGTTCGCCGCAACGCCGCGATCGCCCTCGGGAAGACCCAGGAGGCCGAGGCGTTCGCTCCCCTCTTGCAGGTCGCGAAGTCGGATCCCGATCGCGACGCGCGCCACGGAGCGCTGCTCGGACTCGGGCTCCTCGCCGCCCCCGGCGCCCTCTCCCTCATCAAGGAGATCGTCGAGAACCCGAAGGAGGCGACGGCAGCACGCCTCTACGGGGCGGCGGCCCTCGGCTTCTGCGGCGGCGGGAGCGCCTCCCTCCGGAGCGCCCTCAGCGAGGGCGCCGGGCGCACGGCGACGCGGGAAGTGCGGATCGCCGCCGCCTACGCGCTGGGCACCTCGGGAGATCCCTCCGCCGCGCCCTTCCTCGTCGGGGCGCTCTCCGGGCGCGAGGAGGACGACGCCCTGGTCCGGGCGGCGATGCTGGTCGCCCTCGGGAGGCTCGGGGACGCCTCGGCCCTCCCGATCGTGGAGGCCATGCTCGAGGCCGCCGATCCCCCCGTCCGCGCCGCGGCGTGCGGCGCCTTCGCCTCGCTCCGTCCCTCCGGGGACCCGGGCTCCGCCGCGCGCCTCACGAAGGTCGCCGAGGAGGACTCGGAGCGCTTCGCCCGGGCGCGCGCGCTCCTCGCCCTCGGCGCGCTCGGGGGGGACGAAGCCCGCGCGACGCTCCGCCGGGCCCTGGGGGGAGAGAGCCCGCTCGACACGAACTTCCTCGTCCCGTATGCCGCGCTCGCCCTCGCCCTCGGGGGGTCGAGGGAGGACGAGCCGGCGATCCTCGCCGCCTGGCGCCGGGAGCACGAGATCCGCGTCCGCGGCGGGATCGCCCTCGCCCTCGGACTCCTCGGCGGCCCCGCCGGCGGCCCCGCGCTCCTCGCCGAAGTCGAGCGCGTCGGCAACCCGGACACCTTCAAGGCCGCCGCGGTCGCCGTGGGCCTCCTGCAGACCTCCGCCGCCGCCGCGCCCCTCGACGCGATCCTCGACCGGGAGCGCAAGCCCGACGTCGTGCGCGCCGCCGCCGTCGGCCGGGGACTCCTCGGGGATGCCGGGGTCCTCGACTCGCTCGAGGATCGCCTCCGCAAGGAGAACTCGGCGGCGATGGTCGGGGCGCTCGCGGCGGCCCTCGGCGACCTCGGGGACGCCCGATCGCTCGACGCGCTCCTCGAGACCTGCAAGCGGACGGGGCTCGCCGACTTCGCCCGCGCCGAGGTGATCTCCGCGCTGGGGAAGCTCGCGGACCGCTCCCCGCATCCCTCGATGAGCCGCTTCTCCCGCGGCACGCTCGCCTCGGTCACCTCCCCGACGCTGGAGGAACTTCTCGCGATCGAGTGAGCCCGGTCCCGGGGAGGCCTCCGCGCGCCGCCGCGACGGCGACGACACGCCTCGCCCCCGCCCGACGCAGCACCCGGGCGCACGCGGAGAGGGTCGCCCCCGAGGTCATCACGTCGTCGACGAGGAGGAGAACGGCTCCCTCCAGGCGAGGACGCCCTCCTCGGGCGAGCCCGAAGGCCCCTTCCACGTTCCGGACGCGGGAGAGGGTGGTCGGGGAACCCTGGGGCGCCGTCTCCCGGGTGCGCCGCAGCAGGTCCCGGCAGCGCAGTCCCAGCCGATCCGCCAGGTCCCGCGCGAGGACCTCCGACTGGTTGAACCCGCGCTCGCGGCGCTTGCGCGGATGGAGGGGAACGGGGACGACGAGGTCGGTCTCCCGCTCCCATCCTTCCGCCCGGACGACGCCGGCCATCGCGTCGACGAGGGGATAGGCCGCGTGGAGGCGCCCCTCGAACTTGAGCGCGCGCACGAGATCCCCCGCCGTCCCGGCGTAGAGCGCGGCGGCGCGCGCGCGCGCGTAGCCCGGGCGCCTCGACCGGCAGTCGGGGCACCCCCGCGGGGCGAGGCCCCCCGGCGCGGCCGGGAGAGGGGTGCCGCAGCGACCGCAGAGGGTTCCCCGGAGGCTCCCCCACCGGGCCGCGTCCCCCCGACAGAGCCAGGGGTCCTCCCCCCGGTCGAGGGGCGCGCCGCAGAGCGCGCACGCCGGGGGATAGAGGAGGTCGAGCGCGGCCCTCCCGAGGGAGGCGGCGATCGGCGCGAGGAGGGCGGCGCGAGTCCACAGGAAGAAGGACGCGCGCGGCGAGAACGGTTACAGCGCCGGTCAGAATCCGACGGCGGTCGGTCGCACGGGCGTCGGGATCGGGCGGGCACCCCGGCCGCCCCGGGTCGCATCCTCGGGCACGCCGAGCACTCTCCGGACCTTCGCGACGTACTCCTCGACCGTGTCGACCTCGGAGTGCTCGATCCCGAACGCCTCCCCCACCTCCATCGTCAGCTCCATGTGGCGCTCGAAGGGCCAGTCGCGGTTCTTCTGGAAGAACTCCCGCAGGTGGCGCTTGAAGGTGGACCGGGCGAGGCGGGAGGACCCGACGGCGGCGGCCGCAGCGAGGACCACGACGAGTCCGAGAAGCAGGGCGAAGAGGCCGCTCACCGGGGAGGAGGGGGTCGCGAACCCGGCGAAGGTGAAGGCGAAGCCGGCGAAGAGGAATCCGAACCCGAAGAGGGACTGCGTCTTGCGCAGCTCCGTGTCCTGGCATCCCCCCAGCGTCGTCGGCTTCGTGTCGAAGACGTCCTCGATCGCGCGCCGCGGCCGGGAGAGGAGGGCGGCGTTCGCGAGGAACGCGAGCCCGATCACGTGCGTCGCGGAGCCCGTGAGGAGGAGATCGGCGTTGAACACCCCTGTGCTTGCGAATCCTTCCCGCGAAGGGCCAGCATGGTACGGGGTGAGCCGGGGAGAGCAAGGCGGAAGTCGAACCGCCCCGTCCCGGACTCCTAGAATGCCCCCATGGACGAGCGGGAAGCGATCGCCGCGGTCGCCGGACTGGCGCGGATCGATCTCGGACCCGACGAGCGCGCCCGGATCTCGGCCGAGCTCGGCGGCATCCTCCGGCACTTCGAGTCGATCCGGAACCTCCCGACGGAGGGGATCCCTCCCCTCGTCCACGCGACCGCCGGTCGCGACGTCTTCCGCCCGGACGATCCCCTTCCCCCCCTCCCCCTCGAAGCGCTCCTCGGGAACGCGCCGGAGCGGAGCGGGGAGTTCTTCGCCGTCCCGAAGGTGGTCGAGGGGTGAGCGACCTCGTCTCGCTCTCCGCGACCGCCCTCCGCGCGGCGGTCCTCCAGGGGGAGGTCTCCGTCCGTGAGATCGTCGAGGCCCACCTCTCGCGGATCGCCGCGCTCGACCCGCGCCTCCACGCCTACCTCGGCGTCGACGAGGCCGGCGCGCGGCAGAGGGCCGACGCGCTCGACGCGGCCCGCCGGCGGAGGGAGCCGGCCGGGCCCCTGTTCGGCGTCCCGGTCGCGCTCAAGGACAACCTCTGCGTCCGGGGGTGGGAGACGACCTGCGGCTCCCGGATCCTCGAGGGGTTCCGCCCACCCTACGACGCGACGGCCGTCGCACGGCTCCGCGAGGCGGGGGCCGTCTTCCTCGGTCGAACGAACCTCGACGAGTTCGCGATGGGGTCCTCGACGGAGAACTCCGCCTTCGGCCCGACGCGCAACCCATGGGACCTCTCGCGCGCCCCGGGGGGGAGCAGCGGCGGCTCGGCCGCGGCGGTCGCCGCCCGGCTCGCGGCGATCGCGCTCGGCTCCGACACCGGGGGCTCGATCCGGCAGCCCGCCGCCCTCTGCGGGGTGGTCGGCGTGAAGCCGACCTACGGCCGGGTCTCCCGCTACGGGCTCGTCGCTTTCGGCTCCTCCCTCGACCAGATCGGGCCCCTCGCCCGCACCGTCGAGGACGCGGCGGTCGCCCTCTCCGTCCTCGCGGGCTCCGACCCCCACGACTCGACGAGCGTCGCCGATCCCGTGCCGGACTACGCGGAGGCGCTCGCGCGAGGGGTCGAGGGGCTCCGGTTCGGCCTCGCGCGGGAGTACCTCCCCCCCGACCTCGACCCGGAGGTCCGCGGCGCCCTCGAGCGCTGCGTCGCGCGACTGCGCGCGGAGGGCGCGTCGGTCGAGGAGATCTCCCTCCCCCACACCCCGCACGCGATCCCGACCTACTACCTCGTCGCGACGTCGGAGGCCTCGAGCAACCTCGCCCGCTACGACGGGGTGAAGTACGGGCCGCGCGAGGGGGGGGACCGAGACCTGCGGACGATGTACGCCGCGACGCGCGGCCGGGGCTTCGGGCCCGAGGTGAAGCGCCGCATCTTCCTCGGCACGTTCGCCCTCTCGAGCGGCTACGTCGAGGCCTACTACGGGCGGGCGCTGCGCGTGCGCTCGCTCCTGCGTCGGGATTTCGACGAGGCCTTCCGAGGCGTCGACCTCGTCCTCGGCCCGACCTCCCCCTTCCCTGCCTTCCGGCTCGGGGAGAAGGTCGACGACCCGTTCCAGATGTACCTGTGCGACGTCTTCACGGTGACCGCGAACCTCGTCGGGCTGCCGGCGGTCTCGGTCCCGGCCGGGTTCACGAGCGACCGCCACGCCGCGCCCGGCCTCCCGATCGGCCTCCAGGTCATCGGTCCCCCCCTCGCCGAGGCCGGCTGCCTGCGCGCCGCCGCGGCGATCGAGCGGACCTGCGGAGTCCGGGGGCGCGCGCCCGCGCTCGCCCCCGCCGGATAGGGATGGTCGAGCGCGAGGCGACGATCGGTCTCGAGACACACGTCCAGCTGAAGACCCGGACGAAGCTCTTCTGCGGGTGCGCGTACGCCTTCGGCGCCCCGCCGAACACGCTCGTCTGCCCGGTCTGCGCGGGCCTCCCCGGCGCGCTCCCGGTCCTCAACCGCGCCGCCTTCGAGACGGCGGTCCGCGCGGCGCTGGCGCTGCGGTGCGAGATCCCCCCCGAGACGAAGTTCGACCGGAAGAACTACTTCTATCCCGACCTCCCGAAGGGCTACCAGATCTCCCAGTTCGACGCGCCCCTCTCCCGCAACGGCTCCCTCGCGCTCGCGGACGGGACGGTCGTCCGCATTCGGCGCGCCCACCTCGAGGAGGACGCGGGGAAGGCGATCCACGACCGGGGGGAGCGGACCCTCGTCGACTTCAACCGCTGCGGAGTCCCGCTCCTCGAGATCGTGACCGAGCCTGACCTCCACGCCGCGGCCGACGCGGTCGCCTACCTCGTCCTGCTGCGCCGCACGATGCGCTACGCGGGGATCTCCGAGTGCGACATGGAGAAGGGCTCGCTCCGCTGCGACGTCAACGTCTCCCTCGCGCCGCGCGGAGATCCCCCCGGCACGCGCGTCGAGGTGAAGAACCTCAACTCCTTCCGGATGATCGGGCGGGCGATCGAGCACGAGATCGCCCGCCAGGGGGAGGTCCTCGACCGGGGGGGGCGCGTCGAGCAGGAGACGCGCCTGTGGCGCGACGGGCAGGGGGCGACCGCCCCGATGCGGAGCAAGGAGGAGGCGCACGACTACCGCTACTTCCCCGAGCCCGACCTCCCCCCGTTCCACGCCCCCGCGCGGTGGGTCGAGGAGCTGCGCGCGAGCCTCCCCGAGCTCCCCGGCGAGCGCCGCGCGCGCTTCGAGCGCGCCTACGGGCTCCCCTCCGAGACGGCGGAGACGCTGACGGCCGAGCGCGGGCTCGCCGACTACTTCGAGGCGCTCGCGCAGGCGTGCGGCGACCCCAAGGCCGCGGCGAACTGGACCGCGGGGGAGGTCAGCCGCGAGCTGAACGAGCGGGGGATCGCGATCGAGGCGTTCCCTCTCCCGGCGCCGAATCTCGCCCGCCTCCTCGCGCTCGTCCCCGCGCGCGTCTCGGTCGGGGCGGCGCGGACGATCTTCCGCGAGCTGGTCGGATCTCCCGGAGCCGACCCCGCCGCGCTCGCCGCCTCGATGGGGCTCGAGCAGGTCTCCGATCCCGCCGCGATCGAGGCCGCCTGCCGGGAGGCGATCGCGGGGGCGCCGAAGGCGGTCGAGGAGTTCCGCGCCGGGAAGGGGAAGGCCCTCGACAGCCTCATGGGGAAGGTCATGGGGGCGACGAAGGGGAGGGCGAACCCGGGGCTCGTCCGGGAGACCCTCCGCCGTCTCCTCGGTTCCCCCACGTGAGCGCCGCGCCCCTCTCCGGTCCGGGACGGCGCATCGCCTACGGCGAGGGGTGGATCCTCCTCGCGGGGATGGCGCTCGCCGCGGCGGCGCTCCTCGGCATGTGGAGGGTCGGCTCCCGCGGGTCGGTCCGCGTCCTCCTCGGGATGGTCGCCGTCTACGCCGTCGTCCGCCTGGCGATCGCGCCCGCGGCCGCCGCGTTCACCCGCCGGCTGCGCCGGCGGAGCGGCTGAGAGCCTTGGAACTCGACGCCACCCGGGCCGCTCGGGAACGGATGGTCCGGGAGCAGCTCGCCGCCCGGGGGATCAAGGACGGGCGCCTCCTCGCGATGATGCGCGTCGTCCCGCGACACCGGTTCGTGGAGGCCGGGCTCGAGGCGCGCGCCTACGAGGACGGGCCCCTCCCGATCGGCTTCGACGCCACGATCTCGCAGCCCTACGTCGTGGCGGCGATGACGGAGCTCCTGCGGCTGCGCGGCACGGAGAAGGTCCTCGAGATCGGCACCGGGTCGGGCTACCAGACGGCCGTCCTCGCCGAGCTCGCGGGCCAGGTCCTCTCCATCGAGATCGTGCCGGAGCTCCACGCGCGGGCGGCGGCGACGCTCGACGCGCTCGGGTACCGCAACGTCCGCCTGCGCTGCGGCGACGGCGCCGCGGGCTGGCCGGAGGAGGCGCCCTTCGACGCGATCCTCGTCACGGCCGCCCCTCCCGACGTCCCCGACCCGCTCCTCGCCCAGCTCGCCGTCGGAGGGCGCCTCGTGATCCCGATCGGGAAGGACCGCCAGACCCTCCACGTCCTCGAGCGGACCCCGAAGGGGGTCCGGCGGGAGAAGTCCTTCGAGGTGCGGTTCGTGCCGCTCCTGGGGGAGAAGGGGAAGCCCGCGGCCCCCTCCACGTAGCCGCGGACTTTCCCCCGGGCCCGTTACCTCCAGCGTCCTTCAAGGGGGAGCCCTCCCTCGACGCGAGCCGGGCGCCCCGAGCCCTTGAAGGCCAAGGCGCGGGAGAACCTCGACTCGGCGCTGATCCTGCTTCGGGCAGGACGATTGAACGCCAGCGCGAGCCGGCTCTACTTCGCCGTCTTCCAGGCGGAGGTCTACTCCTTGCAGCTCCGGGGGAGGAAGCCGCAGGACTTCCGGAACGCGAGGTACTGGGATCACGACACGGTCCGCGACGCCGCGCACCTGGCTCGCGGGGAGGCAGCCGACCGACTACTCTTGGAGAAGACGCGTCGCCTCCGGCTGCAGGCCGACTACGAGCGCGAACACGTACGCCGCCGGGACATCGAGCGACCGAGGCGCGAGGCATGCCGTTTCGTCATGGAAGTCACGGAGTGAGGGACGCCCGTCTGAGGTCGCTGGCGAGGGCGATCGAGGCGAGGTATCCGGGCACGGAGATCGTGTTCGAGCCCGCCGGAATCCCCGGCGAACCCAAGATCCGCTGGTGGATGCACGTCCTCCACGTCCGACAGGACGACCTGGGACCGCTGGAAGAGTTCGCGATCCGGCGCTCCTGGCGGCTGTATCCCCGGAGGCCCGTCCCCGTCCTCGTCGCCCCCCACGACCGGACGGTGACGCGACAATTCCTCGCCCGGATGCGGGAGGAGATCGCCGCGAGTCCTCCCGCCCGCCGCGGGACCGTCCGTCGCCGAGCCCTCCGCGCATAGCGATGGGCGGCCGGAGGGGCTCGGCGCGACCGCGCGCTACGGGAAGATCACCCGCACCCGGTTCGTGAACCGGATCGGGGAGCCCGAGAGCTCGGCGGCCTGGACGTGGACCTCCTGGCCCGAGAGTCCGGGCGGGACGGCGATGCCGAAGACCGCATCGCCGGCGGCGTCCGTGAGGAAAGGAACCGGCCCGAGGATCGACGACGGGAGGAGATCGAGGAAGTAGACCGCGCCCGGAATCGGGATCGGGACCGGCGAGGGAACGCCGAATCCACCCGCCATCGGCGCCGAGGGGATCGTCGAGGCGAACGCGAGGGAGAGCGCGAACGGGCTCGGGAGGATCGACCCGCGCGCCGAGGGTCGGACGTGGACTCCCCCCGACACGTGGGCGACGGTCTCGTCGTCCTGCCGGATGGCGACGCAGTGGAAGCCCGGGGGGAGCGGGGAGGGGAAGGTCGCCGTGACCGCGGTCGACGTCGGCGCGCCCGCGGGTGAAGAGGGGGCCTGACCCGAGACGTAGAGTCGGACCGTTCCCATGGTCGGCAGGTCCGTCCCCGCCACCGTGACGGTCGTCGGCCCCGGGTAGAGGGCCGAGGCGGGGGCGACGGAAGCGATCGCCGCGGACACGCCTCCGACCAGGACGTGGGTCCGGGAGGCGAAGAGCGCGCTCAGGATCCGCGTCCCCTGCCCCGGAGTGAACCGCCCCTGGTCGATCGTGGTCCCGGAGAAGTTCGCCAGGGGATTCCAGCGCAGCGCGCGGTACGGGCAGGAGTCGCAGCCGAAGCAACTCCCGCACCCGTAGAGCGAATCGAGGGCCGCGAGATCCCCCGAGGGGAAAGGATCGGCCGGCGTGTCGCAGACGAGGTCCCCCGCGCTTGCGCAGTTCGGGGCGAGCGCTTGGCAGCTCCCCTGCTGCTCCACCCCGAGGGTCGTCTCGTTCGTGTGGTACAGGCCGAAATAGTGTCCGAGCTCGTGGGCGAGCGCCCGGCCCTCGGTCCAGGCGGCGGCGAGCGGCGGAGGAGACGGGGCGAGGACGATCAGGTCGTCGGTCGTGGGGGTCGCGCCGGGAAAGGAGCAGACCCCCCCGAAGGGCCCGGAGGGACCCGTGAGGAGGCCGACGAGGTAGACGTTGACCGCGTCGGTCCGCCAGGCGAACGCGCACGGATCCCCCTCCGCCGCGACCTCGAAGCTCCCCCATCCCGTGGGGACGATGTCCATGTCGAACCAGGAGGAGGGGAGCCTGGGGTCGACGACGTCGACGATCTCGTCGAGGACGAAGGTGAGGCCGCAGGCGGCCCCGAAGAAGATGTCTTGCTCCGCGACCAGGTTCTCGACCGTCGCATCTGTCCATCGCGGGTGCACCGTCCCCGCGGGGCCGACGACGCGTTTCACGGAGACCTTCGCGACCGGCCCGCCGGCCGGGATCTCCGTGACGCGGACCCCGTCGACGGCCGGACCGCACGCGCCGACGGTCTGGCTGGCGAACTGGAGCGTCGACGTCGTCCCGGCCGCCGTGAACATCCACTCCCTCGCGTTCCACCGGGGATCGGCGAGGCTCGCCCCCGTCGTGTCGAACGCGAACGTCGCCGACTGCCCCGCCGCCGAGACCTGGACCGTCTTCACCGCCGGCCCGCAGGTCGGATCTCCCGCGAGGAAGAACGTGACGAGGTAGGTCGCTCCCGGACTCGTCGCAACGGACTGCTCCACCCCTCCGGGCGTGATCCCGTTGAGGTCGATCGATCGTCCCCCCTCGTAGGCAGCCCAGTACGGTCCCACGTAGTCGACTGTGTCGAGCACGACCGTCCAACCCGCGACCAGGGTCGAGCCGACGGGAAGCGGCATCGTGCCCGCCACGGGAATCGCGGGTCCCGTCTCGAAGGACCCGTTCGCAGGGAGCGGAGGAGGACAGGCCGTTCCCTGGCAGGCCCTCGCGGGAGAGACCCAGCCCAGGCATGCCGCCGCGACGCCGACCGTGGTTCCTCGGACCCGACGCGACCGTCGCTCCATGGGACACCTCGCGCGTACCGCTGTTCGAAGGGCGCCTCCGGACGGTAGGCGCGCGCTCGAAGGCGGTCAATCGAGAGGGGAGGGACATGAGCGATCGCGAGGTCCCGCGACTCGACCGTCGCTACTCCCACTCGATCGTCGCAGGGGGCTTGCTCGAGACGTCGAGGACGACGCGGTTGACGCCCCGGACCTCGTTGATGATCCGGTTCGAGATCCGGCCGAGGAGGTCGCGGGAGAGATAGACCCAGTCCGCGGTCATCCCGTCCTCGCTCGCGACGACCCGGAGCGCGATCACGTTCTCGTAGGTCCGGGCGTCCCCCATCACCCCGACGGTGGAGACCGGGAGGAGGATCGCGAAGTACTGCCAGAGGCCGTCGTGGGCCCGCGCGCGCTCGATCTCCTCGACGACGATCGCGTCGGCCTCGCGGAGGACCTGGAGGCGCTCCTCCGTGACGGACCCGAGGAGGCGGACGGCGAGACCGGGGCCCGGGAAGGGCTGGCGGGCGACGATCGACTCGGGGAGGCCGAGCGCCCGGCCGATCTCCCGGACCTCGTCCTTGAAGAGGAGGCGCAGGGGCTCGACGAGGGTGAAGGGCATGTCGGGCGGGAGGCCCCCGACGTTGTGGTGGCTCTTGATCATCGACGTGGCCCCCCCCCACGCCGAGACCGACTCGATCACGTCGGGGTAGAGCGTCCCCTGGCCGAGGAACTTGGCTCTCGGGAAGCGCGAGGTCGCGTCCCGGAAGGCGGCGACGAACTCGGCGCCGATGCGCTTGCGCTTCTCCTCCGGATCGACGACGTCGCGGAGTCGGTCGAGGAAGCGCGCGCGCGCGTCGAGGACGGTGAGGTCGAGGTGGAAGCTGGAGCGGAAGGTCCGCTCGACCTCCTCCCGCTCCCCCTTCCGCAGGAGCCCGTTGTCGACGAAGACCGCGTGGAGGCGAGGCCCGATCGCGCGGTGGATCAGGAGCGAGGCGACGGCGGAGTCGACGCCTCCGGAGAGGCCCATGACGACCTCGCCGTCGCCGACCTTCGCCCGGACCTCCTCGATCGCCTGCTCGATCACGGACGCGGCGGTCCAGTCGCCGGCGAGGCCGCAGACCCGGAAGAGGAAGTTGCGGAAGACGTCCCGACCCCGCTCCGTGTGCGTCACTTCCGGGTGGAAGAGGACGCCGAAGAGCCGGCCCGTCCCGTCGACGACGGCGGCGTGGGCGCAGTTCCCCGAGCGGGCGAAGGTCCGGAACCCCTCGGGAAGCCGCTCCACCCGGTCGCCGTGGCTCATCCAGACGACGCTGCTCGCTGGGATCCCCTCGAGGAGGGGAGAGGGCCCGGTCACGTCGAGGGGAGACCGACCGAACTCCCGGGCCGTCCCGGGGACCACCTTCCCGCCGAGGGCCCCCGTCAGCCACTGCATCCCGTAGCAGATGCCGAGGATCGGGACCCGCAGGCCGAGGACCGAGTCGCGGTCGAGGGAAGGGGCGCCGGACTCGTAGACGCTCGCCGGACCCCCCGAGAGGATCACCCCCTTCGGCCGGAGGCGGGAGGCCGCCTCCGCGAAACGGGCCGGCGGGTGGATCTCGCAGTAGACGCGCGCCTCGCGGACGCGCCGGGCGATCAGCTGGGCGGTCTGGGAGCCGAAGTCGACGACGAGGACCGCCTCGTGGGGCGCGCTCACTCCGCGACCCAGTAGTTCGCCGCCTCCCTCGTGATCGTCACGTCGTGGGGGTGGCTCTCGCGGGCCCCGGCCGGCGTCACGCGGATGAACCGCCCCTTCTCCTGGAGCTCGCCGACCGTCCGGGCGCCGAGGTAGCCCATCCCGGCGCAGACGCCGCCGACGAGCTGGTGGAGGAAGGCGGAGAGCGGGCCCTTGTAAGGGACCATCCCCTCGATCCCCTCGGGGACGAGCTTCGAGGCCTCCCGCACCCCGCCCTGGCCGTAGCGCTCTCTCCCCCCCTCGACCATGGCGCCGAGGGAGCCCATCCCCCGGACCGCCTTGAACGCCCTCCCGCGATGGAGGAACTGCTCCCCGGGGCTCTCCTCCACGCCGGCGAAGAGGGATCCGATCATCGCGCAGGAGGCGCCCGCCGCGAGCGCCTTCACGACGTCGCCCGACAGCCGGATCCCGCCGTCGGCGATGACCGGCACGCCGGAGGCGGCCTTCGCGCAGGCGAAGATCGCCGAGAGCTGGGGCACGCCGACCCCCGCGACGACCCGCGTCGTGCAGATGGAGCCGGGACCGATCCCGACCTTGATGCCGTCGGCGCCCGCCTCGAGGAGCTCGCGCGTCGCCTCGGCCGTCGCGACGTTCCCGGCGACGACGTCGACGTCGTGGGCCTTCTTGATGCGCCGCACCGTCGAGATCACCCCCTCGGAGTGGCCGTGCGCCGTGTCGACGACGAGGACGTCGGCCCCCGCGCGGATCAGCCCCTCGACCCTCTCCTCGTCGCCGACCCCGACGGCCGCCCCGACGCGGAGGCGGCCCCGGGAGTCGACGGCGGCGCGCGGGAAGCGCTCGAGCCGGTCGAGGTCCCGGATCGTGATCAGGCCGCGCACGTGCCGGTCGCGGTCGACGAGGATCAGCTTCTCGACCTTGCTCCGGCGCAGGATCTCGCGGGCCTGGTCCAGGGTCGTCTCGGGCGGGGCGGTGACGAGGTTCTCCTTCGTCATCACCTCGCGGACCGGGATCTCCGGGCCCCCGTGGAACCGCAGGTCCCGCTTCGTCAGGATCCCCGACAGCCGTCCCTCGCGGACGACCGGGAGGCCCGAGATGTTGTTCTCCCGCATGATCTCGAGGGCCTCGCCGACCTTCGCGTCCTCGCGCAGCGTGATCGGGTCCTGGATCACCCCGTTCGCCGATCGCTTGACGAGGTCGACCTGGCGGACCTGCGCGGCGGGCGGGAGGTTGCGGTGGATCACGCCGATCCCCCCCTCGAGGGCGAGCGCGATCGCGAGCCTCGCTTCCGTCACGGTGTCCATGGCGGCCGAGGAGATCGGGATCCGCAGGGGGACGCGGCGGGAGAACCGGCCCGAGGGATCGGCGTCCTTCGGGAGGATCGAGGAGCGGGCGGGGAGGAGGAGGACGTCGTCGAAGGTGATCGACTCCCCGACGACCTTCTCGGAAACGAAGTCCCCTGACATGGCGCGATTGTAGGGAGTCGCTCCCTACGGAGAAAGCGCCTCGAGCGCGCGGGCGGCGGACGCCGCGAGGAACCGCGCGGCGATCCCGGCGAGGGCGATCCCGAGGAGGATCCTCGCCGGATCGGTCGCGACTCCCGGCCCGTCGGCGACGGCCCCCTCCCAGCCGGCGGGGAGGAGCGTCGGGAGATCGGACTCCGCGGGGTCGAGGAAGTTGGCGTAGCCTCCGGAGGCGAGCGGGCCGGCTCTCGATCGGATCTCCGCCCCGCCCCAGGCGCCGACCGGGATCCCCGGCGGCGGGGCCCCCGTCCGTCGAAGCGGCGGCCGCGGGCTCGACGCCAGGGACTCGAACGCGCGCCGCGCGAAGACGGGGAAGGCGGGGAGGAGGGAGAGGTTGGAGTCCTCGAGGGAGAAGGTCGATCCCACGATCCGCGTCCCGCCGAGTGCCACCTCATAAAGGAGGGGACCCGCCGTCGACGCCGCGAGCGTCCGGGCGCCGGGGGGCGCGGGAAAGGTTCCGGCGACGAGCAGGGCGTCGAGGGGGAGTCCCGCGAGGAGGGACGGAGAGGCGTCCGGTCCGGCCCCCGGAGGTGCTCCCGTCGCGGTCCCGCCAAGACGCGTCCCGAGGAGGAGCCACGCCCCCGGAGCGGCCTCGAGGATCTCGTCCCCGGCGATCGTGAGACAGGGAGGTTCCCCGGGCTTCTCGCCGCGCTCGACGAGGGGGAGCCCCGCCTCCTCGGCGAGGAGGGTTCCGAGGGCGTGGAGCGCCGGATGCCGTGCGGCGCCCGGCGTGAGGGCGACCGGCCCGGCGGGCGGCGGCGCGACGCCCGCGCCGACCTCGTCGTCGAGGGGGAAGCCGTCCCCGGGTTCGAGGCGGAGGCGGAGGATCCCTCCGCGCCGCCGGGGGAAGCGCACCTCCCCCTCCGAGGTCGCGCGGGGCGCGAGTCGGAGGTCGGTCGATCCGACGCTCTCCTCCCCGAGGAGGGCCTCGGCGCGCAGCGCCCGCGCCGAGTCCGCCGCGTTGCGGACGGCGAAGCGCGCGAGGACCTCCGGCCGCAGTCCGTCGTCCTCCAGCTCGAAGCCGGTAAAAGCCGCGTTCGGGCAGGGCTCGTCGAGGACGAACCGCGCGGCCCAGCCTTCGGCCCCGCGCGCGTCGGCGCCCCCGTCCGTGAAGAGGATCGGGAGGAACCCCCGCCGGTTCGCCTCGGCGAGGGAGAGGGAGGGTCTTCCCGCCGCCTCCTCCGGTTCCGCCCGGGAGAGGGCCCCGAGCGTCTCCCGTCGATCGAGGCTCTCCTCCCCGATCCAGAGCGGATCGATGCCCGAGGCGACCACCGCGAAACGGTCGGCCGCCGGACGCCGCTCGACCCAGCGCGTCGCTTCGGCCTTCAGTCGCTCGAGTCGCGAGACTCCCCCCTCTCCTCTCGCGCGGGTGGAGGCCGAGACGTCGAGGACGAGGGCGTAGCGGCCCCCTCCCCGGTCGACGACCCGCGCTCCGGCCGCCGCGAGGACGACGGCGAGGAAGGCGAGGCCCGCCGCGGCGGCCCCGGCGCGGCGGAGGAGGAGGGCGGCTTTCTCCCAGGGTCCCGCCTCGGCCCGGGCGCGCTTCCAGAGCTCGAAGTGGCGAACGAACCGGGGAGCGCGCCGCTCGAGGGCTCGCGCGACGCCGAGGGCGAGGGGGAGCGCCGGGAGGAGGAAGAGGAGGAGCGGCTCCTCGAACCGGATCGAGGCGCCGAGCAGGTCGAGGCCCCTCACCGCCGGCGGCGGCGCCCCGCCCGATCGAGGAGGGCGAGGACGGCCGCCTCGAAGGGCTCCTCCACGAACGCCCGGGCGAAGGAGGCCCCCCGCCGCCGCGCCACCGCCTCGACCTCCTCCGCGCGGAACCTCGCGAGTCTCCGGTACCGGCCCAGGAACGCCGCCCCCTTCGGGATCGAGAGGATCCTCCCCCCCTCCGGGTCGGCCACGCGGAGGTTCTCCTCCCCCCGCGGGTCGAGGTCCTCGAGGGAGAGGACCTGGACGCAGAGGGTCCTCCCCCGCGGCAGGAAGGCGAGAGTCCGGTCCACCTCCTCCGGCGGCTCCCCGTCGGTGACGAGGAGGCCGTGTTCCGGGCGCAAACCCTCGAGCCGGCGCGCCGCCGACGGGAGGCCTCCTCCTCGGAGCGGCCCGGTCGCCGAGAGGCTGCGGAGGAGGCCCTCGACGCCGGAGGGCCCCCGCCGGATCTCGAAGCGCCCGTCCGTGACCGCGAGGCCGACCACGCCCCCGGGGCGCTCGAGGACCAGGTAGCCGAGGGCCGCGGAGATGCGGACGGCGAGGTCGAGGACCCCCCCCACTCCCATCGACGGGGAAGCGTCGAGGACGATCCCCAGGGACCCGGTCTCCTCCGACTCGAAGACCTTGATGAACGGTTCTCCCAGGCGCGCGAGGACGTTCCAGTCGATCGCGCGCGGCTCGTCCCCCGGCGTGTAGCGCCGGTGCTCGCGGAAGGAGGACCCGCCCCGGGGAAGCGTGCCCCTCCCGCCCGGGCGGCTCCCCCGCGCGAAGTCCCCCTTCGCGCGCCGGGCGATCCGCGCGAGGAGCGCGAGGAACGACGGGTCGAGGAGTTCGGCGACCGGTATCACGGGGCGATCCGCTCGAAGTAGCGCCCCGCGAACGCGGCCTCTGCCGGCGTCGCGAGAGACCGGCGGAGCGCACCGGTCGCGCGCTCCTTCGCGCGCGGCGCGGCGTCCCGCAGCGGCTGGCGCCGCGGACTTCCCCGGGCACCCGCCTCACCCTCGAACTCGTAGACGAAGGCCTCCCGCGACCGGCGAGGCCCGGCCTCCGGCTCGATCGGCACGGGCTTCGGAGTTCGTTCCCCCGGCTCCGGCTTCTCCCCCTGCTCCGACGGTCGACTTCCCGACCCGCCCCCCCGAGGGCCCGGAGTGCGGCCGGCCCCCGCGACCTCCTCCCCTCTCGTGGGGATGGACTGCGGGGGCTCCGCGCCGTCGGGCGTCCCCTTGGATCGTTCGCCGGTCGTTCCGCGCGCGGCGGACGCCTCCTCCGTCCCGGAACCCTCGACCCTCACGATCACGATCGCGTCGGAGGGTATCCGTCCGGCTTCCACGACGGGGTCTCGGTGGATCGGCGCCGACGCCCCCAGCGAAGCGAGGAGCGAGGCCGCGACGATGGCGAACACCCGGGGAACCGCGCCCGGCTGTCGCGGCGGGAGGGGAAGGAGGCCGGGGAGCGCCCGGGTCGCCTCGAGGAGGAGGAGGCGCTCGATTCCGCCCGAAGGTCCGCGGCGAGCGACCTCCGCGGCACAGGCGATCCCGCCGCCGAGGGAGAGCCGGCCGTCGAGCCGGCGCGGAGACACGGGAGCGCGGAGGAGAGCGACGAGGAAGACTAGGAGCGCCGCGGACGCCGACGAGAATGCGGGCAGCCCGATCGCGAGGGCGAGCGCGGCCCCGGCGGCAACCGCGGACGCCGCCAGCGGGAGGGACTCGACGAGGGCGAGAAAGCGCGCCCGACCGCGAGCCCTCGCAAGCGCCCGGAGGAACTCCCCTGCCGGATCCACGGACCCGAACCTACCGGCCGGGCCGATCCGGGTCGACGGCACGCTCCCGGACCCGGTGAAAACAAAAGGGCCGGAGGCTCGCAGACACCCGCAAGACCCCCGGCCCCAAGAAGGAGGAGATGGCCCCCTTTTCGGATTCCGGAGCCCGGCCCTTGAGGGTGGGGCCCGTACAATCCCGCCCCCCGTGGCGGGCCCCTACCGGACCCTCGGGATCGAGCGCCTCTACGAGAGCGTCCACTGCGCCCTGCGGCGCGACCGGGTCGCCTTCCCCGGGGGAGGGCGGGGGGTCCACCACGTGATCGAGATCCCCGACGCCGCCATCGTCGTCCCCGTCCTCGACGACGGGCGGATCGTCCTCCTCAAGCAGTACCGCTACGCCCCCCGCCGCTCCCTCTGGGAGGTCCCCGCCGGGAGGATCCACCGCGGGGAGAGCGCCCGCCAGGCGGCGCGGCGGGAATGCGAGGAGGAGTCGGGCTGGCGGCCGCGGCGGCTCGAAGGAGGTCGGCCCTACTTCCCCCTCGCCGGGATCTCCTCCCACCGCGCCTACACCTTCGTCGCCCGCGACCTCGTCCATTCCCGCACGAGGCACGAGCGGACCGAGTCGATCGAGGTGCACACCTTCGGAGCCGAGGAGGTGCGGCGGATGATCCGGGGAGGCGAGATCCGGGAGGGGTTCTCGATCGTCGCCCTCGCGCGCTACTTCCTCGCCGAGGAGGCGCGGCGGGGCTCGCCTAGCGCGGCTGCGTCGCGGCGCCGGGCTCGGCCGGGACGGAGGCCGGCACCGAGGCGGGCGCCTCCCTGAAGTCCTCGACCTTCTTCTTCAGGTTGTCGACCGTCCAGTCGGGCACGACGAAGACCCAGGGGTCGTCCGCCCCCTTCGCGGCGTAGAAGGTCTTCGCGTCCGGGCCCTTCGCGAAGACGGCGGAGTGCTCCGTCCCGTCGACAGTCTTCGCCCGGACGATCAACTCGGGGTTCGCCAGACCGAATTTCGCCAGGTCCTCCCCCTTCCCGGCGACCTCCTTGAAGGAGGAGATGAGTCCGAGGGCCTGGAGCCAGGCGTCGGCCGCCTCCTTCTTCGCGGGCCCCCCCTCCGGCCCCGCGATGGACCAGGTCTCCCCCTGCCGGACGAGGTGGACCCGCGCCCCGACGAGGGGCCCCTCGATCGAGAACTCCGTCGCGCTCGAGGGCTCGAAGCGGACGAAGGAGGTGTCGATCCACTCGGAGGCGGAGAGCCCCATCGGGAAGAACTCGTCGACGAGGTAGACCTCGTTCGAGTCGGTCCGCCGGACGAAGGAGGCGAAGGTGAACTTCCGCTCGAAGTCGGGGTCGTTCGGGTTGATGTCGAAGCGCCCCTGGCGGAACTCGATGAGCGGGGCGCCGCTGGCGTCGGAGACGCGGATGAGGATCCCGGACTCCCCCACGTTGAACCGGTCGTGGCTCGCGGGGTTGTCCGAGATCGGCTCCCGCCCCTTCATCCGGAGGATCCGGTCGAAGAAGCCCGGGACCGAGTCGTCCCCCTGCATCTTCGCGCGGTAGCCGAAGGCGGCCGGCACGACCCAGGAGCCGTCCGGGGCGCGCTCGATCTCGACCCCCTTCTCCTTCGAGCGGATCTCGAGCCTCGCGGCGAGGGTCGCGTCGAATCCGGGGAAGAGGGGGTGCTCGCGCCGCCTCGCCTTCTCGTAGGCGTCCCCCGCGAAGGGCTTCTCGACGGCGAGGACCGCCGCGGTCAGCGCGACGAAGATCGCGAGGAGGATCGTGTTCAGCCGGTTCACGGGGTCCCCCCGGTCGGGGCGGGCGCGCGGGACTTCGAGGCCGCCGCGCCCGCGAAGCGGTTGAGGTAGGCGCGCTTCTCGCGCGCCCGGAGCACCGTCCGGAGGACGCCGAAGAGGACGACGGCGAGGGGGAGTCCGAGGAGGTGGGTGTACTTGACGCGGTCCTTGAAGGCCTGGAGGCGCTCCTCGGCCTGGTCGAGCTTCGCCTGGTAGTCCTCCTTCGTCAGCCCCGAGAGGTCCGCCCCGGGCCGGATGCCGACCTCCTCGCGGTAGCGCTCCCGGCGTTCGCTCAGCGCGGTGAGCGGCCGTTCGCGGGTCCCGCGCGAGCGGATCGCGATCAGGTCGGGGTCGAGGGCGAGCCAGTCGACGAGGTTCGCGAGGAGGAGGAAGTTCTTGCTCTGAGCGGGCGCCCGGGTGCCGAGGACGTAGGTCGCGGCGAAGTCGGAGTCCCCGACGACGACGACCCGCGTGTCGACCCCCTTCGTCAGGATCGGGGGGGCGGGGCGCGTCTCCGGGTCCTTGTCCGTGGGTCGCTCCTTCTCGGGCGGCGGGGCCTCTTTCCCCTCGAAGAAGGAGGGGAACGAGCCGGAGACCGCGATCGCGAAGGTGCTCGGCGCCGGCTTCTCCTTCACGAGCTCGAGCTCGAGGGCGCCGAGGGTCCGATCGTCGGGATAGACCTGGTCGACCTTCCCCGTCCGCCAGGAGCGGGGCGAGGAGCGCAGCAGCCACTCGGAGGAGAGGCCCGCCGCGGCGAGGCGCTCGGGGATCGCCTCGACCGGGTTCACCCAGAGGAAGATCGCCTCGCCCAGCCGGGCGGTCGCCGGGTTGTCCTTCGAGAAGCCCTGCCCCTCGCCGGTCGCCCTCGGCCAGAAGGGGTAGGGGATCGCCCCCTGGACGGTGAACTCCCCCGCCCCGATCTTCACGCGCTGCGGCCTCTGCATCATTCCGGACGCCTGGGCGCTCTCGACGATCAGGGCGTTCGGGACGCGGATCCCCCAGTGCTCGAGGAGATCCTCGAAGCCGAGCGGGATCTCCTTGCGGCGGAGGTTCTCGGCCATGGGGTAGTCGGCCCGGTCGAGGAGGACGAGGAGCCGGCCGCCGCGCATCACGAACTGGTCGATCGCGAACTTCTCGTGCGCGGTCACCTCCGTCGGCCGCGGGCAGACGAGGACGTCGACGTCCGCCGGGACGAGGTCCCGCTTGAGCTTGACGTCGAGCACCTCGACGCGCTCCGCGAGGGCGTCCCGCACGACCTGGTAGATCCGCTCGGGGGGGGTCGGGAGGTCGAACCCCTTCATCTTCGGGGGCTTGTCCGGCTCCCGGGAGAAGAAGGCGACCCTCGGGTTGCGCTCCGCGACGAGGGACTTCACCGCCGTCGTGACCTGGTACTCGATCGAGGCGACCTCCGCGGGGCGGATCATCGGGATCGTCTTGTTCCGCTCCTCGTAGCGCATCACGATCCCCATGTAGATCGCCTGCTGGGAGACCTGCTCGCGCTCGAGCACCGTGACGGGAAAGGGGACGACCCCCATCCTCTGCGCCTTGTCGCGCGCCTCGCTCTCCTGGGCCGGGTCGACGAACTCGACCACGACGCGCCCGCCCCCGAAGGCCCGGTACTCCTCGAGGAGGTCGGCGACCCGTCTCCAGGCGGGGACGAAGTGGCCCGGGACCTTGTCCCGCGGGGTGAAGTAGGCGGTGATGACGAGCCGGTCCTTGAGCCCCCCGACGAGCCGGCGGCTCGCCTCGTCGAGCGTGTACTCCTTGTCCTGGGTCAGGTCGGCCCGCCGGACGAGGAGGCGGCGGGCGAGGAGGTTCGCCTCGACGAGGATCCCGAGGAGGAGCGCGACCGTGAGGACGGCGTTCCGCGTGAAGAAGCTCTTCGGGGACGCGCTCACCGCCAGCGCCTCCAGGCGAGGGCCGCCGCGTTGAGGTAGAGGAAGAAGCCGATGAACGTCAGGTAGAAGAAGAGGTCGCGCAGGTCGAGGACGCCCCGCGCGATCGCCTTGAAGTGGGTCTCGAGGTCGAGCGCCTCGAGGAAGGGGGCGAGCCCGGCGGGGGCGCGGGCGAGGACGGGGGTGCTCCCGACGGAGACGAAGAAGAGGAGCCCGACGAGGGTGAGGATGAAGGCGACGATCTGGTTGCGGGTGAGGCTCGAGACGAACATCCCGAAGGCGAGGTAGGAGGCGCCGAGGAGGGCGCCGCCGAGGAGCCCGCCGACGACGGGGCCCCAGTCGAGGGGGCCGAGCGCGGCGACCTGGAAGGCGAGGGGGAGGGAGAGGAGGAGGGTGAGCGCGACGAGGGCGAAGGCGGCGAGGAACTTCCCGGCGACGATCTCGAACGGGCGCACGGGAAAGGTGAGGAGGAGCTCCTCGGTCCCCGCCCGGCGCTCCTCCGCCCACAGCCGCATCGTCAGGGCGGGGACGACGAAGAGGAGGAGATAGGGGAGGATCTCGAAGTAGATCCGCATCGTCGCCTGGCCGACGAGGAAGAAGCCCTGGATCTGGAAGAAGAAGAAGTAGGAGGAGAGGGCGAGGAAGACGACGAGGAAGATGTAGGCGATCGGCGAATCGAAGTAGGCGCGCAGTTCGCGGCGGGCGAGGACGAGGGAGCGGGCCACGCTAGGACTCCGTCGTCAGGCGCCGGAACACGTCCTCGAGGGTGGCCGTCTCGCGGCGCATCTCGAGGACCTTCCACCCGCGCGCGACCGCGGCGTCGAAGACCGCCTCCTCGACCGGGGCATCGGAGGCGACGCGCAGGCGCAGGCGCTCCCGCCCGTCCTCCGTCCCGAGGGGCTCGACCCTCCGGACGCCGGGGACGCCGGAGAGGACGCCGGCCGCGCCCGCGCCGCGGACCGTGACGTAGAGCGTCGTCTCGTCGCGCTGCCCGGCCGCGAGGCTGTCGGGGGTCCCGTCCGCCACGATCCGGCCGCGGTGGATGATCAGGACGCGGCGGCAGGTCTCCCGGACCTCCGGGAGGATGTGGGTCGAGAGGAGGATCGTCTTCTCCCGGCCGAGCCGCGCGATCAGCCCCCGGATCTCGACGATCTGGTTCGGGTCGAGGCCCGAGGTCGGCTCGTCGAGGATGAGGATCGGGGGGTCGTGCAGGAGCGCCTGGGCGAGGCCGACCCGCTGGCGGTAGCCGCGGGAGAGCTCGCCGACCTGCTTCTTCATCACCCCCTCGAGCGCGCAGGCCCCGACGACGCGGTCGAGGGCCCCCTTCCGCCCCGCCGCCGCGATCCCCCGGACGGCCCCGGCGAAGTCGAGGTAGTGGTCGACCCGCATCTCCGCGTAGAGGGGGGTGCTCTCCGGGAGGTAGCCGATCTGGCGCTTCACGGAGAGGGGCTCCCGGAGGACGGAGTGCCCCGCCACCTCCGCCCCGCCGCGGTCGGGGTGGAGGTAGCCGGTGAGGATCTTCATCGTCGTCGTCTTCCCGGCCCCGTTCGGGCCGAGGAAACCGACGACCTCCCCCCGCCCGATCTCGAAGGAGACCCCCTCGAGGGCGACGACCGGCCCGTAATGCTTCGTCAGTCCCTGGACGCGGATCATCGGCGGGGGCTCGACCGCCGGGAAACCCCGGTGGGCGGGGGATTCTCAAGAACCGGACCCCCGCCGGTCAATGCGTCCCCTGTACGGGGCGGAGCGCCCCGGCGTTGGGGGCTCAGGCGACGTCGGCCAGCTCGAAGGCCTTCAGGAACTCGTCGTTCGTCTTGCTCTTGCCGAGCTTCTGGATCAGGAGCTCCATCGCCTCGATCGGCTTCAGCCGGTTGAGGACCCTCCGGAGGGTGGCGACCCGGCGGAGCCTCGTCGAGGAGAGGAGTTTCTCCTCCTTGCGGGTCCCCGACATGGAGATGTCGAAGGCGGGGAAGATCCGCCGGTCGGCGAGGGGGCGGGAGAGGTGGAGCTCCATGTTCCCCGTCCCCTTGAACTCCTCGTAGATCACTTGGTCCATGCGGCTGCCGGTGTCGACGAGGGCGGTGCCGAGGATCGTCAGGGCGCCCCCCTCCTCCGTGTTGCGGGCCGAGCCGAACATCTGCTTCGGCCGCTCCATCGTCCGGGCGTCGATCCCGCCCGACATGATCCGGCCCGAGTTCACCTCGTGGTTGTAGGCGCGGGCGAGCCGCGTGATCGAGTCGAGGAGGAGCATCACCTCCTTGCCCCGCTCGACGAGGTGGCGCGCCCGCCGCCAGACCGCCTCCGCGATCGCGATGTGGTTCTTCGTCGGCTGGTCGAGGGTCGAGAGGAAGACCTCCCCCTTCGTCGCCCGCCGCCAGTAGGTCCCCTCCTCCGGGCGCTCGTCGACGAGGAGGACCATCAGGTGGACGTCGGGGTACTTCCGCTCCATCGCCTGGGCGATCTTCTGGAGGAGGATCGTCTTGCCCGCCCGGGGGGGGGAGACGACGAGGCCGCGCTGTCCCCGGCCGATCGGGGTGAGGAGGTCGAGCACGCGCAGGGACACGTCCCCGTCGTCCTCCCCCTCCCCGTCGGCCGGGAGGGGCGCGTCCCCGAGCTCGTACTGGAAGTCGGGGTCGATCGAGGTGAGCCTCTTGAAGTCGAGGCAGTCCCGGGCGGACTCCGGGTCGAGGCCGTCGACGCGGGTGACCTCGAGGAGCGTCGCCTTCTGGCCGGGACGCCGGGGCGGGCCGACCCGGCCCTCGACGTCGGATCCGTCGCGGAGGTTCCAGCGCCGGACCAGCTGGTTCGGGACGAAGAGGTCCCGGTCGGTCGGGAGGAAGTTGTAGCGCTGCCAGCGGAGCAGCCCGAAGCCCTCGGGGAGGACCTCGAGCATCCCGCTGACGAGCTCTCCCCCCGCGAGGGGGGGCGCGGCCCCCTCGACGAGCGCGACCTCTCCCCCCCCTCCCCCGCCCCGGTGGTGCCGGTGGAAGTGGGGTGGACGGCCGCCGGGGCCGCCGGGCCCGCCGCCGCGGAAGCCGCGCCGGCGCCTGCGGAACGGACGGTGACGAGGCTTTTGCACGAACGAACCTCCGCGCCGCCGGAGAGGCGGCGGACGAACTCCCCCGGGGAACGCCCCGGGACCCGCGTTCTACGGGCGACCGCCGGGCGGATCCGCCGGAGGGCGTCCGGCCCGGGCGGGCGAGCGGGAAGGGCGGTCGGCTGCCCGCGGGAGGCGCGGCGGACCGCCGGCTGGTCGGGGCGACTGGATTTGAACCAGCGACCTCAGCGTCCCGAACGCTGCGCTCTAGCCAAGCTGAGCCACGCCCCGTTCGCAAGGGCTCGCGGGCAACGCCCTGGCGCGGCCCTCCTGTGTACTCGATCGGGGGGGGTGGGTCAAGCCAGCCTATCGCCCCAGGTCCACGAACTGCCCCCCGTTCTCCCTCGCCAGGCGCTCCATCCACCCCCTCTGGAACTCCCCGATCGCCAGCACGTGGAGGACGATCTTGCGGCGCCGGTTGATGTCGGTCAGGACGGCCAGGATGTCGTCCGTGTCGACGAACTCCCCCACGCTCGGCCGGCCGTCGGAGAGGAAGAAGACGGTGTCGAACGGGGAGGGCTCGTCGATGGCCGGGTCGCTCGGCCCGGTCACGCCGAGCCCGGCGAGGAGCGCGGCGTAGGTGTTCGTCCTCCCCTCCTCGAGGCTCGCCGAGGCGAGGAGCCCCGCCGTCGCGAGCCCCTCGCTCGAGCTCCCCCCGATCGGCTCCAGCGAATCGGCCCAGTCCGCGGCGGACATCTTGTGGAGCGAGTTCGCGGGGACGAGCCACTTGCGCCAGGGCTTCACCTTCGTCGCGAAGGCGAGGATGTTGAACTGGACGTGCGGCTCGAGGTTGCGGATCGTCCGCGCCAGCTCCTCCCGCACGATGTCGATCTTGCGGAACTTCGTGAAGCCCCGCTCCTTGAACCGCTCCCGCTCGACGACGAAGTCCTCCATCGAGCCCGAGATGTCGACGATGAAGAGGATCCTCTTCGAGGGGGTCTGGATGTTGTGGTACTTGACGACGTCCTTGCGGGCCCCGTACTGCGCGGAGGACTCGATCCGCTTCTCCTCGAGCTTCGCCATCTCCTCGAGGGTCGGGGGGACGAAGACCGCGCCGAGACGGTCCCACCACTTCTTCCAGAGGTCGTAGTCGGCCCCGAAGTCGGTGGCGGTCAGGCTCTTCAGCGAGCGCGCGGCGTCGTCGACGAGCCTCCCCTCCTCCCCCTTCAGCTTCTCGATCAGGATCGGGATCGCCTCCCTCGTCCGCAGGCGCGCGACGGCGGCGATCGCCGAGGCGCGCACCGGCCACTCGCGGTCCTCGAGGAGGCGGACGGCGGCGGGGTTCCCGTCCGGATCCGCGATCGCCCCCAGCGCGTCGGCGACCGCACGCCGGACCCCCGGCTCCTTGTCCGCGGCGAGCTTCGTGAGCGCGGGGACCCCCTCCGAGGTCCCGATCTTCCCGAGCGCCTCGGCCGAGGCGATCCGGACCTCCTCCTGCGGGTCGGAGGCCGCCGCGACGACCGCGGCGATCCCCCCGGTCCGCTTGCCCATCCCGAGCGCGCGCACCGTCGCCTCCCGGGCGAGGGGGGACTTCGCGAAGGGCTCCTTCGACTTGTT
Organism: Planctomycetota bacterium; assembly: GCA_022616055.1. Lineage (GTDB taxonomy): Bacteria > Planctomycetota > UBA1135 > UBA1135 > JAKEFM01 > JAKEFM01. The sequence goes on from JAKEFM010000115.1 coordinate 120,170, forward strand.
CTTCTCGACCGCGATGAACGCCAGCCGATCGATGCACTCCTTCCCCTCGAGCTTCCCGTAGACCTTCACGATCGCGTCCCGGACCTCGGCCTCCGTCCCCTTCTCGACGAGGATCGGGAGGGTCGCCTCGAGGACCTCGGCCGACTGGATCCCCTCGAGGTCCCGCACGGCCTCCGCGCGGCTCGCCGTGTCCTTCAGGGTTGGCCAGAACTTCCGGAAGTCGGCGACGGTGTCGTCCCCCTGCAGGGGCGGGAGGAGGGTCGCGAAGAGGGCCGGAAGGAGCGCGCGCATGGAGGGCGCCGGGACGAGTCTAGGTGAGACTACGCGGGAAGTCACTTCCCCCTTGCGTGCGGTCGGAGGGGCCTCCTAAATCCGCCCTCCCGGCGGCGCCCGGCGTCCGCCGCGATCGCCTCGAGCCTACGCCCCCCCCCTTGGACCGATCCGCGCGATCGTCCGTGAATCCCCTCCCGGCGGGGACCGTCCCCGCCGACGCGTCGAGCGCCCTCGCCCTCGCGCGCGAGGAGTCGCTCGCCTGCGAGAGGCTCGCCGGGGACGCCTCCGACCGCGCCTTCTTCCGGATCCGGTTCCCGAGGGGGAGTTCCCCCGCCACGGCGATCCTGGTGCGCGGCGTCGAGGCCCCCTTCGTCGAGACCGCCCGGCTCCTTCGCGAGGTCGGCGTCCCGACCCCGGAGATCTACGCCGAGGACGAGCGAGCGGGCCTCGTCGTCGAGGAGGACTTCGGCGACCTCCTGCTCGAGGAAGCGGCCCGCCCCGTCTCGCCGGTCGGCGGGCGGGGGAGCGTCGTCGCCGACATCTACCGCGACCTCGTCGACGGGATCCTGGCGATGCAGCGCCACCTCCCCCGCCGGCTCAAGCCCGATCCCGGAGCGCCCCTCGCCCTGCGGCGGCGGTTCGACGCGGCGACCTTCGAGCGGGAGCTGCGCGTCTTCGAGGAGCACCTCTGGAGGGGGCACCTCGGCGCCCGGCCGACGGACGAGGAGATCGCCGCCTTCCGGAGCGAGGCCCGGGCCCTCGCCGAGAGCGTGGCGGACCTCCCGCTCCGGTTCGCCCACCGCGACTTCCACGCGAGGAACCTCCTCGTCCTCCCCGACGGGGGATTCGGCCTCGTCGACTTCCAGGACGCGCGCTTCGGCCCCCCCCACTACGACCTCGCCTCCCTCCTCTTCGACGGCTACGTCCGGCTCGATCCCGACTTCGTTCAGGAGCTCTTCCGCCGCTACGAGGAGGCCTCCCCCTCCTTCGCCGACGCCGACGGAGCCCGCGCCGCCTTCGAGCGCACGGCCCTCCAGCGCGTCCTCAAGGCGCTCGGCTCCTTCGGCTACCTCGCGCGCGTGAAGGGGAAGCCCCGCTTCCTCGACTACGTCCCGAAGTCCATCGGCGACGCCGTCCTCCTCCTGCGCGCCCGGCCCGAGCTGGCCCCCCTCCACTCCCTCCTCGCCGCGGGACACGCGGCCTTCGCCTGATGCGAGGCGAGACCCCGAGGGCCTTCCTCCTCGCCGCGGGCCTCGGCACCCGGGCCCGGCCCCTCACCGACTTCCGGCCGAAGGTCCTCTTCCCCGTCGCGGGGGTCGGCGCCCTCCACCTCCACCTCGCCTCCCTCCGCGCGGCCGGGCTCCGCGAGATCGGCATCAACCTCCACCACCACGCGGGGGAAGTCGAGCGCGCCCTCTCGGCCCTCGCCGCGCGCGGCGTCGCCGTCCGGGCCTTCCGCGAGGAGCGCCTCCTCGGGACGGGCGGCGGCCTCCTGAACGCCCGCGCCTTCCTCGGCCGCTCCCCGATCCTCGTCCGCAACGCCGACGTCGTCCTCGGGGAGGACCTCCGCTCCCTCCTGCGCGCCCACGCCGCTCACCGCCGGCGCGGCGGCCTGGCGACGCTCCTCCTCTCGACGACCGCCCCCCACTCCGTCTTTGGCGGCTTCGCGGTCCGCCCCGACGGGCGGATCCTCGCCCACGTCCCCCGGACCGCCTCCCCGCGGGCCGGCGCGCGCGCCTTCGTCTACGCGAGCGCCGCCGTCGTCGAGCCCCGCCTCCTCGACCGGCTCGAGGCGGCCGGCCCGCAGCCCGACTTCGCGCGCCACGGCCTCCTTCCCGCCCTCCTCGAGGGGGAGCGCCTGCACGCCGTCCTCACGAGCCGCCTCTTCGGACACCTCGGCCGGCCCGAGGACTACCTCGCCACGGTCATCGCGGTGCTCCGCGGCGGCCTGCCGAAGGGGATCCTCGCCGACGCGCGCTCCCTCGCCGCCGGGGCGCCGGGGCGCATCCTGCGTCCCGTCGCGCAATGGATCGCGCCCGGCTCGGTCGTCGAGCCCGGGGCCCGTCTGGGGAAGTTCGTCGCGATCGAGTCGGGGGCCCTCGTCCCCCGCGACGCCGTCCTCGACCGCGCCGTCGTCTGGGAGGGAGTCCAACTCCAGGCGGGCCAGCGCCTCGAAGGGGCGATCGCCTGCGACAGCGCGAGCGTGTGGGCGGCCCCGGCGTAGCCGGGACGCCCCGCGCGATCAGAGGAAGAGGAGCTCGACTGTGTTCGACCCCTCGTCGAGGGTCAGCGTCGTGAGGTTCAGGTAGAAGGCGGCCGCGTGGACGATCTGGCCCGCCAGGCCCGGCGGGACGAGGATCGTCGCCGTCGTCGCCTGCAGATTCGCGAACACGCTCGGGAGGCCCGTCGCGCCACACGCGGCGGGGGCCGGAACGTGACAGTTGAGCCCCGCTCCAAGCGTGGCGGAGAAGGGGAGCAGGGCGACCGTCGTCGCCGTCGGATACAGGGCCAGCACGCCGGCCGAGCCGGGGAGGAAGAGGCTCCCCGCGAGGAAGCCGGG